>CAYWAH010000004.1:0-57528 GCA_964456505.1 uncultured Clostridium sp. | reverse complement strand
ATAAAACTATTATAACATCTCTACGCTTTCGTGTCCAAAATCTATCTTAACACCAAGTAGTTTAATCTCATTCTACCATATTTATTTAATTGTATTTTCTCTTGCATTGGTATCACTAAATTTGGTATATAGTAATCTCCTTGTCTTACATATTCAATTCCTGTTTTTTCATCAATAAACCTTTCTTTTAATTCTTTCTTTTCCATAACTTTTACCTCCATAATTTTTTATTTTTAAGTTCAAAAAAAGATGAACTTTTAAATTCATCTTCTAAATATTTGAAAATTTATGATTTTGACTAAATTGTTTGTAGGAGGAAACCTTTGTTATTACTAGATTTTATAAATTCGTCATAACAGAATATGGTTGTAATTATCAAAGCAACAAGTGTAATTCCTTGATTTTTCTTTAGTTTTTCTTTCATTTTTTTGTAACCAACTAATATTCTAATAAATCTCTATTAAAATTCCCTATAAAATTTTTTATTATAAAAATTTTCTTACAATATTTCTTTAAAAAATGCATTGTTAAATTTTATCTCTAATAGTCGATTTATCTTTGATTCTAGTTGATTTCCCCTTTCTTTTAAATTTTTGTAACTTACGTTACTTTTATTCAAAAACATATTATCATACTTGCAATTGTTTTGCAAGCGTTTTTGGGTGCATATTTATTTAAAATTTTATATTAAAATATCTTGCAGAAAGGATATTGATTTTGGCAAGTATGTTTTTGCTTGAATTGATATCATTTAATTAAATAAGAAAGGAATGTATTTTGGTATATGAATAAATTGAAGATACCTCAAAATCATAGTGGAATTAGTAAAACTTTAAGGTTACCTGAAGATGTTGTTGATGATATACAAAATCTTGCTGATATTAAGAATTTGTCTTTTAATAAAGTTGTTATTATGCTTCTTGAGTTTGGCTTAGAGAATTTGGATGATGAGGATAAGCAAAAACTTGAGGATATGAAGAAGAAGGGCCCTTTCGAGCAGTAGGTATTTATTTCATATAGTTATTGAGCTGTAGGTGTTTTTAATTATTTTTGACATATAGTTATTAGATTATTCTTTGTGGTTTAAAAATATATGAAATTATTTGAAAGAGTCGTTTTAGAAAATTATAAATTTCTTTTGTAAAACTTTTAAAAAATTATAAATTAGTTCAAAAATGAACCTAGTTTAAAACTAGGTTCATTTTAATTTTATTACTTTTTATATTTCAATGTCATCCAAATTTGACAAATTATTTCTTTTTTAAAATTTTTTAAATAAATTCCTTATTTCAATTTCTTATTAAAAATGCAAATCATTCAAATCACTTTTTTGATAACCATGGTCTTTGTATATGTCCTCCATGATTAACTACATAAATTTTGAATATAATATTATATATGTTTGGAGCCTACAACCAGGATTGAACTGGTGACCTCATCCTTACCAAGGATGTGCGCTACCAACTGCGCCATGTAGGCAAATAATTAATTTAAGTTAAGCAATGATGCTTAGCTTAAATTTTCTATATTTTTTGCGGTTTTCTTCCTTATTCTTTGAATTGCATTGTCCACTGATTTTACTTCTGCGTTTAGATTCTTTGCAATTTGATTGTAAGTTTTGCCTTGTACAAATTCATTTAGCACTTGTTTTTCAAATGGACTTAATGATGCATCTATTGTTTCTTTAACATCTTTGTAGTATTCATCTTTTGTAACTTTCTCAAGAGGATCTTCCAAATCAGAATTCCCAATCATATCAGTTAATTGGCTTTCAGTTTCACCTTCTTCATTGTCATATGCGGTATTATTTAATGAGATATAAGAATTTAAAGGTAAATTTTTTTGTCGATTCGATCCTTTGATTGCTGTGATTAATTGCCTTTCGACACACAAGTTAGCAAATGTTTTGAACGAATTTTGCTTTTCTGGATTGTAACTTTTTATTGATTTGAACAAACCGATTAAACCTTCTTGAATTAAATCATCTTTTTCGGCGCCATTAATATAATACTTTGAAACTTTTACATTGACTAGATTATAGTATCTATCAATTAGAGTGTTCAAAGCACCTTTGTTTCCTTGATTAACTAGGTTGATTAATTCTTCGTCTTTTAATTCTTTGTATTGTGCATTTTGGTTCTCTGGCATTTGCTGAATTTCCTCCTAAGGTGTTCTAATTCTGCCACAATTATATTTTGAAAACGTTGAAAAGTCAATATTTTTTTCAAAGTTTATTGCTCGGTGTTTAATTTGAGTATAGTTTTTAAATTCTATATTTAATTTTAATATTTTCATTTTGAAATCACATTAAAATTATTATAATATGTAATCCATTAATTAAAATTTTATTTAAAATTTACTAACTTTGTTTTAAAGCCTTGTATTTTGCCAGTTAAAATGGTACAATGTGTATTGAATTTTATTGAGAAAGAAGTGGGAAATATGATTGATATTAAATTTTTAAGAGAACATCCTGAAATTGTTAAACAAAATATTAAGAATAAATTTCAAGATAAAAAACTTCCACTAGTTGATGAGGTTTTGGAGTTTGATAAAAAAAATAGAGAGGCTACTTTAAAGGGCGATGAACTTAGAAATAAGCGTAATACTTTGAGTGCTCAAATTGGCTCTTTGATGCAATCTGGCAAAAAAGGCGAGGCTGAAAAAATCAAGGAAGAAGTTAAAAACATAAATGCTGAACTTGAAGAAAACGAAAAACTTGAAGAAGAGTATGCTAAAGAAATAAAAGAAAGAATGATGGTTATCCCAAACATTATGGATCCATCTGTTCCTATTGGAAAAGATGATTCTGAAAACGTTGAGGTTCAAAGATTTGGAGAGCCTAAAGTTCCAGATTATGAAATTCCTTATCATGCTGATATTATCGCGAATTTCAATGGTCTTGATAAAGAATCTGCAGGTCGTACAAGCGGTGTTGGTTTTTATTATTTGCTTGGCGATGTTGCAAGACTTCATGAAGCTATGCTTGCTTATGCAAGAGATTATATGATTAATAATGGTTTTACTTATGCCATTCCACCTTTTATGATTCATGGCGACATTGTAAATGGTGTTATGTCTTTTGAAGAGATGGATGCAATGATGTACAAAATTGAAGGTGAAGATTTGTATTTGATTGGAACATCTGAGCATTCTATGATTGGAAAGTTCAAAGGACAAATTGTTAAAAAAGAAGATCTTCCTATTTTGATGACATCATATTCTCCATGTTTTAGAAAAGAGATTGGCTCACATGGTCTTGAAGAAAGAGGACTATACAGAGTACATCAATTTGAAAAACAAGAAATGATTGTTCTTTGCGAACCAGAAGATGCAATGACTTGGTATAATAAACTTTGGAAACTTAGTGTTGATTTATTTAGAAGTTGGAATATTCCAGTAAGACAACTTGATTGTTGCTCTGGAGATTTGGCTGATTTGAAAGTTAAGTCATGTGATATTGAAGCATGGTCACCACGTCAAAAGAAATATTTTGAGGTTTGCAGTTGTTCAAATTTAGGAGATGCTCAAGCAAGAAGACTTGGAATTAGAGCAAAAGGTCCTAATGGAAATTATTTAGTAAATACTTTGAACAACACAGTTGTAGCAACCCCACGTGCACTTATTGCAATACTTGAAAACAACTATAATGAAGATGGAAGCGTTACAATTCCAGAAGTATTACGTCCATATATGGGTGGACTTGCAAAAATAGAAAAAAAGAATTAGTTTTATAATAATTTATGAGAGACAAAATTTGATTTACAAAATAAACTTTTTATAAAAATTCATTTAAGAAAATTGATTTGAAATAAAAGTTTATGCAACAAATGTTGTCTCTCTCTATTTTAAAAAGTAAAAATCACATCAAGTGTATTAGAAAAAAGAATTCTATGTTCATAATTATTTTAAAAAACATTGAAAAAAAAAGAATTTTATAAAATCGATTTTTAATAAGTTTTATAAAAATTTTTATAAGGAGAAAATATGAAAGTAAAAAATTCAGAATTCACAATATCTGCTGTAAAAGAATCTCAGTATCCTAAAGATGGATTGCCTCAAATAGTACTAGTTGGAAAATCAAATGTAGGAAAATCATCTTTTATAAACACTCTAATAAATAGAAAAAATTTGGCACGTACAAGTAGTGCCCCAGGTAAAACCAGATTAATCAATTTCTATAAAATATATGGTGCTACTGAGCTAAATAAAAAATCAGAAGATGTTGAAGTAGAAAATAGTACGAATAATTTGCAAGACACTAATTTTTACTTTGTAGATTTACCCGGATACGGATACAGCAAAATGTCTCAAAAAGAGCAAATAGAAGTTGGAAGATTCATTGAAGACTATTTCAAAAAGAAAAACAAGGAAATTACATTAGTAATATTCCTTGTAGACATCAGGCACAATCCAACTGAAGACGATAAATTAATGTATGATTACATTATAAAGCAAAACATTCCATGCATTGTAATTGCAAACAAAGCGGACAAAATTGCAAAAACCAAAGTAGATGATGAGGTTCAAAAAATTCAACAATATTTAAATCCACTTCACGATTTGCATTTTCTTCCCTTCTCCTCTGAAAGAAAAATTTACACCGAGCAAGCATGGAGTGAAATTGAAAAGTATTTATAGAATAGAAAAAATATAGTGTTTCTAAATTTTACTTCATCAAATCATTATTGAGGTAAAACTTGCCTGCCAAATTTTTCTTTTCCTCTTCATCTTTGCACCAATAATCATAATACATCATAGAAAGAATTGACTTAGTAGAATCAAGTAAATTTTGAGAGCCCAATGGCTTGCTCATATCAATGTTGACCTCATAATTTCTATCTCTTCTAAGATCAATTTGATTAAGAACCTTAGGAGAAATTTTTTCTTTTAATTCTTCAGGTGCTTTTGATAAAATATAATTAACTTCTTGATATGCTTTATTTATATCATCCATTTTTATTTATTCTTCTTTCCTTTATCAGTATTAGGTGCAAAATCAATTATATAAATTTTTTGTCCATCAGCCTTATCTTTATTGTTAGCAATTTCTTTCTTGGTCTTATTGATATTGCTAATGTTGTCGTCTTTAATGTAATCTTTTATAAGGCCAAGGAAGCTTTCCTTATCAAGTGTTTCTTCTTTCGTATTCGCTTTTTTTAATGGTTCATTATTTTTTTGTTCATTTATATTTTCATCTGCAAACATTTTTTACTCCCTAAAATTTAACCACTTCTATTTTACTCTATTGCTCAATCTTTTCATTACTTCGTCTTTACCTAATACTCTAAGAATTTCATACAAATCTGGTGTGTTTCTTCTGCCTGTGATTGCAACTCTAATAACTGATGAAACATCGCCAACATGTCCCTTTGGATATTTATCTGGATCTGCTTTGTACTCTTTAACCTCTTTTGCAAATCCGCACTTTTCAGCAACATCCTTTATTTTACTAAACCAGGTGTCTTTGTCATCATTTTCATCATATACTTTTGCATATTCTGTAAGAATATTTTTAACATCTTCATCAGATACTTTATCATAATCAAACTCTGTTGGTTCTTCAAACATATAAATAATGTTTTCCTTAACATCAGACCATTTTGCAATATCTTTTCTTGGCTTTTGATTTCCTCTCTCAATTCCTAAAACCCTCAAAGCATATTCTTTGTTGTTAAGTATTTCTTTAAGAGATTCATCATGTCTTTCTGCCCAAGCGTAACTTTCATCATAAACTTTTTGAGCAGAGTATCTTGATATAACTGATTTTGAAACATCCAATAATTTTGTCATATCAAATAAGGCACCACTTACACTCATTTTGTTTAATTGAAAATCAAAGTCTGTGATTGGTAAGTCTTTATTTGCTCTTCTCCAGTTTTCAAAATTTGAATTTGCTATGTTTATTAAATATTCTTTTACAGCATCTGCTGGAACGCCTAATTCTTCATAATATGAAACAGCTGCTTCTGGGTCTTTTCTCTTACTTAATTTACGTTTATTGCCATTGTCGTTTTTCATTATTGGAGAAATGTGACAATATTTTGGTGCTTTAAATCCAGCCTCTTGGAATAATTGAATATGTAATGGTAATGATGATAACCATTCATCACTTCTGATTACATGTGTTGTTCTCATTAAATGATCATCAACCAAATGTGCAAAGTGATATGTTGGAAGTCCATCAGATTTGATTATTGGAATATCTATATCATTTTCTGGAAATGTTACTTTTCCTTTTATCAAATCGTGACATTGTATTTTTCTATCTTCTCTACCTGGTGATTTAAATCTAATAATATATGGAACTCCTGCTTTGATTTTTTCTGCCATTTCATCTAATGACAAATTTCTACATTTTGCCCATACTCCATAATAGCCAGGTCTTATTTTTGCATTTTCTTGTTTTACTCTCATTTCTTCAAGTTCTTCAGCTGTACAAAAACAAGGATATGCCTTTCCTCTTTCAATCATATATTTGGCATACGATTCATAGATTTCTTTTCTCATTGATTGTTTGTATGGACCATATTCGCCCTTCCATTTTGTTTCATTTATCATACCTTCATCTGGTGTAATATCAAAGTCTTTCAATGATTGAATTATTCCGCTTACCCCATTTTCAACTTCTCTTTTTTGGTCAGTATCTTCTATTCTTAAAAAGAAAACTCCCCCTGTTTTTTCTGCAGAAAGTTTGGCACATATTGATTGATACAATCCACCAATATGTACAAATCCTGTTGGGCTTGGTGCAAAACGTGTAACAATTGCTCCTTCTGGTAAGTTTCTTTCTGGATACATTTTTTCATAATATTCTATTGGTTTCGCATTAGGAAAAATTAAATTTGCTAAATCTTTATAATCCATTTTTTATTTCCTCTCTATTTTATTATTACGCTTTGGGATTTAATCTTTTATTTTGCTTGTTCGAATCCTACTTCTTCGCTTGATGTAACTCCTCTTCTATTAGAGTCAACATGGTCTATTACATCGTTAACTTCAGATGTAGTTTTGCTTGACTTTTTATTAAATATTTGCATTGCTTCATTTGCAGCATTGATAACATTTGTCTGTTTGTATGAAGCTGATATTGTAACTCCTGCAAGTATCATCATTATTATTATTGTAATAATTAATGCTGAAAGTGTGATACCTTTTTCACTTGAAAAATTCATTGTTTTTTTCATAATTTATACCCCTCTTTAACTAGCTTTTGCCCAAATAATAATACGGGCTTTGCTGTCATTAGTGCAAGATTCTAGTGTAATTTCAGTTGCACCTTTTGTATCTCTTGTAGCATAATCAAAATCTGTAGATGATGTGTTGTATTTATTGTAAATAACATACCTTACTCTTTTTCCTGTTAAGTCTGTAATAAATATTTCATCTCCATTTTTCAATTTATCATTTTTTGAAAACAAAGTACCATTTCTATAATTGTGCCCCATGATTGTTGTATTGCCTGGTTTGTTAAGTCCTGGTCCATATACTATTCCAACTGAGACTTGCATTGATTTATTTGTGGCAACAGTTAAAACTGGATATTTTATTTTTATTGCAGGTATTTCTATTCTTCCTGCCACATCAAATCCTTTATATTTTAATGCAATTGCATTCATTTTCTTTTTAGATGTGCTTGTTTTTACTGAAGAATTTGGAGCTGTATTTTTATTATCACTATTTTCTTCTACCTCATTTGTATCTTCAGTAATTTCATTGGCGTCTTCAAGTTTTGTATCAAATTCATTTTCAAAATCGTCTACTCCACTTTCAACCTTTATTTTTTTATATATATCATACCCAAAAAAGCTGGCAGATACTAATGCTCCGACAGCTATGATAACTATTATTATTGTTAATACTTTTCTATACCTATTATCAACCATAATTATCCCTTGTAGAATGATAAAATAAGCAAGACTTGCAAAAATAAAATAATTGGATAACCGTATTTGAAATACCATTTTTTTGTTTTATGATGGAATACATACATTCCACAAATTCCACCAATTGATCCGCCTAATGCAGTAACTAAAAATAATGTTTTTTCACTTACCCTATAACCATCATTTCTTGCTTCATGCTTATCATACCACATTAATACAAAATTGACAACATTTATCATAATAAAATATATAACATAATAGTAATATTTATCCAAAAATTCCTCTTTTCTTTACTTTAGGTTGTTCACCCAAAGTTTTTGCCAATTCATTGAACAAATCTCTTTGCTCTTTTGACAATTTCTTTGGTACTTGTACCTCAACTGTAAAATTTAAATCTCCATAAGAATTTGTTCTTGCTCTTTTGAAACCTTTTCCTCTCAAAGAGAATTTTGTTCCTGTTTGTGTACCTTCAGCAATTTCAAATTCTGCATCTTCTCCTGTAACTGTAGGTATTTTTAATTTTGCTCCAAGAACTGCCTGTGTAATCGAAATTGGAACTACACATTCCACATCATCGCCATTTCTTGTGAATATCTTGCTTGGCTTAACTTTAATATCGATATAAATATTTCCGTTTTCGCCACCATTTTTGCCTGGTTCTCCTTTGCCCTCTAAGCGCAAAGTTTGACCATCTTTAATTCCTTGTGGAACTTCTACTTTTATTGTTACATTCTTTCTTATTGTGCCTTGCCCATTGCAAGTATCACATGGATCTTTTATAACTTTTCCTGTTCCTCTACAATTTTCGCAAGGTCCAACAGATTGGAAACTAGCAAATCCGCCTATTGTTTGCGTTTTTCTTACTTGACCTGTTCCATGGCAAACATTACATGTTTCAACTTTGGTGCCAGGTTTTGCACCTGTGCCATCACAATTATCACATTTTACACGTTTGCTTATAGTGAATTCTTTTGTAACACCTGTAAATGATTCTTCAAATGTGATACTCATACTTGTTTGTAAATCAGCACCTCTTTGAGGTCCATTTGCTGAAGTTCTTGCTCTTCTAGTGTTTCCGCCACCAAATATTGATGAAACAAAGTCATCTACTATATTATCAAATCCTCCAAATCCATCGAAGCCAGATGTGGTGTATGTATAGTTTCCACCATTAAATCCATTGAAACCATTGAAGCCGTTAAATCCTGCTTGTGAAGCATCTGCTGTGCCAAATTGATCATACATTTTTCTCTTTTCTGGATCTGACAATACAGAATATGCCTCGCCTATTTCTTTGAACTTTTCTTCGGCTTCTTTTCTATTATCAGGATTTGCATCAGGGTGCCATTTTTTTGCTAATTTTCTATATGCCTTTTTTATCTCTTCATCTGATGCATTCCTATCAACACCTAAAGTTTCATAATAATCTTTAGCCATTTTAAATCCCTTCTTTATTTATGCAAAAGAGAACGTTTACTTGTCGTGGAGACAAGTAAAACGTCCCTCTACTATTTGCTATTTATCTTCTTCTTCGCTCTTTGCATCTGTTGTATTGCTATCATCTTTGTTTTCTTCAGCACTTTCTGTTGTTGTTTCTTCTGTATTTGCACTTGCATCAGTTGTTGCATTTGCTCCATTTTGTTGTGCTTGTGAAGCATAAAGTTTTTCAGAAATTGAATAGAATACTTGTGTTAGACTTTCTGTTGCTTTCTTTATTTCATCAACATCGTTTCCTTCAAGTGCTTTGTTAACTTTGTCAATTTCGGCTTTAGCTTTTGATTTTTCTTCTTCGCTAATTTTGTCGCCTAATTTTTCAAGTGTTTGTTGACAATTGTATACTAAGCTTTCTGCATTATTTCTTGTTTCAATTTCTTCTTTCTTCTTCTTATCTTCTGCACTATGTGCTTCTGCATCTTTAACAGCTTTATCAATTTCTTCATCTGTTAAGTTTGTAGATGCTGTAATTGAAACTTGTTGTTTGTTTCCAGTAGCCATATCTTTTGCAGATACGTGAACAATACCATTTGCATCAATATCAAATGTAACTTCGATTTGTGGTACTCCTCTTGGTGCTGGAGCAATTCCTGATAATTGGAATCTTCCTAAAGTTTTGTTATCTGCAGCCATTTCTCTTTCGCCTTGTAGAACGTGAACTTCTACACTTGTTTGGCCATCTGCTGCTGTTGAGAACACTTGAGATTTCTTTGTAGGAATTGTAGTATTTCTTTCAATTAATTTTGTGAATACACCACCATATGTTTCGATACCTAATGATAATGGTGTAACATCAAGTAATACTAGGTCTTTTACATCTCCTGAAAGTACACCACCTTGAATAGCTGCACCAATAGCAACACATTCATCTGGGTTGATTCCTTTATCAGGTTCTTTTCCTGTAATTTTTCTAACCATTTCTTGAACGCATGGAACTCTTGTTGAACCACCAACTAATAATACTTTTGAAATATCATCAGCTGTAACTTTGGCATCTTTCATTGCGTTTTCAACTGGGATTCTAGTTTTTTCAACTAAGTCAGCAATTAATTCTTCGAATTTTGCTCTTGTTAATGTAACATCCAAGTGTTTTGGACCATTAGCATCTGCTGTGATAAATGGTAAGTTGATTTGTGTTTGTTGCATTTGTGACAATTCAATTTTAGCTTTTTCAGCAGCTTCCTTTAATCTTTGCATTGCCATTTTATCTGTTGACAAATCAATGCCATTTTCTTTCTTAAATTCTTCAATTAGATAGTTTATAATTTTGTTATCAAAATCATCTCCACCTAAGTGTGTATTACCATTTGTAGCAAGTACTTCAAATACACCATCTCCGATATCTAGAATAGATACATCGAATGTACCACCACCTAAATCGTAGATCATTATTTTTTCATCTTGGTCTTCTTTGTCCATACCAAATGCTAAAGCTGCTGCTGTTGGTTCGTTGATAATTCTTAATACATCAAGTCCAGCAATTTTACCAGCATCTTTTGTTGCTTGTCTTTGTGAATCATTGAAGTATGCAGGAACTGTAATAACAGCTTGTTTAACTTCTGTTCCTAAATAACTTTCAGCATCAGCCTTTAATTTTTGTAAAATCATAGCTGAAATTTCTTGTGGTGAAAATTGATCATCATCTATTTTAATTTTTTCTGCTGTACCCATTTTTCTCTTTATTGAAATGATTGTATGGTCAGGGTTTGTAACTGCTTGACGTTTAGCAATTTGTCCTACTAATCTTTCACCATCTTTTGAAAATGCTACAACAGATGGAGTAGTTCTACTTCCTTCTGAATTAGGTATAACTACTGGCTCTCCTCCTTCCATAACTGCTACGCATGAGTTTGTTGTTCCTAAGTCAATTCCTATAATCTTTCCCATTTTTTCCTCCTATTTTTTGACTTTATATTAGTCATAATTTATTTTTAGCTTTTCTTAATTTCATTTGTATTATTTATTTTTTAGAAACGAATTGTTTCTTATTAACTAATTAACTAATTTGAAAATTCAATTAAATACTTTTTCTTACAATGTAAAAACTTATAAAATTGAATTCGTTTTTATTTATATATTAAGTCTAATTTGCTACTACTACTAATGAATGGCGAAGTACTCTATCTCCAATCATATAGCCTTTTCTGTATTCTTCTTTTATTGCTCTTTCTCCAAGTGAACTATCTTCAACATGTGAAACTGCTTCGTGAAGTGATGGATCAAAAGTTTTTCCAACTGTTTCAATTTCTTTAACATTGTTTGCTTGAAGAACATCTTTGAATTGTTTTACGCAAAGTTCAATTCCATTTTTGTATTGCTCATCTTCTGTATTTGCTTGTGCTGCTTTTTCCAAGTTGTCAAGCACTGGCAACAATGTAAGAATTACATCTCCCATTACAGAATTGTACAAACCACTTCTTTCTTTATCGCTTCTCTTTTTGAAATTTTCGAACTCTGCCATTAGTCTTTTGATTCTGTCTTCGCTATCATCTAGGTCGGCCTTTTGCTCTTCCAATTTCTTTTCAAGTGCTTGTATTTTAGCTTCTTCAGCAGATTGTGGTTCTTTTTCAAATTTCATTGTTGGTTCATCTTTTTTCTCTTCAGAAATGTTATCTTTCTTTTCTTCTTCCACAATATACCTCTTTTCTATTTGTTTAATTCCTTATTTATATATTTCAATACTGATACTACTTTCGAGTAGTCCATTCTCTTCGGTCCTAAAATGCCAATTGTTCCAAGGTCTTTACCATTTACTTTGTTTTTAAAAGTAATCAAACTAAAATCGTTCAAACCATTGACTTCGTTTCCAATGTAGATGTTATAATCGTTGTCATTTTCAAGCAAGTCAATTATTAAATCTTGGCTATCAAGCAATCCTAAAAATCTTTTAGCAATTTCGTTACTCTTGAATTCCGGATTATCAAGTGCTTGCTCGGCACCTTTCATATAGACTTTTGATTCATCATTCAAAACCTTGTTCATCTGCTCAACAATTGGTTTGATAACATCAAGTCTATAATTCATCTCGTTCATTATGTATTGTTCCATTGGAACGTTTATTGACGACAATGTTTTGCCTCTTAATTTGTTGTTAAAAATTACTTGCAAAGTATCTGCTTGATCTTGAGTAATATCTTTGTCAAATTTAATGATTGTTTCTTTTATTGTTCCTGTTTCAGTAAGTATAATTGCCATCAATAATCTTGAGCCAAGAAGAACGAATTTTACTTCTTGAATGCGTTGGTTTGCAACGTTTGGCTCGATTGAAATTGTGGTATAATGAGTGACTTCGGAAATAGTATTTGTGGCTATTTTCGTAATTTCCTCCATCTCATTTATTTTGTTTTCTAGCTTAGAATTTATATATTTGATTTCATTGATGTTTAGGTTGTTGTCGTTTAAAAGTTTATCTACATAAAATCTATAACCTTTGTTTGATGGTACTCTACCACTTGAGATGTGCGTTTTTTCAAGGAAGCCTTCTTTTTCAAGGTCTGCCATGTCGTTTCTTACTGTGGCGCTTGAACAATTTAGCCCATATTTTGTAATTAAACTATTAGAACTTACAGGCTCTATTGTATTGATATATTCGTTTACAATTGCTTGTAATATACGTTTTTTTCTATTATCTAACTCCAAAATAATCACCTTCTTGTTAGCACTCTTTGCTTTCAACTGCTAACTGCGTATATATTATAACCAAAATTAGCAAATGTCAAGAGAGTTTGCTAAAATATATTGTGAATTTTTTGTGCCCTTTACCATTATTAAAATTTAAAAAGTAATGCTAAGCTCATAATTTCCAGTAGATTTTAGAGTATAGGGGCACAAAAAATTGTTGATGGAAGGAGAACCGGTACGGAGGAAGTTTAAAGTGTAAGTGGCTTTTTTCCATCTGAATGTTACTTGATATTTGTTAAATGAATCAGGCACACATGGATTGATGTAGAGTTTGCCGTTTTCTATATTGATTCCTAATATATATTTTATTTGTGCTTCATATAGCCATGCACTTGAGCCGGTATACCAAGTCCAGCCTCCTCGTCCTAAAAGATTTCCCTCGCTATAAATGTCTGCTGGTATTACATATGGTTCTACTTTGTATTTTTCAATATCAAATTTACTTTGCGTGCGATATATTGGATTTATACATTTGTAAATTTTTTCGACTTCTTTTGGTTTTTTAAGGATTGCTTCTGCTATCATTGCCCATACTGCTGCATGTACATATTCTCCTCCGTTTTCTCTCATTCCTTTTGCATATGATGAAATATAACCTAATTCATTGTTTTCTATTGGCGGTGTTAACAATTTTACTATACTATTTTTTTCATCTATTAAGTTGTCTTCTAGGCTTTTCATTGCTATATACTTTTTATCGTTGTCTCCTGCATTTGATATTACGCTGAAACTTTGCGATATGCTATCAATTTTGCATTCTACATTTTGATTTGTTCCTATTACGTTTCCATTTTTATCATATCCTCTAATAAACCATTTTCCATCCCAACATTTTTTATTTATATTTATTTTTAATCTTTCATTGTATCTTTTATATTTGTCTACTAATTTTTGCATTACGCTTAATGAGCAATCATCAATTAGTGTTGGGTGTTTTTTGATAATGTTTTCTAATATTTTTATGAATTTTTCAAGGCTTAAATATATGAAAAATGCAAGCCATACGCTTTCTCCTTTTGCATTGTTTCCTATGTTTGACATTGCATCATTCCAATCTCCTCTTCGTATAAGTGGCAATTTGTGCTTTCCTAGTTTGCTTGAAAATTCGATTGATTTTATTAGGTGTTTTAGTAATGAATATTTCTTTTTTGTTTGTGGAAAGTAGTCTACAATTTCATCTCCTAATTCTTCTTTATTATCGTTTGATGGATAGTCTAGAAAAGGTGTTTTTTCTGCTAATATTGAATAGTCTCCTGTAAAGTTTATATATTCGTTTGTTGCGTATAATAGCCAAATTGGATCGTCTGAATATTCTGCTTTTATGCCTAGCTCTCTTTCGGAGTTTGGATGAAACCAATGCTCGCAATCTCCTTGTTGAAATTGATGATTTGCACATGTTAAAATTTGCTTTCTTAAAATGTTGGGATCAACCCACTTCATTCCTATTGCGTCTTGCAATTGGTCTCGAAATCCATATGCTCCACTTACTTGATAATATCCAGTTCTAGCAAGTAGCCTTGATGTTAAAGTTTGATATGGTATCCAGCCATTTTGCATTATATCAAATTCTTTTGATGGTGTTTTTGATATAAAATGACTCGTTTTTTCTTTCCAATATTTTTTAGTTTCTAAAAATATTTTTTCGTAATCATGAAAAATTTTTATTGAATTTTTTACTATCTCTTCCTCATCTTCTTCACAACCTAGTAAAAATAAAATTTCCTTTTCTTCATTTTTATTTAATGTGACTTCTGTTGTTTGATTTTCATCTATTTTTTCGTTTGATGTTACATAGGCTATATAATTTGGCTTTTTTAAGTTTTTATAAAATACAGAGTTTAAACTTTCCTTGTATTTTTTTACAAGGATTGACTTGTCTAAATTTTCTGCAAGTTGCATTTTGGTTTCATATTTTGCGGATACATTTATATTTTTTTCTGAAGTGTTTTTCAATTGAACAATCATGATTTTTGCATTTATGTTTGTTGGAACGAATATTGTTATTTCGCTTTCTAAAGCATCTGATTTATGAAAATATTTTGCATATCCTAATCCAAAACAAGTATAGTAATTTCCCTCATCAGACATATTTTTAAAATTGAAATCAGATATTTTTTCGTAAGTTTTGGGTTGTGTTTTTTGAGAAATGTCTTGTGGAATTTTTTCGTAAATATTTTGATTTGATTTTTGAGAAATGTCTTTGGGGATTTTTTCGTAAATGTTTAAATTTGATTTTTTATAAATCTCTTGCGGGATTTTTTCGTAAACTTTTATTGATATATTTTCAGATGGTGTATCTAAAAACGCATCGTTTGAAAACTGCGTTACCTTATTTGTTTGGCTATTTTTATACCACGTAAATCCACCCATTGAATCAGTAACTACAGTTCCAAAGTTTTCGTTTGCTAGAATATTTGACCACGCTAATGGAACTCTGCTTTCTTTATTTTGCATTATCCAATATTCATTTTCTTTTTCATCAAATGTGCCATAGCCATTGTTAAATTTCAACTTTTCAATATTCATTTTTCATTCTTTCCTTTGTTAAATTTGATTGAAGTAAAATAATCTCTTTATCGTTTTCTGGAATATTTTTTAAAATGTGAATTCCTGGTTTTGCATTTAAATATTGCTCTAAATCCACCATTTTAATTTCATCATCTAAATTGTAATTAGAAAATAAAATCAAATCAAAAGCAAAATTTTTACTTCTAAGATACTTATAAAATTTCAACATTTTAATTACATCTTTTCTATCTGTGTCTTGATTAATTTCAAAACTTGCAATTGGAAAATCTCCTGAAATTCCATACTTCCACAAGTCGTTATCTAATAGCAAAATTTTATCATCATCTACTCGAATTTTTTGAATTAAATAGTAAAACATTTTTTGAAAATCATAAATTTCTTTTTCATTTAATTGTAAAAATCTATTCTTTTCATATTCATTTGTTTTTGCTATTTCAAATACCCTTTTTAGTTTTTCAATATTCATATTGCTTTTTATTTTTTCAATTGCAATATTTTTGTCTTCATCAATTGCTGACAATAAATAAAAAGTTTTTTCTTTGTTTTGACCAATTGAAAATTTTTGCTTCATACAAATTATTGGGTTTATTGAAACATCAATTTTAGAAGACAATTCTTTGGACTTTGTTACCGCTTCCGGATTTTTCAAATCGGTTCTATTATAAAAATTCTCTTTATGAATTTCATATTCGAGTTTGTTTTCTAGAGGATATAAAGCTTGTTCTAATGACAAACTTTTTTCTTTCAATGTTTTAGGTTTTCTCGTTACACCTAAAATATTGTCCTCGAAGCAATAATTAAGGAACATTCGATTATATGTTTTGCTCATTTCAAAATCTTTTCTTTTTTGAAGAACAGGCTCTTGATAAACATATAGTTCCAAATTCATATTTTCAACTTGCTTATTTTTTATTGTAATTTGATTTATTACAACATTGTTTTCCGGTTCTATTATTGCATCTAAAATAATGCTTATGCTTCCATCTTCGAATTTTATTTTTGTGCCATAAGATGAAAACTCTAATGTTACTTTCATATTTTCAGTTTTATCTTTCAAAATTTTTCTTAAATCATATACTTTGTTTGTTTCTACATTCTTTATAAAAATATTTGCATTTTCATACACTAATTTTTCATTATAATAAATTGTTTCAATCTCGTTTTCTTTTGTTAAAATACTTACGTTATCATTTGCTAATAAATTTGTTCCTTGTTTTCTAATTAAATTTTTTTCAAATTTATATTCATTGCTCTTGTCTGTTTTTGGTATCTTACTTTTATTTAAAATTATATTGTTTTGCATTCTTTCTTCGAGTAAAATTTTTATTGTGTTTGCCTCTGGATTTTGCATAAATCTTTTTTGAAAAATATTATTGTTTAGGCAATTGTCAATTGAAGATAAAATCATACCTTGATGATGTGCCATATAACTTTTTACTACTTCATTATTATTAGAAAAATCAATTGATTCATAAAATCCATATTTTCCAAGTGCACTATACTTTTCTAATTTATGCATATTTTCAATTGCTCTTATTGAATCTATTTGTAAAAAAAGAGCTGTTGAATATGAGCTTACTACTAACGATTTTTCCAATCCTCTTTTTAGTCCAAGCCATGGAACTCCAAAAGTTTTGTACTGATAATTACCGTGCAAATCTTTTACGCTAAAACCAGATTCAGATATTCCAAAAGGTACTGAATTTTTTCTCGCATATTCAATATTGCTGTACATTGCAAATCTGCAGGCATCGTTTAAAAGTGTGCAATTGTATGACGGAATATTTATATTTGGAAGCATGTATTCGAATGTGGTTCCACCCCAAGAAACTAATCCTACATTTCCTTTATATTCTGTAAATAATCGTGATAAATTTCTAAAATGTTTTGCTGAAACATCTCTTTTTGCAATCGCAATCAGACTCGTTTGTCTTGCTTCTGTTGCTAGCAAATCATAATATGAATCATATAGTTTGTTGCTTTCAACATTCAATCCAATTGAAAACAAACCAACTTTCTCATCAAATAATTTTGCAAAATTTGTATCTGAAATAATTTTAGAAACTCTTTTTACTAATTTTTTTTCTGCTTTTTCTTCTATTAAAAATTGCTTTAAGCAATACATTGCACCAATAAAATTACCACTATCAACTGATGATATATCTAATGGCTTCACTGGTTCTTTTGTTAGAATGTTATACCAATTGTACAAATGTCCATTCCATTTTTGTAATTGCTCTATTGTATCAACTATATTTTCTAACAGGTTTAATGTATCGTTTTTTCCTTCGAATCCTAGGTCATAGCTTGAAATCGTAGACATGATTAAAAATCCAATATTAGTTGGAGAAGTTTGAAATGATAATTTGTTTTTTCTATCTTCTTGATAATTATCAGGTGGCAAATAATTTATCATATTTTGCTTATAAAATTGCCACGTTTTTAAAGCAATTGAAAGCAAATAATTTTTGTCTTCTTTTGAAATTTTGTTTTCTTGTTTTTCAATTTTTCTATTCTTTTGTTCTACTTGACTTGCTGTTGTCCACTGCAATAAATTTTGATGAGAAATTTTTATTCTATATAATGTTTTAAAAAATGTTATGATTTCTAATATTGCAATGTCTGGTAATGTTGTCAATTTGTACAAACTTTTTAAAAATTGTTGTCCACAATTTGTCAAATTTTTGTTGATAACTTTGCTCTTAAAAATGAACTTTTTCTTAACTTTTTCATTGAAAATTTTATCAATTACAAAAATATTTATCGGTGTAAAGAATAGTAAAATTGGTATTAAAATAAGATTTGTATTTTGTAAAATTATTCCTAAAAGTATTGAGGCAAATATAAAAAATTCATTTAAATTTCTTGATATGTTGTCAAGAATTTTGTATTTTGAAAGTGCATTTATTCTACTTTTTAGAAATGGAATCAGTTGAATATCTCCCCTCATCCACCTTTCAAATCTCTTTTTATATGATGTGTAATTTGAAGGAAAATTGTCTAGCAAAATGATGTCTGAAGCAAATCCACATCTTAAAAAACTCCCCTCTAACAAATCGTGACTAAGTACAGTGTTATCTGGAATATTGTCCTTCATTACTTTATAAAAAGCATCTAAATCATATATTCCTTTTCCCTCATAAATTGCTTCATCAAAATTATCTTGGTATACGTTTGAAAAAATATTTGTGTAAATATCAAATCCTTTATCTATTGAAAATATTTTGCTAAACATTGTTTTATTGGCTGATTCAATATCAATAGAAATTTGTGGCTGAATAATAGCATGTCCATTTGTAACTATATTTTTTATTTTGTCTACTTCAGGTGTATTCAAAATATGGCACATCGTTCCAACTAAATCAAACACAGAATTTAATGTAAGATTTGTATCTTCATCAATTGTAATTACATATTTTATTTTCGGAATTTTTTCGATTGTGTTAACTCTAAATTTTGAATTTTCCGTTTCTAAAAATTCGTTGAATTCATTGATCATCCCTCTCTTTCTTTCATAACCCATGTAGCATTTTTCTGAATTTGACCATTCTCTTTTTCTATAACAAAAGAAAAATTTTTCGCCATAAATTTTATTTAATTTCTTAGTTAATTCAATTCCTTTTGATGATATTTTTTCATCAACTTTTTCCTTTTCATTTTTTGATGTAGTGCAATCTCCTAGCAAAGTAAAATATAGATTTTCAGTTTTATTTGCAAGGTAATAAATTTCCATATTTTTAACTATTTTTTCGACTTTTTCTTCACTATCTAATACTACTGGAATGATGCACATTGTGGAATATTCCTCTGGTAATTTTTCATGTAAGTCTATTTTTGGCAATGCCTTTGGCTTTACAATTTTACTTAAAATATATTGAATAATTTTTGTAGTTGCGTTTTGAATTGGAATGAAAAATAGTAAGCTTAGTAATCTAATATGTGGAATTAAAAATAACAAAGTAACAATAATCATGCTTAAAGTATATATTGAAAAAATATATACTTTGCTTTTTTGTTTGTATGAAAGTCTTCTATATTTTTTATTAGTTAATGATTCATATAAAATTTTTCTTCCTTCTTCTGTAATCAAATAAAAGCCAACATGTGACTTTTTGCCTTTTGCACTTTCACATAATTCTATTACTTTTTTTGCAATATCTTCTTCGCTTTTGTTAGAAATTTTTGCAAAGTTTTTAATTTCATCTCTATAATATGCTTTTGTGCTTGTATCCATTTTTGAATATATTCTTGCTGGGTCCTTTAACAATATTTTTTCTATACTATTTGTATTTTGAAATATTTTAGAGAAGTCAATTCTAGATAATTTATTCAAACTAGTAATTGAATTTTTCATTGAAAGAGTATCAATTGCTATATCAATATTTTCTTTCTCATTCATCTTCTGACTTCTATCTTTTTCTTTGAACCTTTTTGTTTGAATGAGGAAAATTTTCTCACATAGTTTTCTGATTTTTTCTATTATGCAAATTTTTAAAAATACGTCTAGATTACATAGTTCATTCATTGTAAAATTTTTATTTTTTTGATAGCTCATAATAAAATCTTCTAGATCTTTTTGATCAAAATTTGCGTCAGTAAATGAAACAATATCATTTACGAAAAAATATACTCTTGGAAAGCCAATGGATTCATAATATGTTTTACCTTCTCTTGAACTAATCTCTGCAAGGCTTGGTAATTCGCAATATTTTTTTAGTTTTAATGTTTGCAAAACTGATTTAACGTTTTTCTCAATAATATAAAAGTTGTCAAGCAGCCATTCTCCAGCAGGATGGATTGGAATTTTTAATTTTGCATGCTTGACTAAAAGAGTATATATCAATGATATATACTCAAAATTATCTTTTATTCTATCTTTTGGATATGTCGCTTTAAGCGAGTATTTTGTAACAACACTTTGTGCTGATAATTTTTCTAAATATCTATTTATATTGTCTTTTGAAAGAATTGTATTTGAAATATTTAGATACTTATTCATAGAATTTCACACTCTCTTTTTTGTATAATTTATAATTATTATTTGCAAAAAAGAGAATATTATACTTTCATTTAGTCAATGGTTGTGCTTGTTTTACCTGTTCCTACAACACTTTCTTGTAGACTTCTCCAAGTATTGCAACCTATAATGCCATCAACATCTAATGAAACTTTTCTTTGATATTGTTTAACTGCTTCAAAAGTTTTGTCTCCAAAAATTCCATCAAGTCCTCCAGTAGTATATCCTAAAGTATTCAAATCATCTTGTGCTATTAAAACATATACACCTCTTGAACCATTTGAAATCATTGGAAATCCTCCAGCTGAACATGCAGGTGTACCTCTACGTTTATCAAAATGAACCCATGTAGGTGTTAAACTTTTAGACTCTACATATGTCCATATTCCATTATTTATTGCGCTCCAATACAAGTTGTTTCTTTGTGTTTCTGTCAATGTTTGACCGACATCAAAAGCAGTTCCTGCATAGTGTTGAGATTGGTTGCTATGTCCACCTTCCCATGGTCTTTTAAATGCGTATCCTACTGGGATTGGTCCACCATATAAATAACGTTGATTGTTCCATGCTCTCATTACGTTTCTTTCTGTCCATAGGGTATTACTTTTGCTTGAGCCTCTAAATTCTTTTACTAATAGGGTTCTATTTGTATTATAGGGCATTGCTTCGCTTTCTCCTCTATAATAAGTTTCCATTCTATTCGTTGAATTGTTGTACACTAATATTCTTGCCATTAAAACACCTCCCTAATTATATTATGATTTCGGTTTTATAAATGTTATAAAGCAAAAAATAGAGATGCTTACGCATCTCTATTTTTTATTGTAAAAGAAACTTATTTAGTTACTTTCTTTTTTATTAGAACAATTGATATTCCAATAATTCCGGCTGCTAAAATTGTTCCGATTATCCATGGTAAGAAATTCTTGTTCTCACCAGTTGGAGTAGTAACCATGATCTTTTGAGCACTATCTGCATCTATTTCTGTAGGTGTAACTAGGTCTTCATATGTTAATACTCCTCCATTACCAGTAACATAATTATCACTTAATAATGATTGATCTGCCATTGGTTGGTTTCCGGCAATTGAATATTGCATTCTTCTGCCTGCTTCATTTGATGTTGCTACAATTTCTGCTAAGTTGTTGTATACCATATCGTAGTTAGAATTGTTTGTAGACATTATTGTTGATACAACCAATGCTGAATTTGATTTGCTTTCTTGAGTATCTCCGCCTTGGAATCTTGCTGGAACAAGTCCATAGTTTGTGATACCATTATTGTATTTAGCAATTGTGCTTAATGAATCTGTAATTAATAATGTATTGTATTTGCCTAATCTATCATTGTAAATCTTGTTGATTGTGTTGTTATCTAATGTAACATCAGCATCTGGGCTTGTAGCCTTTGTTGAATAAGCATCTTCATTATATCTTACTAATTCTTTTTGTGTAGTTAAGTTCCATACTTTTCCTGGTACTTCTGCATTATGATTTTCACTATCAAATTTTAAAGTATTTGCAAGATAATCAATTACTAATGTTGGATCTGTTTTAACAACATTTTCAGATATTGAATTGTCGCTAGAACCAGTATAGTAGAATTTCTTATCTTTAAAGTCAACTTCACCAACATTTTCTACAGTGTAAGAATATGTTACTTCAATTGTTGCACCATCCATTAATTCATCATCCATATAAGGCTGAATTATTTCAGGGTTGCTTGTTGAATTTGCAGATACTGAAACTTTTGCAAGTCTTGCTAATTTGAAGTCATCTTTATTTTCATTTCCATCTGCTGCTTTTTTCTTGCTGTTATCATCTTTTGAATTGTAAATATTATGACCTTTATGTTCAGCAAAGTATGCATCTTTTACAGTAGCTCCTGCATCAAATAGAATATATCCACCTGAAAGTGTAATTCTATAGTGTCCAACTTGTTTTGTTAATTTCAATTGAGCTTCTGGTCTTTCTTCAAGTCCTAAGTCAATATCTATTAATTTATATTCTGAAGCTGCACTTGTTACACCAGAGTTAGCTGTTTCTTCAGTATTTAATGCATATTGTCCTGCATCTGTTTGTGTGTTATCTGTAATTGTGTTGTTGCCTTCGTCTTTGTTCTTTTCTACTTTGGCATCTATGATACCAGTTTGTGCTACGCCAAATGTATTGTATCTCATTTCATCTACCATCTTTGCTTGAAGTCCATTAGGATCAGCAAATTGTCTTGCAGATTCTGGAGTAATATTGCCATCCATTGTTTCACTTGTTAATTTTACATAAGTTGAAGCTTTGCTTACAATATTATTCTTTATTTCTGTTGCAACTTGAGTTGGTGATGCTAACACTTCTGCTCTATTATTGGTTAAGACTTGAACATTTTGAGCTCCTGATAAGATGTCTTTTGCATTATTTGCACCTTTTGAATATGAGTTAGAACGATCTCTATATACATAAACATCTTTTGCATCAGAAACATTCTTTCCTTCACTTTCATTAACATTATAGTAATACATGTTTGCCTTTGTAGCGTTAAGTTTTTTAACATTGTATAATGAAACTAATGAGTTTGAAGGATCACTATTCTTTCTATCATAACTGCTTCCTTGAGGATCAACTGTTATGTTATCAACAGTTGTGTAGTTTTGAGTATCATAATCACCATTATATGCATAGCCGTTTATTCCATTGTAGTTACTACTTTGTGAAACTGCTGGTTGATATGTTGTTGATTTATAATCTTGGCCATTGTAAGATTTTGTATTCTTACCTGATTTTCCAATTAGTGTATCAACAACTTGTGCCTCTGCATCAACTGATGAATCATCTGTGTCGCTCATTGTTCTTTCAAGTACTGTGTCATTTGTATCACCATAAATGAATCTTACATAGAAATCACCTGTTGGTACTGAAACAAATGCGTATTGACCTGTAGTCAACGCTGGTAACTTGTTACCTGAGCCATCCTCATAAATTCCTTTTAAGTCATCAGTATATGTGCCATCTTTTAATACCTCTTTAATTTTGTCTGGAGATATTCCTAATATTTTTGTAGCATTTGCATTGTTTGCATCATTATAATTAATTACAACTTGTGGAACCCATCCACTATTATTTCTTTCATAGGTTTTACTTGCATCTGCGCTAGGTTTTGTTGAGCCATAAGTATATGAAGCCCAAATCTTTTCACCTATGTACTCACCCGTTGAAAGACCTCCTTGTGTAACTTTTTGTACTAGTTCAACTAATTGAACTGTAACACCATCAATTAAGGTATCTGTACTATCATCATAAGATCCGTTACCTACTAATGAGTTTCCTGTACTTGTTGTATTTCTTTGATCTTCATAAACTTTTCCTTGAATAACTCTTGTATCTTGGTTATCTGCAATTTTTACAACAACATTTGGTGCACTATCAGTATCATTTTCAAGTCTGTCTTGTGAAGGATCTGAACCATTTAATCTAATTCTACCATCAGAATTCAAATCATAACTTGTTAAGCTTCCTGGGGTAGAATTAATATCAACTAAGCCTGCACGTTTTCCTGATACATCTGTATCACGTCTTTCATTATTATCTCCTAATGAATCTGGAATTGTGCTTCCTTCGCTTCTATAGTATGTTGAATAAGAATTTATTTCGGCAATATTTCTCTTACCTAATTCTTGTTGAGCTGTTGTTAAGTTTTGATCAAGCTTAATTTTTGATGCTGATGGATCATTGCTTAATGTTACCCCTGAACCATTTTCTTGTGTTGTATTTAAACATTTAAATGTTAAGTATACATATACACCTTCACCTGGTTTTAATAAGTTATGGTAATAATTTGTAGCATTTCCATTTTCATCATATATTTGACCATTTAAAGCAGGATCTGAAGCATTAGTATTTTTATTTGTAATATATAATGCTCTGTAATTATATTGACCTTTTTCATATTGAACAAATGATCTTGCTTCTCCACCTAAGTTTGCTTTATCTGTTGGATTATATTGATAATATGGATCACTTGATAATGATTCGTTTGTAATGTATTCGCTTTCACCATTTTGACCCTTAGTTTTTACTACTAATAAGTCTGCGTTTTCTACTTTGGCATTTCCTGAATATTGTTTGCTTGAATTTGTGCCTAAACTAATATTTGCATTCTTATCTGATTTTGCTTGTGCATTATTTCCAAGCATTGCTGTACCATTTCTATCAATGCCCATGTATGAATTTACATATGTTCCGTTTTCGTCTTGATAAACGTTTTCTTCATATGTATCACCATTTAATACGCCATCATATACGTAGTTATCTGCATCATAGTAATCAACAATTTCATTTACTTTTGCATCTGTTTGGCCATTATTTGAAACTTCAATTCTATATGTTACAAATATTTGTAAGTTCTTATCATCTGCATTATTTTCATTAGTTACTCCTGTATCTGAGTCAGTACCATCATACAAATATTCTGAAGGTCTAACTTCTCTATAGTAACTTGTTGAACCATTATATAATGCATCTGAAGCTCTTACTTCAATTTTCCAAGATTCTTGGTAAATTGATGGAATTCCTTGTTTAGATGCTTCTGCTACATATACCGTACCATCATCACCATAAGTAAATTTAACACTGTATCCTTCTGTTCCAACTGGTTGAACATCTGTAATATTTTTTGCTCCTATGTTTTCTAGTAAGCTCTTAATATTATCTTTTGAAATTGTATCAACTACTCCACCATTTGCATTTCTTAGTTTGAATAGAATAGATCTATTTGAACTTATTTTTTTGTCATAGTAGTAATCTTGTTTTTTACCATTTACAATAACTGTTGCTTTATATGCATCTTTTTGTAGTGATAAGTCTATATCCTCTCTCTTATAAATACCAAAGTCAACAAATCTTGCTTGGTCATAAGATTGATTGTATAGATAATGATATGCATGTTTTAAGTCTGCTGGATTATATTGTTTAACTCTTGTTTTGAATATTTCAAGAGGTTCATCTTTTATCTCTTTTGCATGTGAAATGTCTTTCTTTTCTGTTACAGATCCAAGTACATAATAATCATATACTGGATATGTTTTTAATTCATTCTCTGCAATTCCATCATCTGCATTTTCACCAGTTTTTATTGTTTTAGCAGAAATCAAAATGTTTTCAATGTAATTTCTTACATCATTAGCATCTTGAGATCCTACACCTAAACCTTCTAATTCAGATACTAATTTTCCAAATAGTTGATCAAAATCTGTAATGTGTGTTGTTGGATCAGGTGCTGATTTAATTCCTTTAATTCCTTGCTTTGTTTCTGCATACCAGTCTAATGTACCATCAAATGCTGTTGGTGAATCATTTAATCCACACTCCCATTCAGATGTAGCTAAATTTACAAATATATTCCATGCGTCTCTGAATGTTAGTGCTCTGTTTCCTGCTCTAACTTGGCTAGAGTTCATTGCTAGATAATTTCCGGCATCTTTGTATTGACTATCAAAATTATAATCAATTGAAATATACTCATGATTATCTCTTTCTAATTTTTCATCTAATGCAAATACTCTTCCAACTCCACCATTATTTGCATTTGTACTTGTAGGATTATATGAAACACTATTTCCTTCAATTACAGATTCGCCATTAATTTTTTCAAGTTTTCCATTGAATGCATCTCTATTGTCTTCTCTAGCATTTGAGTAACTTATATCTCCATTTACATTTCCATTACTATCAGCTTTCCAAGAAATATCTTCCTTGTAGTATGTTGCCTCATATAATTCTCCATTATATAAGAACGTAACATAGTAATCATGCATTGGATTCATTATTGGTTCGTATACTGCATATGCATTTGGATCTGAAGCATCGCATTCTTTGTATGTGTCTTTATTGTAATAGTTTACAATTGTGCTATTATGACCATAAAATCTATATTGTCCTGTTTTATCAGTTGTAGTTACTGCAACTGGATCTTGAGATTTTGTTGTAGCATCATATAATGATACTAGAATTCCAGCGTAAACCTTATCAGTAGAATTTGCATCTCCTATTCTTCTGATACCATCAGGTCTACTATCCTTGTTTTCAGTTCCTTCAATCCAAACATGTCCACCTAATTGTTGTTCTACAAAACCTTGTGGAGATCCTGGAACTATAACATCTTGTACACCTCCGCCAAATTCAACTTCATGTACTTGAATATATTTCTGCATCTTTACAGCTTTGCCTACACCTTCAATTGTAGTTTGTGAGCCTTTTGAAATCTTTGTTCCTGGAACGGTGAAACTAATTCCTGTAGTAGCATTCTTATCTCCATTTGTTGTATCACTTGAAGAAACAAATAAGTTTGTAAATGTAATTGTTTGAACTGTGTTTTTATCTGATTTATAGTCTGGTTCATAATCAAAAGACATATCTTCTGGTTTAGGTAGTGGTTGGTTATCAGCTGCACCTGAACGATTAATTTTCCATGTTACATTATAGATTGGGTATGAGAAAGGTTTATCAGGGTCAGCAAGATTAGGAGTATAACCAGTAGTTGTTGAAGATGTTTCCACACCAACATTATAAGCATATTGTTCATATAATTTAATTGGAACATTTTTAATTACAACATCATAGTGATATTCTGAATTTTTTTCATTTTTACTATGTACAGGTATTGTAATTGTACAAGTTCCTTCCCAAAACAAATCATCATATCCTTTTGCGCCACCATCATTTTCTGGTGTTGGAGTAGGAGGAAAACTATAACTATATGAACCTGAAGATGTATCTGACCCATTTGCGAATGTAGCTTTATTCCATGAATATGTTCCTTGGAAATCACTAAATATTGCATCACCTGGGTTTTGTACTGTTACATTTAAAGTATTGAATTTATATGCTTGCAAAGATCCATCATTTGAATCTTCATAAGAACTTAATGAACCTGTTTTACTTGCACCATCATTATTTTGTTCTTTTCCATCATTTACTGATTTTGGCTTTCCACCAAACCATGATACTTTTCCTTTAAATCTATTTAAGAAACTTACAGAAAATAGTGGATATCCTGTTTCACATATAGCACCATCTTCTTTTGGTGTAAATTCAATGTAAAAGTTCTTCTCACTTACGAAATCAGGGAATGTTAATTCATTTCCATCTTCATCTAACAATTTATTTGTAGTATTATCTGCTGATTCTGAAATTGTTAAATCTTTTGAAATATCAAATGAAGCAAATGTATCTGCATAGTTTACATCTCCATTTCCATCTTTGAAGAATTTGCTATAATCATCCAAATATACATCAGAATATTTGCTTTTTATTGGTTCCAAAGTTCCTGCTTTATATCCATAAATATTTTTTGTGATTTCATCATAAAGTAATTTCTTTGCAATTTTTATTGCACCATTTTCTCCATATCTTTTTACTAAATTTGAAGTTTTTATTAATTTATTGTTTGGATTGACTCTTAATGTATATGGTCCCATTGTATATCTATTTGTATTTTGATCTACATAAACATTTATGTCTTCTTCTGTTACTGGTTTACCATCTTTATTTAGTACTTGGAATAAAGGTGTATTATTTAGTTCTGTGTGTTCACCTTTTTCATTTAAATCATTTAATATTGCATAGTATACATTAGCATAGTTGTATGATCTATGTTCAAAAATATCTTGTAAGCTTCCTGATGAAGCATTTTTTGTAACATATTCTGCATTTTCATCATCTGAATTATAGTCTATTGAGTCCATTCTTCTTGTTTCATTTTTTCCAGTATCAACAACATTTGATTTTCCTGTATAAGTATCTGAATTCCAAATAATGTTTTGAAGTTCATCTATGAAATCTTCACCATTTGTGTTTATTTCATAGCCATGTTTTTCTAGCCAGTAGTATGCAAATCCTACGCTGGCTTCCATATCTCCGCTTTTAGCATCAATATCTTTATTTAAATTAGCAGATTGTTCTTCAAGTATTACATCTGTTGTTTTTTGTGTACTTCCATTGCTATTTCCTGTATACCTTAAAGCAATTGGTCTACCATGGTTCATACAAAAATATGTTTCCTCATTGCTATTGCCTATAGTATAATAGAATGGTTTAGTTTTTCCTGAATTGTTAATATCCCATAGTTTTTTATCCTTTACCCATGTCCAAGAAACTACAGATTTGTATGTTTCTGCCTCTGTTGAATTGTTGTAATTAATGTAGGCGAAAGATACATTGTCAAGAAATATACTAGCTAGTAATATTGTTGTTACAATTAAAAATATAACACTTACTTTTCTTCTAGTTAATTTCATTTTATTCTCCTTCCTTTTTTTATTTATATTGTTTTATAAATAATGTGTATTTTTATTTCATATACTGCTAATGCAATTACTGCTAGTATTCCAATTGTAATTCCTGTAATTGTAAGTATTTCTTTATTTGCTGACATTACAATAATTGTATCTGTGCTAGATTTTTCTCCATATAGTTTATTTCCTGCTTTAGCATTTATATCTTTTAATCCTAATTCATTATATGTAGAAGCTATTTCTGCAGTATTTCTTGCTGTTCCTACATTTTCTCCTGTAATATTTCTTGTCAAAACTAAAGTAACGTCCTTTGTTTCTCCTGGATTTATTAACATATTTGAAACCATTGTATTATGTGCATTTCCATCTTTTGTTTTATACCAATCTGTATTTAATTCAGAATTAAATGTCATATCACTTGGTAAGTAATCAATTATTTCATTTGCATATCCTGCAACATTGCCTTTATTTGTAATTGATATTTTGTATTCTACTAGTACTGTTGCATTTTCAATTGCATTTGCTGGTAATTGAACTTTTGCTCTATCTTTTTCATAATCATATGTTTTGTTTTTATTTGTTTTAGTATTAATTACATGTATTTTTGAAACTGTTTGTGTTAATTCTAAATCAAATATATCTTTTACGCATAATCCTAAATCGATATTAAATTCATTTGAATCTTTTAATTCAATAATATCTGTTGTTGCGACATTTTCTCCATTAAATGTGGCAGAAACGAAATCATTATTTTCTGAATTCATTATTCCGTTTTTTCTATATTCGCTTATTTCATAGTTATATGTATCAAATTTTGCTATTACATTATATTTACCTTTTGGAATATTCTTAAATTCATAGTTTCCCTCCGAATCTGTTTGTGTTTTTATTTCGTTTCCATTTTCATCTTTTAATATTTCATTTGTTGTTGGATTATATAATGCTAATTCTATTCCAGCGAATTTTTCTTCGCTTTCTTCTTTTTGTCCGTTTTTGTTTTCATCTTTCCAAACTTGTCCACTAATATCAAATGAGCTCTTTAGTTCTTCAGATGATTTTGTTTCTGTTGAATTATTTTTATTATCAGAATTTTGTTCAATAACTTTAACATATCCTGTAGAAGTAATTTCAAGTTCTTGTTGTGCTAAGTCTAATTGTGTTTTTGATGTTTCATTGTATATTAATGGTTGATATGTTAATGTTGTTTTTTCATTATACATTTGAGTAAACATTTTCATTTCTGCGATTATTCTTATAGTAGAATTTGCTGGAATTGTTATTTCTGTTTCTGAATAGTCCATTTCTTTTCTTGAACCATTAATTTCAATATATCTATTTAATGAGTTTACTTGGTTGCTTACTATATCATCATAACTAATTACTTGTGCTGTACCTAGATTGTTCTTTAATTCTGTAAAGAAATCAATTGTGTCTTTATCTTTTATTTCTTGTCCATCTTTAACATTTGAATATTGTGTTACTTCTAGTGCTTTTGACAAATCTGTTGTTTCAAATGAAACTACATTTGATTTTGTTTCAGTAGAGTGTTCATCTGCTGTAACTGTTGCGTATGCTTCAAATTTCTTAGCTTCATCTGTTGCAATTTTTAATTTGATTGAAAAGCCTTCTTCTTTTCCAATGTCTAATTTTGCATAAGTAACTGTAAATGTATTGTCTTCTTTGTTTACTGTAACATTGTATCTATTTTCTGCCCCTGAAACAAATTCTAATCCATCAGGAATTGGGAATTTTACAGTAACATTTTTAAGTTGTTTACCCATATAATTATTTATTGTAACATCATATTGTACTAATGTGTCCTTTTTAGGTAATTCTTGCTCTGTTGCTTGCTCAACTTTAATTGCAATAGTTCCTACTTCTTCTTTTAAGTTTAATTGTGATGTTGATGAAGCATTTGAAATTTTGTTTTCTTTTTCATCAAATGCATTTGCTGTTGCAATCATTGTTAAATTGTTTTCGTTTTCATTGTCTGAAGGCACTCTTGTAACTTTGGCTTTTATAGTAACTTGTTTTGTTTCGTTCATTTCAAGTCTACCTATTTCAGTATTACTACTTTCAATAACATCTATTCCTTGTGGAAGTGATACTTCTATATTTGTATCATCTGTCGCATCTGTGCCTGTGTTTTTTACTGTAAATGTATATTCAATTATATCTTGATTTTTTACATATGCATCATTTTTAAGATCAAAACCTGAAGCAGAATCTTTTGCTGAAATTGATAATTCTAGTTTTGGCTCTCCACCTGTTGTAATTGTTGCTTTTTTAGATTTGATTAAATTTGATTTAACACCTTCATCTGAATTATTATTGTAATATACTCCATAAGCTTCACTTGCAACTAAGTTTGCAGGTAAGTTTGTATTTGTTTTTACTGTATATGTAAATGTAGCTGTTTGTGCTTGAGCAAATGATGTTGGTAGTGTGATTTTGTATGATTTTGAATCTGATGTTAATTCATCTTGCCATGAATTTGTACTATTAGATACTGAAGCATCATTACTATATTGAATACTTGCTCCATCTAATCCTGTTAATTCTATTCCTTTTTCAAATGTTGTAGAGAAATTTGATGATAAGTCTTCTCCTGTAACAGTTGTATTTCCTTGTGCAGGGATTGTTCCTATTATTGTAAGTCCATCTGCATTGTATCCTAAGTTGTTAACTATTGTTCCTGTAACTTTTACTTCTTGTTCTGTGCCAATTTCTCTTTGAATTTTTATTGGTGTAGCATCATCTTCTAATGCTGTTTGTTCTTTTCCATTTGCATTTATTGTATTAACTGTAATGAAGGCAGTAGGTGCAACTATTTTAATTGGTGCTGTTACTTTGTTTATACTTGCATCTCTGTCATTTGAATATTCTAATGTAACATTTGAATCTACTGATGGTGCTAATTTATTTAATGTAAGATCTGCTACTATTCTAATTAATGTACCTTTTGCAATAGATTCTGAATTGTATTTTGTTTGTGTACCATTTAATTTTACTAATATTTCATTTCCGTTTGATTCAACATTTCCTGAAACTATTTCATCATCATATAATACTTTTACTTCTTTTATATTCATTGATGTAACTTCTGTTGGCATTGTTAATTTAATTGAAGGATTTGTGTATAATGTGTCTGTTACATCTGCTGTATTTAATACTACATTAAATACTGTGTCTTCATTTGTAACCACTGTTGATAATGAATCTTTGCTAACTTCTAATGTGGCTTTTGATGTTGGTTCTTCTAGATTGTTTACATATGAAACATCACTCTTTGATATTTCGTTTCCATCTTTTAATATTGTTTCTGTATAATTTGATTGTAGTGTTGTAAATGTTTTTAATTGATTTTTTGAATAATTTGCATTTGCTTCTATTTCTTTTGCTATTTTTAAGTTTAATGCTCCTTCTTTTTTAGGAGATGTAGTTGTAATAGTAATTGGGCTTGCTGTATTTACTTCTAATTCTGTAGAATCTTTTGTAATTTCGCCTAATGTGTTTCCATCAGCAACTACTGTTAGTTTTCCATCCTCACCAAAAAGATCTACTAATTGATTTGCATCAACTGAGATTTTATTTGTTTTAACACTTACTTTGTTTTTGCTTTCATTAAAGAATGAATTTGTTTGGTCTAATTTTATTGTTGCAATTAAATCATGTGTAACAACTTCAACAGTATAGTTTTCTTCAAATGCTGTATTTGTTTTATTTTCTGTTTCTGCACTTGTGTACATATAGCCTTTGTTGATTTTGTTTTCTTGTGCTTGGTAAACATTTGCAAAATTTCCTACCTCTTTAGATATATCAAATGAAGATTCTTCATCTGATGTAGCATATTCTAATGTATCATTATTTATAGTAGTAACTTTTGAATTTACTTTTGATGTAATTGTGCTTTCGCTTGATTGTGTATTATAAATATATGTAACAATGTATGAATCAGCTGTGTTAGCATTAAATTTGTTATCACTATTTGCTGTGTTTGTTTTTGTAATTGTTAATGTTTTGTTTTCTACATTATATTCAGTGTTCTCTCCTGATACTTTTACATCAGCAGGTTGTGCATTATTTAATTTAGGTATGCTTATAGCTATTGATTTATTTAAAACTGGGACTACATTATCAGCAATTCCATCGTTTACTTGGAATGCTACAATTGTTTTATCTGCATATTTTTTGTATGCTATTAATTTTTGTGAAGCACTCTCTTTTGCTTCATAAGTCCATGTCAAATTTTCAGTTAATTCTTTTTTAACTTCTTTTTCTTTTCCTTTTTCATTTACATAGATTGCATTTAGTACAACTTTAGAATCTCTTGAATATTCATCTTGAGATACCTCATTTTGTTTGTTGAATGAAATTGGAATTTCTAAGTCTAAAGATTTTCCTGCAATTACTTCATCTAATTTGATTTCATCATCTGTCATTTCAATAATGCTTTCATTTTCAACTCTAGAAATTTTGTAGTTCTTATTGTTGAATGTAATTACTGCATCTTTTAAATATCCAGTATTTTTTACTTGAATATTTAATTTCAAGTTTGCTCCTTCAGAAATATTGGCTTGTGTCTTGTAAGAATCATTAATTTTAGCATCAAATGAAACATTTTCCTCTGTTGTTTGTCTATCTTGTTCAACTTCACTACTAGCATATGCTATTGTAGGCATGAAATTAATGCTTATCAATAATGTTGCAATTAACATTGCTATTACTTTGTTTAATTTGTTTGACATGATAACTAGTCCTCCTCAACTTTACATAATATCATAACTTTATTATACAATCTTTATGGCGATTTTTCAAGTGTTTTTTTAATTTTCAATGATTTTTTGCCTATTTTTTCGCCTTTTTACTAAAGATATTAACCTGATTTATATAATACTTAATTTTTCCAGTTTTTTCAATAAGTTTTTTCCTTATATATAAAGCAATTTTCTCGTTTTCTGTACGGAATTGGCTATTTAAGCCTTTTTATTTTTTTTATGACATGTTTGTAACAACTTTTTACTCTTTTGCATACTATATTTTAGAATGCTTTGTTTTCCGTAGGTTTTTGAGTTATGTAATAAAGTTTTTGGAGGGATAAGATGACAGATTCTGAAATGATTGAAATGATGAAAAAAGCGCAAAATATGATTAATAATAACCAAGTTCCTAATGAAATTAAGGACTTGGCTAATAAAATGAATTCTCAAAATTCTCAAGGTTCGCAAAATTTTCAAAGCAATGAGGATTTGTCTCATGATTCTAAAAATAATACATATAAAAATTCAAATCAATCTTTTGAGGAAGATGATGAGGATGATGATATGACTGATTTGCTTTTGGCTATGCTTCCGTATTTAAAGAAAAAGAGACATAAAAGGAAGGGCGGGAGCAATAACTCGCTTATGCTTTTTATGATGATGTTTATGTTTATGAATATTTAATATTAGAAAATCAGGTTCCAATATATTAATTTTAGCCCTTACCGGATTATGCTTTTTTGATGTCACTCAATTCACTTTTTAAAAAAGTGAATTTCGGACTACTGATTTGAAAGTATAATCATTCGCCCTTCGCTTACGCTTCGGTTGCTCGCTGCGCGGGCTTTAAAATTAATATATTGGAACCTGATTTATTTTTAAAAGGTTAGTTCAATTTCGCCTTTTTCATTTATGTAGGCAAATTGATAAAATTGTGTATCTACTTCTTCTTGCGTTCTTTCCTTTATGGTTGAAGCAATTCTTATTTGCCTTGAATCTATTGATTTTGCAGCAATAATTGCTTGCTCATTTCCTTTTGCTCCTGCGTGTGCCATTCCTCTTAATTTGCCAAGGACTATAATATTGTCTTCTGCAATTATTTCTGCTCCACCATTTACATCTCCTAATATTACAATGCTTCCTTCAAATTCTATTTTTTGCCCTGAACGTACTGATGATTTTATGAATTTAGTTTGAGATGTTTCTATATCTTTTTTATAATTTTTCTTTATTCCAGAAAGTCCTAATTCTAATGGGCTATCAAATTCTATTGGAACATCTAAATATTTTGATATTAGTTTTTTTAGTTCTTTTACTTCGTCTATTTTTAATAGTTTTCCTGTAACATATATAGGAAATTTTTCATCTTTATAAAATTTTTTTAATTGTACTAATTTTGTTTTTAATTCACTTTTTATTCCTTCATAAGGTGCTATTTCTTTTATCTTAAAAATAATTCTTTCTTTATTTGATAAAACAGAAATGTAGTTTGTTTCTTCTTTCATTAAGTTCTCCTTTTCCTTTCATATTTTTATCATTTGAATTATTAATTTATTTGTTGCATTTCATTTGTTGTAGACATATCTTCTGTTACTTGTGAATCATTCATTCCTAAATATTCGGCAAATATTTCTCTTGCGATTGGTGCTGTTTGACCACCATGTTGGCCATTTTTTACATATACAGCTACTGCTATTTCTGGTGAATCAAATGGTGCAAATCCTACGAACCATGCATTTGCATTTCTTCCTATTCCTGTTGAAGCAGATCCTGTTTTTCCTCCAACCTCAATATTGAAGTCTTTGAAGTATGAATATGCAGTACCACCATCATCACTTGTAACGCCTTTCATACCTGCTTTTATAGCGTTCATGTTTTTGTCGCTTATGTTCAAATCGCTTCCGCTATTTCCATCAATTCCTAGCTTTTCATTTACATATGATTCAATTTCATTTCTTGATACTTCGCTTCCGTTTGAATTCTTGATTGATTTTACTATTGTAACATCTATATTCTTTCCGCCATTTGCTATCATTGCTGTATATTTTGCCATTTGTAATGGAGTGAAATCATTGTATAATTGCCCAATTGCTGTTTGTATTGTTTTACCACCAGTCCATTCTGCGTCTACATCTTTTGATGATAATTTTCCTGAAATTTCTCCTGGTAATTCGATTCCTGTTTTTTGACCTAATCCAAATGTTTTTGCTATTTTTGCTATTTCAGCTATTCCTGCTCTTCTTCCTGTTTCATAGAAGAAGTAGTTGCAAGAGTGTTCGATTGCTTGTGTAACATTTAGCCAACCATGTGTGCCCCAACATGATGGTCTGTAATCATTGTAAAATGTGTATGTGTGAACGCAATTTATTTTTGTATCTAAATCTATTGCTCCTGATTCTAATCCTGCAATTGCTGTTACCATTTTGAATGTTGAGCCTGGTGCTGACATGTCTGAAATTGCCTTATTTACCAATGGGTGTCTGGAATCATTTCTATAGTTATCCCAATTGGCTGAACTTATTCCATTTATGAATAGGCTTGGGTTGTAATTTGGATAGTTTGCCATTGCCAATATTTCGCCTGTTTTTACATTTATTACAACTGCTGAACCTTGGTCTGCTTTTTGATATCCTGCTGATGTGCTTTTTCCTATCTGCTCAATTGTTTTTGCTAAAGCCTCTTCTGTTTTCTTTTGTAATTCTGCATCTATAGTAAGTACAACGTCTGATCCAGCACTTGCTTCTTCTGAAACGTATTCATCTGTGATTACACCATCTATTGACATGTCTATTTGTTTGATTCCATCTTTACCTTTTAAATATTTTTCAAATACTGATTCAATGCCCGTTTTTCCGATTACATCGTTCATATCATAATCAGAATGATCTTTTAATTCGTCATTTGTAATTGGTCCAATATATCCAAGTACATGTGATGCTAACTCTCCGTAAGGATATGAAACTTCTGGTTCACTGCTTGTGCTAATTCCTGGGAAACTTGTATTCATTTCATTTATTTTTGCGACGCTTGCATTACTTATGTTTGTTGCAAGAGTTAATGTTTTGGTGCTACTATATCCTTCTTTTTCTATGGCATATCTTAATGTGATTATTTTTCTTGCATCATCTAAATTCTCTGTTGTAACTTTGTATTTGTTTTTATAATAATTGAATGCACCTTCTAAATCTAATGATGAATCTAATTTGTTTGTTTCTTTCCATTTATCAAAGTCTTCGCCTTCTTCGAAAGCATATGGATTTATTGTGATTGGAAATTCATCAATGTATTTGTCTCCATTTTGCTCTAGTGTATTTGCAAACATCAACAATGCATTATTCAATGCTTCATCATCAATTTTTGTTTTATGTATTTCTGCATCATATTGTATTGTGGTTGATACTAATTTGTTTCCACTTGAATCTAGTACATTTCCTCTTGCTGCTTTTATTTTTGTTTCGCGTGTTAATCTTGTATTAGATTGTTCTCTATAACTTGCACCATTAACAATTTGCATATCAAAAAGACGTAGAAGCAAAACGATTCCTACGATATATACAAATGTGATTATTAAGTTATATCTAAGCTTACTTTTTTTGTCCAATTTAATTTCCTTAATCTAAAAATATCTTGTTAATAATTGTTTTTTCTTGAATACATCCTCTAGATAATAACCTACTTTTTTCATTAGTGGATAGAATATGATTATCAATAATGAATTGAAAATATTTTCTATGAGTAGAATAAATAAAAATTTTCCTATTTCAACTTGTGCTCCATATTTTGCAATGTTAACAATATACATTCCTACTTCATAAAAAGATGTTGCAATAACACCCATTAATATAATTGTAATTTTACTATCTTTTGAAAAATTTTTGTCAAAATATTCTCCAAGCAAACCAATTAGTGCTAGAAACAAACTCGAAAATCCTATTCCTTTTCCAACTATAGTATCTATTATTAGCCCTATAAATATTCCAAAAGCTATGCCTAATTTTTGCGATGCAAATAAACCTATAAATAATACAAGTATTACAAATAGGTTTGGCATAATGCCTCCAATGTTAAACCATGTAAAGAAATTGGCTTGCAAAAAATATACAATTAAAAATAAAACAAATATTGTTAAAATTGCTTTAGACTTTTTCATTATTTCTCCATAATTACTTGTTTGTTATTACTAGTACTGTTGATAGTTTATTGAAATCTGTAGCAGGTGTAATTTTTGCATATCTATCTGTTTGATTTTTAGTGTTTACTACTTCTTTAATTGTTCCAACTAAAATACCCTTTGGATATATTCCGCCTAGTCCTGATGTTATTACTGTATCCCCTTGTAATATAGTAGCCTCCGCTGGAATATTTGTTGCTTTTATTTCATTATTAGAACCTAATTGTCCTTTTGCCAAAATTCCATCGTCTGTGGTTGATATGTTTGCACTTACGGTATTTGCTGTATCTATCAATGTTTGTACTTTTGCTGTGTTTTCGGTAATATCAATTACATGGCCTACTAATCCTGACTCAGAAATTACAGGCATATTTACTTCTATTCCGTCGCTTTTTCCAACATTAATAACTACAACTTTTTCGTAGTTGCTGTAACTTCTTTCAACAACATATGCAGGGATTGTGGAATAATTAGAATATTTTTCTTTTAAATTTAAATATTGTTTTAATGTGTTGTTTTCTGTTTTTATTATTTCAAGTTCTCTTTCTTCCTCAAGAAGTTTTTGATTTTGCTCTTTTAATTGAGAGTTTTCATCTTTTAATTTTGAAATATCACTTATTTCTTGATCATTGTTAGTAATTTTGTTTTTTACAAATACAAATCCATTTTGAATTGGCATAAAAATATTTGTAATTGCATTGCCAACTTGTGAAATTTTATTTGTTTTTATATTTGATAATATTACAATTACAATCAATAAGACGATTGTAATTATTACACCTGCTGAACTTGTTTTATTTTTACTCATTACAAATATTTTCCTCCAACATTATTTTCTTTTCAAAACTCTTCTGTATTTTTCTGGATCTTCTATTATTTTTCCAGTGCCAATTGCAACACAATCTAATGGTGAATCTGCAATAAATGTTTGAATACCCAACTTTTGTGAAATTAAATTATCTAAACTTTTTATGAGAGAACTTCCACCAGAAAGATAAATTCCATTTTCCATAATGTCTGATATTAATTCTGGTTTTGTATAGTAAAAAGTTTTTGATATTGCTTCTACAATTTCTCCGATTGGTTTTTGCATTGCTTTGTGTATTTGCTTCGATGTTATCTTTACATTTTTAGGAAGGCCTGTATTTAAGTCTCTTCCTCTTATCTCTTTTATTTCTTCTGTAACAGGTTCCTCTGCATTACCTAATTCTATTTTTAATTTTTCAGCAGTAGCCAAACCTATTGCAATATTATTGTTTCTTTTAAGATATGCTGCAATAGCCTCATCAATTGTATTACCTGCAACTTTTATTGATGTACTTGTGACTATTCCACCAAGTGAAATAACCGCTACTTCAGTAGTGCCTCCACCAATATCAACAATCATTTTTCCATTTGGTTCAAGCACATTTAATCCAGCGCCTATTGCTGATGCCATTGGTTCATCAATTAAATATACTTCCTTAGCACCACATTGAAACATTGCTTCTTCAACTGCTCTTTTTTCAACGTCACTTAGGCCTGATGGAATTCCAACTACAACTCTTGGTTTTCCAATATTATATTCTTGCAATATTTTTCTCATCATATTTTTAATCATAAGACTTGTGGCTGTAAAATCAGAAATTGCACCATTTTTCATAGGTCTAATTGCTTTTATTTTTTCAGGCGTTTTTCCAAGCATATCTTTTGCTTCTTTTCCAGTAGCCAATATCTCACGATTAGTTTCATCTATTGCAACAACAGATGGTTCGCGAAGAACAATCCCCTTACTTTTTAGAGTAATTAAAATATTTGCAGTTCCTAAATCTATCCCTAGGTCTTTTGAATTGAAATTAAAAATGCTCATAAAAATAACCTCTCTGTTTTTAAATGATTAACTCATAATTGACATTATACTTGTATAATTATTGTTACCAATAATTATGTGATCTAAAAGTTTTATTCCAAATAATTCTCCCGTTTTTTGAACCATTTTTGTAAGTTCAATGTCACTTTTACTTGGTGTAACATCTCCACTTGGATGATTATGTACAAGTATAATTTTAGGTGATTGCTTTCTAACAGGTTCCTTTAAAATTTCCTTAATCGTAACATTTACCACGTTCGTATCACCTTTTGCAATCGTGATAATTTTTGTAATGTCATTTTTTGTGTTTAATAGTACTTCTTTCAATTCTTCCGTTTTTTCATTCTGCATTTGATTCATAAAAACATCTGCAATGTCTTTTGGTCTTGTAACTTTTTTCGTAATATGATTGTTATCAATTGTCATTCTTTTAGTAAGTTCGCATACTGCTTTTATTTGTATTGCTTTGATTTCTCCTATGCCTTTTATTTGCATAAGTTGATCAATTGATATATCTGTGAGTTCGTTTAAATTTTGCGTTAATAATAAAACTCTATTTGCTAAATCAATAGAATTTTCCTCTTTCGTACCTGTTTTAATTATTATTGCCAATAATTCTGCATTTGATAAATTTTCCGCACCATACATTTTTAATTTTTCATATGGACGCTGTGTTTCTGGCAATTCCTTCATTTTTAAAGGCATACATTCCTTTCTGCCCCAAATTAGAATTTTCTATAAATGAATACTGAAATAATTATTCCAATAATTCCAGCTACATTTATTTTAAACATTAAACCTAATGTTAATTGAACAACTCCTAGATCTAAAGTAACTGGCGATGACAAGCCAAATGATTGTCCATAAGATAGCCAACTAAGCCATGAAACAGACTTTGTAAGTTCTCCTATTAAACCACCAAGTACTAATCCACATAATAAAAATAAAATTAACACTAAAGAATTCTTTTCTTTTGTAGCCATTTTAATACCTTCCTCGAATTTGATTTTGTTTCTATTATTATATATGGTATTGCGTTTTTTTTCAAGTTATTTTTATAAAAACTATTCCTTTTTTTAGAGGATTATGATATTATAAAGCAAATCAAATTTATTAAGATTTTATTTTGGAGGATTTTTGAATTAATGAAGTTTGAAAAACTTAGCGAAAACAAATTAAAAATCACATTAAAAAGTTCAGAATTGCCAAATATAGATTCAGATAAAGTTTATTTTCAAGATGGTGATTTAGATTCTTTTATGGCTAATTCTGATAATGCACGCAAGTCTTTTATATACTTATTAGATTTAGCAAATAAAGAAGTTGGATTTGATGCTTCAAACTTTAAAATAAAAATTGAAGCAAAATCTTTATACAACGGAAATTATACTTTTCTTGTAACAAAACTTGTTAATTTGAAAGATGATGCTGTTAAACCAAAGAAGAAAAAGATATCTTCTGTTAAGCCAAGAAAAGTTATTCTTCCTAAAGAAAAGGAATATGTAGATTATACAATTTATAGATTTGATAAGTTAGATGATTTTTATTATTTCCGTACTTTTGTAGAGAATCATGAGATTGATATTGATAAAATTTCTACAAGAATGCAACTTTATGAATATAATAATTCTTATTTTTTAAGTATTGAAAATATTGATTCTGATTATGTAAAAGCTCCGCTTTTCATTAGTGAGATAACTGAATTTTCAGAATTTTATTCTGGTAGTTTGGTTTTTGAAAAGGTTCTTAGTGAGCATGCAAAAAAACTCGTAACTTTTTAAGTTACGAGTTTTTTTTACAAAATTTCGAGTCTTGCGAATTGCGCCATTAGACGCTTGTGTCCTGCCTTATCAAAATCTATATCAACCTTTAAATCATCGCCTTCTGGCTCTAATTTAGTAATTGTACCTTCTCCATATTTTTTGTGATAAATTCTCTGGCCTACTTTATATTGTGATAAATCTACTGAATTTTGTTTTTGAGCTTGTATATTTTTCAAAAATGATTCTGCTGTTCTCTTGAATGGGCTTGACTTTTCTTCGGTGCTTGATGTAGAAGTGTCAGCAAAGTAAGATTTGACTTTTGAATTTTCATTGCTTGAATAATTTTGCATTCTCTTATTTTTGCCATACATCCAATCCCATTTGCTATCTTCAAATGGATCTTCTTCTTTTCTATTTTTCAATGCTTCATCATAGCCATCAAGTAAATTAGATGGTATGTCTCTTAAAAATCTTGATGGTTGATTGCAACTTGTTGAGCCAAATATTGTTCTTTGTTTTGCAAGTGTTAAGTATAAATATTGTTTTGCCCTTGTAACTCCAACATAGAAAAGTCTTCTTTCTTCTTCAAGTTCTACTGGATTTCCCATTGATTGATAGCCTGGGAAAATTCCTTCTTCGAGTCCTACCATAAATACAACGGGATATTCAAGCCCTTTGGCACTATGTAATGTCATAAGTGTAACTTGGTCATCACTTTCTTCTAATTTATCTGTATCGCTTGAAAGTGAAATACTATTTAAAAATTCATTTAAGCTGTTGTCTGCTGATTCTTTCTCAAATTCTTCTGATACCGTTAAAAATTCTTCCAAGTTTTCTAATCTACTTTCTGCTTCAACTGTATTTTCATCTTTAAGGCTTTGAGTGTAACCTGATTTTTTCAAAACTTCTTTGATTATTTCAGTAATTGATAATTCTGTATCTTTAAAAGATTCGATTAATTCTACAAAGTCACGTGTGTTTGAATAAATTTTTGAAATATATTGATCTGCATTTTTTACAACTTCAAACATTGAAATGCCGTTTTCATTTGAAATTTCTGTGATTTTGTCTAGGCTAGTTTTTCCTATTCCTCTTTTGGGCTCATTTATAATTCTTGTGAATGATAAATTGTCTTGTTGATTTGCAATTAAACGTAAATATGCAATTGTGTCCTTTATTTCTTTTCTTTCATAGAATTTTAAACCACCTATAATTTTATATGGTATGTCCTCTCTTCTGAAAATATCTTCTATTGCTCTTGATTGCGAGTTCATTCTATATAAAACTGCAAAGTCTGAATACTTGAAATATTCTTCTCTTCTCAAATGATTTATCTCATTTACTATATATGATGACTCATCATATTCACTGTTTCCACAGAAAACGTGTGGAAGTTGTCCTTCCTCATTTTCTGTCCAAAGATTCTTTTTGTATTTGTCATCATTCTTTTTTATAACAGCATTTGCTGTTTTCAATATGCTTTTTGTACTTCTATAATTTTGCTCAAGTTTTATAATTTTTGTTCCAGGGAAGTCTTTTTCGAAGTTTAAAATATTTGAAATATCAGCTCCTCTAAAACTATAAATTGATTGGTCACTATCGCCTACTGCCGTAATGTTTTTGTGCTTTTGTGCTAGCATTGAAACTAGTGTAAATTGTGCTTTGTTTGTATCCTGATATTCATCAACTAATATGTATTTGAATTTGTCAGAATAGTATTCTAATACATCTTCATTTTGTTTGAAAATTTTGATTGTAAAATTGATTATGTCATCAAAGTCTACTGCATTGTTTTCTTTTAATTTTCTTTCATATAGTTTGAAAACTTTTGCTATTGTTTGTTTTCTATAATCTCCATTGGCGTATTGTGCCTCATATCCACTTGCATCTAGCATTTCATTTTTTGCATTGCTTATTTCGTTTATTAGGGATTTTTCCGTAAATAATTTTGAATCAATATTTAACTCTTTTAAGCAATTTTTCATAAGTGTTTTTTGATCTGTTGTATCAAATATTATGAACGAATTATCAAATCCTAATCTATCTATAAACTTTCTCAAAATACGTACACAAATAGAATGGAATGTTCCAAGCCAAATATCATTTATGGCGTTTCCTACTAATTTTTCAACTCTTTCTTTCATTTCATTTGCTGCTTTGTTGGTGAATGTAATAGCTAAAATGTTCCAAGGCTTGATATTTTTTTCTTGCATTAAATATGCTACTTTATAAGTAAGTACCTTTGTTTTTCCGCTTCCAGCGCCTGCTATTACTAGGCATGGTCCTTCTGTTTGCTCTACTGCTTCCTTTTGCATTGGGTTAAGTTCTTGTAATAATTCTTGCATTTTATGTCCTTTCATTTGTTTTTCTTTTTGTATGTAACGATTTTATTTTATACTATTTCGTAAAGTCAACTTTTATAAATGACTTTGTAAATTTTATTTTTCTAATTGTTGTTTTTATTTTTTCACTTGATAATTTTATTTTTCTAAAAATTTTTGATATATTTCATTTTTGTTTACATTTCTATCTTTTGCAATTTTCTTAATGATTTCTTTCTTTTCTAGTCCTTGTGCTTCATAAAATCTGTAATGTTCTTCAAGTGTTAAGTTGTTTAACGCACTTTTATCATCTACTTGATTTTGATTTCCTTCAATTACTATTATGAATTCACCTTTTGGATTTTGAATTTGTTCTCTTACTTCTGAAATTTTTCCTCTATAAAAATTCTCGTGGATTTTCGTAATTTCTTTTGCTACTGATATGTTTCTATTTCCTAACTTTTCTTGTAATTCCTTTAAAGTATCTTCTATTCTATGTGGTGCTTCATATATTATGATTGTTGATTTTTCTTTTTCTATTTCTTCGATTTTTTCTTTTCTTAATTTGTTGTTCAATGGTAAAAAGCCATAAAACTTAAACTCTTTTGTATCAAGTCCTGATGGAATTAAGGCATTGATTAACGCACATGCTCCTGGAATTGGTACAATTTTTATATCATTTTTTATTGCTTCTTTTACTAAGTCTTCCCCTGGATCTGAAATTGCTGGGGTGCCTGCATCCGTAACTTCCGCAATGTTTATTCCATTATTTAATTCATCTATTATTGATTGTAATTTTTCTTCATCACTATGTCTATGGTAACTCTCTAATGGTTTTGAAATCTCGAAATGGTTTAATAATTTTAAGGTTTGGCGTGTGTCTTCAGCAATAATTAAGTCTACATTTTTTAATATGTCTAATGCTCTAAATGTAATGTCTTCAAGATTTCCAATTGGAGTAGCAACTAAATATAGAGTTCCCTTTTGATTTGATTCCATTTGTTATTGTCCTTTCTATATGAATTATATAAAATAGAATTTATAGTAATTGTTACATAAAAATTTGTATATTTTTTCGTAAATTAATTTTTTTTTAAAGCCTAATAGCCTTACATAAATAACAATTATTTCTTATAAATTTTCATAATCTCATCAGTATAAGTTCCATCTTCATTGTAAATAATAAGAGGCTTTTCAACTTTCACAAATTCTTTTGCTCCTTTTACTGCTTTAATCAAAACAAGATTTGATTGTTCACTAGCCTTTGAATATACAAAGCGAATTCTTTTTATTTGAAGTTTGTATTTAGATAATATTTGAATTAACTCTTGTAATCTGTCGCATCTGTATACCATATAAAATGAGCCATTTGAATTTAAAAATGAGCTCGCAATTTTTATCCAATTATCTAAATCTACTGTTGATTCAAATCTTGAAATTTGCTGTTTTTCATTTTTAGCATTTCGTCCTGTACCTTCCTTTTTATAAGGTGGATTTGTAACAACTGCATCGATTTCTTCAGGAGATAATTTAATATCTTTTATATCTGAATTAATTACTTCAATAGTGTTTTCTAATGAGTTTAGTTTGACACTTTCTTTTTGCATTTCTGCAACTTCTTTTTGTTTTTCTATGGAAATAATTTTTTTAGCGTTTACTTTTTTGCTTAATAGTATGCTTAACACTCCTGTGCCCGAACCCATGTCTACTATTGTGGAATTTTTTCGTATGTCTCTTGCAAACTCTGTTAAAAGCACACTATCAACACCGAAAGCAAAAGCCATCGGTGTCTTGTATGATTTTTAAATTTTCAAATTGTAAATCATCAATTCTTTTCATATGTGTATTATAATATGATATCAAGTTTTTTTCAACAGAAAATTTTCGTTTTTTTATTTTTATTATCCTATTTTGCTGTTTGTTTTTCCATCAATTAAAAATTTGATTTCATTTATTTCATTGAATTGATTTAATGTTTGTTTGATTGCATCTATTGCGTCTGTTCCGTTAAAGTTTAAGAAGTCTTTTGAAAGATCAATCGTGACTATTCCCTTTTCAAAATTCACACCATTTAATTTGGTGTTTTCAGGAATTGTTTGTACTAGATTTTCATCATTTGGGCCTTTCAAAAGTTCTTCTAAAACATATGTATATGGGTCATCAATTAATTCTTTTGCCGGAATTTTTCTGATTTCTGGTGTTAATATGTTTGATGTTTTATCTTTAAAAAACAATTGTATTTCTGAGAGATTTTCATCATTTGAATCAAGTTCTTCGGCAGGTTCTATTTCGTTTTGACTTATTTCATTCGTATTCAAATTTTGATTTTCGTTTACTTTTTCAAATGAAATGTTTTTAAATAAAAATAAAAATACCAATAATATTACGACTAAAAGTATTGATATTTTTATTATTTTCTTATAGTTCACTTTCATATTTACACCTCGCTTTTTTAGAAATGGTGCTTGTTATTTTTGATTAAAATATTCTTGCACTATCTCTAAATTTTATGAAGTGAATTTGATTTTATTCATTCTAAGTAACCATTGTTCCATTTGGTGTATTTACAACCATTAGAATATCTTCCTCTCTACCTGTTGCCACATTTATATACACCATAAAGTCATTGCCATTTGTTTTTCCTTTTACCTCATAGCACATTATTTCTGTATTCCACGCAGTAGGAATAACTGCAAAATCGATTCCATTAATTTGTAAATTTTGATTTATCTTTTTTATCGCTTCATCTTGGCTAATTTTTACTTTTTCAAAATCTCGCTTTTCTTGATGTGAATTTAAATAATTTTTTGCTTCAATTCCAAGAATTTCTCCATTGTCCATTGCAATCTTTACTTTTATTAAATCTGGATATATGATTACTTCGTTTCCGGTATCATCTTTTTGAGTGTATGCATAGTTTACTGTGAGATTATTGCCTTCTTCCATATAATATGTTTCTTTCATATTTAATATTTGTTTTTTATTTAAAAAATCTTTTCCTGCTTTGATTGCTTCTTCATTTGTTAACTTCTTTTCTTCTGTATTTCTATTGTTGTTCATTAGTAATATATGTCCACCTTTTTTTGTAATTGATATTGTTGCTTTACTGTTGTTTTTTAAATCAAATAAAAATTCATAGCAATCAATATTTGAATTTGTTACTTCATTTTCACTTTCTAAATTTTCTATATTTTCTGTTCCAATAAATTCTTGAGCCTTTAACATTGCTTGCTCTTCTGAAATTTCATCCCCGGTTAATCCTAATCCTTTAAAATATTGTTGACTTTCTGAAAACGCGCCATCATAAATTAAACCTGTATATTGATGTAAATCTTCTTCGATACTATCAAAACTGCTTTTTGTAATATTTGTAGTTTCACTAGAAATTATTTTTGATCCTTTATTTGAAAGACTTCCCCATTTAATATTTTTTGAATACAAATCTGTTTCCAATTGATTTAAGGTATTTTCAAGTGAAATTGCATAATCATGTAATTCTGACAGATGGTCAATATCATCTTGGCTTAAATCTTGCATTTGAGATGTTTTATTTGATAATGAAAAACTATAATCCCCAACTTGATTTAAAAATTTTTGAGTATTTTCAAGTTCTTCTGGTTCTATTGGAATTTTTGATAGAGAGTTTTGTGCTAGTGTAGACATTCTCCAAACACTCGTTAAAATTTTTGTAGCGTGTGAGCTATCTTTTGTAATTGTTGATTTTGCTAAAAGTTTTTCTGTGTTATTTACATATTCAACAAGCTCGTAAAATGATTGGTTATAATTATTTTCTGCCATCTTTTGAAATTGTCTTCCTTGGTAAAATAGTAATAGTGCAAGTATGATTATAATTGTAAACATGCTGACTACTATTGTTAACATTTTTCCTTTGCGTAATCTATCTATCCAATCTTTTATTTTTGTAAACATTTGCATTCCTTTCTTTTTCATAAAAAAAATAACTATGTATTTCTGCATAGTTATTTTGAACAAAATATTTATAAAATATACTATTTGAATTTTAATTTTCTCCTAATACTATTTTGCAAATGTCTCTTGTTGAATTTTTCTTTGCCATTAGTTTTGACTTAATTTTCATTTGCTTTAATTCATCAGGATTTGATAATAAATCTTTAATTTTCTTTTCACAATTATCATCATTTTTCAACCATATTGCAACACCTGATGAAACTAAATACTCTGCATTTTTTTCTTCTTGTCCTGGTATTGGATTTATAATGACCATTGGTAGTCCTGAAGCTAAACTCTCGGTTGATGTTAATCCACCTGGTTTAGTAACAACCAAATCTGATATGCTCATTAACTCTGGTACTTTATTTGTGTATGTATATACTTGTACTTTTTTTGATGCTCTTTTTTGCTTTACTATTGAAGAAAATTTTTCATACATTTTTTCATTTTTGCCAGAGATTACAACCATTTGATATTCATTTTTTAAATTTAAAATAAACTCTTCAAGTATTTTTGAAGTAGCATCCTTTCCTAATCCAAACTCACCACCACCAAAGAACAGAATTGTTCTTTTTTCTGTGTCTAGTTTTAAATCTTCTTTGATTTTTTCTCTATTAAAATGTTGCAAAAATCTGTTGGATAATGGAATCCCTGTAGCAAATATTTTTTCTTCTGGAATTCCTTTTTGCATTATTTTCTTTTTCATTCCTTCATGCGAAACAAAGAAATAATCTATATAGTCGCTTCCAACTAACCATTGATTGTGTGGTGCAAAGTCCGTCATAATAGTTGCTAATGTGCATTTTGTTTTTCCTAGTTTTTTTAACTCTGCCGTCATTTGAGTACTGAAGGGATGTGTTGAAATAACAATATCGGGATTAAATTCTTTAAAAAGTTTGTTAAGTTTTATTGCAAATAGTTTATTTGATGTGTTTGTTATTTGTGTAATTGGCCCTTCTCTATCTGTAAGTTTGTACAATTCTCCCCATGTTTTCGGAGCAGACTTTGCCATTGTTTTGTATGCATCTGTTGTGATTTTTTCTAATTTTGTATCAATATATTTCATGCAATCACACATTTTCACATTGCAATCTTTATAGTGTGAATCAATGTATTGCTTTATAGATTTTGCGGCTGACAAGTGTCCACCGCCATACGAAGCATAGAATATTAAAATATTTTTCATATTTTACCTTCCTATTTTTATAACTTTGCGTAAATGTTTTTATTAGAATTTTATAATACTAACTAAATCATTTACAATTACACTATAATTCGGTTCTTCCTTCAAAGGCTTTTCCTAATGTAAATTCATCTGTATATTCCAAATCTCCTCCAATAGGAATTCCATGTGCTAATCTTGTAACTTTTATTCCCATTGGTTTTATTAATTTTGAAATATACATTGCTGTTGCTTCCCCTTCGACTTTTGGATTTGTTGCTAGTATAACTTCTTTTACTGTGCCATCCATTAGCCTTGATAACAACTCTTTTATTTTAATATCTTCTGGTCCTATTCCATCCATTGGAGAAATTGTACCATGTAGCACATGATACAATCCTTTATACTCATGAATTTTTTCTATTGCAACTATGTCTTTTACATCTTCTACTACACATATTTTTGTTTGATCTCTTTGGGGATCTGCGCATATTTCACATGGATCTGTATCAGATATGTTGAAACATTTTGAGCAAAACTTCAAATTCTTTTTTGCATTTTCTATACTATCAACAAAATTTTTAGCCTCTTCATCACTTGCATTTAACATGTAAAAAGCAAGTCTTACCGCTGTTTTGTGCCCTATACTTGGTAGTCTTTCAAATGACTCTATTAACTTTTCTATTGATGGTGAATAATATGACATTTTTTATCCCAATCCAGGAATGTTGTATTTACTGAATTCTTGGCTTTGTGCTGAATCAACTTTTTTCAAAGCATCATTAACTGCTGTTAATATCAAATCTTGTAGCATTTCTACATCATCAGGATCTACAACTTCCTTCTTTATTTTTATTTCTTGTAATTCTTTTGCTCCGTTTACTTTTACATATACGGCTTCTCCGCCTGCTGTACTTTCAAATGATTTGCTTGCTAAGTTTGCTTGTGATTCTTCCATTTCTTGTTGCATTTTTTTAGCTTGCTTCATTATTTGATTCATATTGATTCCTCCAAAGTTACCTCCTGGAAATCCTCCTCTTGACATATTCTTTCCTCCTTTATGCCTATTTTTTAATCTATTATATTTATATCAAATCCTAAGTTCAAATTGTTATTTGCACTCGTTGTTGATTGTGTTTGCTTGCCATCAATAATTTTTATTACCATATCTTTTTTGCATTGCATTGAAACTAGAGTTTTCAATTTTTGCATATTTTCCGGTTTCTCAATTATTGATTTATTAAATACATTTAGTCCATTTGGAAATTGTATTCCAAATGTCATATCATCTATTGGCTTGCCAACTGCACCATTTAAACTTGTGTATAACATTGGCATTCTTTCATCTTTTAACTCTGCTATTACATTTTGCCATATTTCAGAATTTTGACCTGCACTAGCATTTGCTTTTTCTTGGTTTGTTGGTGTTTTACTTGCTTGTGCTACTGATTGTGCTGGTTTTACTTCATTTGATTGTGGTGTGGCTTGATTAGATTGTTGTATAATATTTGAAGTAACATTTGATTGTTGAGCACCATTTTCTATGACTTTTGATGGTTGAGTGTTAACATTATTACTTGGAATTTGCATTGTTCTGTATGCTGGATTTTGTTTTAAATTGTTTGCACTTTGCGATTGATTTTGCGTTTCACTTTCCACTTTTTGATAAACAATTGTGGATTCTTTTTGGCACAATTTTAATAATCCAACTTGGAACATTATACTTTTTTGTGATGACCATTTCAAATCATTTTGCAATTTTGATAAATCATATATCATTTGAATTAGTCTTTCATTATCAACCTTGTTTGCAATATTTGAAATTTCTTTTTCTTCTTCTTCATTATATGCACTAGACAATTTTTTCGTTGATTTGTAAAGCATTATGTCTTTTAAATATTTTATGATTTCCCAAGTAAAATTATTTATATCTTTTCCTTGTAGCAAAATTTCTTCAGTGCTTTCAAGCATTCCTTCTGCATCATAATCAGCAATTTTATTTACTATGCTTGAAATATATTTTGTTTCTGGAATTCCAACTAAATCTTTTACTTTGTTTTCATCAATATTATTTTCGCCATCTTGTGCACATCTTTCAAGGATTGACAAGCTATCTCTCATTGCACCTTCTGACAATTCTGCAATAAGTTTCAATGCTTTATCTGTGTATTTTATATCACATTTTTTGCATATCATTTCCATATTTTTTATGATGTCTTCATCAGGAATTTTTTTGAAATCAAATCTTTGGCATCTCGACAAAATTGTTGCTGGAAGTTTTTGTGGCTCTGTTGTTGCCAAAATAAATTTGACATGTTTAGGTGGCTCTTCCAATGTTTTCAATAATGCATTGAATGCTCCTATTGAAAGCATATGAACTTCATCAATTATATATACTCTATATTTTGCTGTTGTTGGCAAAAAATTAACTTCATCGCGGATACCTCTGATGTCGTCAACACCATTATTTGATGCTGCATCCAATTCTACTATATCCGTAAGCGAGCCATCTAATGCTTGCTTACAAATTTCGCATTCGTTGCATGGCTCTCCATCTTTTGGATTCAAGCAATTTACTGCTCTAGCTAAGACTTTTGCAGATGATGTTTTTCCGCATCCTCTTGGTCCTGTAAATAAATATGCATGTCCAACTCTATTTGCAATTACCTGATTTCTTAATGTTCTTGTAATGTGTTCTTGTCCTAGAATTTCACTAAATTTTGTTGGTCTAAATCTACGATAAAGAGCAATATATTCTTCAGCCAATTTGTTGCCTCCATTTTCAAGATTTTAAATAAAGGGCATTACGTGTTTCCTTATTTTAGGATATCATCACATACAGTTTCTACTTATTGCTGCTTCCTTCCGGACCTGACAAGGTTCATAGGCTTTTATTGACAATACCCTAAAATAAAGAAATACATTTAACGCCCATTGCATTATATAATATGTTGCCACTTTTATCAAGTGTTTTTTTGTAAAGTTTTAGATTTTCGTTATAAGTTTGCAATACATGATATAGGTTTACAATACATGTGACACATTAAAACTTGCAAATATCATTTAAAAATGTTATTATAGTGCATACAGGAGAAACTAATGGAACAAAAAGAATATTTTATGAAACAAGCCTTAAAGGAATCTCAAAAAGCTTATAAAAAAGAGGAAATTCCTGTTGGCGCCGTAATCGTAAAAGATAATAAAATTATAGCAAGAGCATATAATCAAAAAGAAAGCAAAGCGAATTCAATAATGCATGCTGAAATAATTGCAATAAAAAAAGCAAGCAAAAAATTAAATAGTTGGAGACTCAATGATTGCGAAATGTATGTTACATTAGAGCCTTGTCCTATGTGTGCTGGAGCAATTATACAATCAAGAATTTCAAAAGTGTACATAGGAACAATGGATAAAAAGACTGGTGCTTGTGGTTCTGTATTAAATTTATTTGAGGATTATACTTTTAATCATAAGGTTGAAGTTGAAAGTGGAATTTGCGAAAAAGATTGCGAAAAAATTTTGAAAGATTTTTTCAAAGAATTGAGACAAGCTAGAAAATAAATATAAATAAAAAATATTAAATTAATAGATTTCAATATTTAATAAAATTCAATATATAGAAATATGTTTTTTACTTAAAATATTTTTATAAAGTAACATACTATGTTAGTACAATAATTAAAACTCAGAGCAAATTATTAGTGAGTTAAACGTTCAATTTAAATATAAAAATGGAGAGCTGCCGAAGTGGTCATAACGGAACTGTCTCGAAAACAGATTGCTGTTGAAAAATGGCACGTGGGTTCGAATCCCACGCTCTCCGCCATACTTATAAATAATATTAAATAATGTATTATTTAGGAAATGAAGACATTATCAATTACTAAAAAACACATAAGCAAAAAGCTGAAAGTCACATTTTTGTGAAATAAAAAGGAAGGAATAAAATGAATAGAATTGTTAAACAAAAAATTAATCAAGGTTTAATTTTACTAATAATTGTAGTTGCATTTACATTTGCTCTTTCAATTATGTTAAAGTACAAAACCGAAGGCGAAACAAATATGCCTTTTACCTTGAAGAAAATGATAATAATTAGCAGTGCAGAATCTGATGCAAAAACTGACAACACTGAAAATTTAAAGTGGAATTTTAATATAAATCAATATAATGATATTTATATTGAATTTGAAAAAAATCCTAATTTTAAAAATGAATCATACATCAAAAGTATCACATTAGAAAATTTTGATTTTTCAACGCCAAATAAAGGACAGGTAATGGTGTATATGCCTAATCCTGGAGAAGAAAAATTATTTGACTACCAAGACAATTTAAAAATAAAAGATTCACTTACATTTAAAGGAGCTGAAACAAGCAACTATAAAGCACTAAATATTGCAAATCAAGGCGGAACAATATTATTTAGAGCAGTTAATAAAGGCATATCAGAATATCAATCAAATGAAGATCAGGAGATTGCATATGATGGAACATTACTTTCGAAAGCAAATGTTAGTCCTGATGACTTGAAATTTTCTTTAACTTTTGATGTTGTTATTGAAACAGAAAATAATAAATACAGAGGTACAATTACAAAAGAATTGCCTTATGGAGACATAGAAAAAGATGGTGTTACTAAAGAAACAATTGAAAATTTTGATGATGTAGTTTTTAAACGTGAATAAATTAAAAGACAAGGTTTCTAACCTTGTCTTTTGCTATTTCGTTATTCATTTTAAATATATACTTTCTTTTCATTTTTAAAATCTTCCAATAAATATTTTATTTGTGATTCATCGTTTAAATTTGCGATGATGTTATTTAAGAATTGAATTGCATCCTCTTTATTTTTAAATATGTTCTTCTCGTTTATTATATTATACTGTTTTTCATTTTCCTTTTTATCTATTTGAATGCCAAATTCTGTTTCCTTCAAAATATAGAATTCTATTGTCTTCTTTTTGTTTTCGATTTCTTTGTTAATCTCAATAATACTATGTAGATATTTCATTTGTTACTTTCCCTCCTATTTTACTTTTGTATTTAATTTAATGACTGACCTTAAATGTTAAATAAATCATCTCTTTTTAGTGATTCTTTGCAAATTTCTTTAGAATATTTATTTTAAATAATTATATTAATTTTTGTATTTTAAATATATTAGTGGTCTTTATCCAGTTTGTTTTTAAACAACTAAGTTAATTTAATTGTTTTTATAGTTTTTGTGCTACTCCCATTATGAATTCTTTTGTACTTGGCTTTTTATAATAATAATAGTTAAAATATTTTGTGATTATTTCCTGTGATGTGTTAAAACACATTAAAGCAATCATTTTGTCTAAGCACCATTGTACGTTATCTGATGTTGTCGAATATTTTTTTGCTATTATTGGGTATAGAAATTTTTTAAAACTTTTTATGCAAGTTTTATTTTCAGAAACTAGTGCTATTGAATCCATTAAATATACATATCCTAAAGAATTTCTATTAAATCTAAATTGTTTTAATTCTGATTGTATTCCATTATACAATTCATTGTTTTCCAAAAAGATTCCACCTCCTTCCTATTAGTTCCAATTTGTTTGCAATATAACATAAAAAGACTTATCATTTTTATTGTTATTTACATAACATTGGTTACATATGGTTATTCTTATTTGAATTTCCATTTTGTAATAGGATAAGAGATTTGTTTTATTTTTCTGTTTTTCTTTTAGGAGGAAAGTCATATGAAAAAATTAACTAAAGTCACTCGGCGGTTTCTCGCTGTACTTACAGCAATTGTAACCTGCATTTCGATTGTTGGTTCACCTGTATATGCAGCTGAAACGAACACTTCTGCAAAGGCATTACAGGATGAGCCAATTCTCACTTCGGCCGGTGATGTTATTGCATCAACAGCAGGTAGCTTCTCTGGTGGTTATGGAAGTATATCTACATATCTTTCAAGAGGAAATTGGAATGCAGATATTATGGTTGGTACCTCAGGTCCTGCTATAAGTGGAACTGTAGAATGCTTTGTAGTGTTTCCAAATGGGAATCGCTATAATTTGGGAACAATTGCAGCAAGTGGCGCTCACACTAATTTAAGAACCTTTACATATTGTCCTTCTGGTACATACACTTTTAATTTTGTTGCAACAACAGCTAAAACTGTGTATGTTTATGCTCGGATATATGATTAAATTTTACAACTGAATCTTAATTAAACTTCTCTTATTCTTGAGTCCATTAATCTTTTATGATGTTGGACTCTCTTTTTTTATATCATCTTCTGTTACAGTATTTTGTTTTATTAAATAATTTTTCTGTTTAAAATTATATTTGTTGTTATTATCTTGCTCGATAATTGTTAAGTCCTCTTTATTTTCTATTATTATATTTGTTTTGCCTTTTGAAATATTCCATGAGTCCCCTTTATTATATATTTTATGCTTCATGGACTTTAGAAATATTTCCTTAGAAGATTGATTATCAATAAGTTCTTGTGGTATTAATGTTTCAATATATCCTTTTTTATAATTAATAAATATATTTTCATTATGGTTATTAATAGTTTCATTATTTAAATTATTTAATGATAAAAATTTTTTGTTAATAGTATCTATATATTTATTTGTTTGTGTATATAGTTCCCCAGTATCACTATATTTACATTCAGTTATTTTATATACTCCATTCAAATACCAAATCTTTTCATTTTCTATTAACACGTTATTTTCATATGTGTTTGATTCAAAATAGCAATTATCACTATTGCAAAAGTTAGAAACTTTATTGATTAAATAATTCATAAAATAAAATTTGATTGTTGTTATTGATATAAATAAAATGAATAGTATAACAATTATTGTTGTTATTATTTTTTCTAATTTCTTTTTGTCAATCCTATCAATTAGTCTTTCAAATTTTGTGTCATTCTTTCCCATTAAATCTTCTGGTGTTACATTAAATTCTCTGCAAATTATTTCAATGTTTTCCAAAGTAGGACTTGATTCGCCTCGTTCCCATTTTGAAACACTTTGCCTTACTGCATTAATTTTTTCAGCAAATTTTTCTTGTGATAGTCCATTTTTCTTTCTCAGCTTTTTTATGTTTTTTCCAATTGTTTTCATATAAATTTTATCCTCTTCTCTTTTCTTCTGCTTCACCTCCAATATTCCTATTACAAATAAAAATGATATAAATTTTTATTCATAATTTCTAGCAACTGAAGTTAACATTTTGTAACTTTTTAATTTTTTAAGGAATATTTTTAATTAAGCTTTTATATAATAACACTAAAATTTGGTAATTGTTTACTAAAAAATATCATTGTTAAATTTTTTATTTATTTTTTGTTTTTAATGTGTTATAATTTTAGAAATTATAATTGAAGGAGCATAAAATGGACTTTTCAAATGCAATAAGACAAAGAATAATAATGTTAGTAACTGAGCAAAATACCAAATTATCAATCGTTGTAAAAAAAGCTGGATTGAATTACAACACAATAATGCATTTTATGGATGGTAAAACAAAACTTCCTAACCTATCTACTATAAATCAACTCAGTATAAATGGTTTTGGCATTCCTTTGAAAGATTTTTTTAATGACGCTTATTTTAAAAATGTAATTACAGAAGAAAAAAGAGAAAAAACAGATAACAATTAGGAAAAAAATTTTTAGATGTCGAAAGTTTATGATTTATTTTCCTTGACTTTTAAGGATTTATGTTGTATACTAGAAAAGTCAAGCAAATATATCGCGGGGTGGAGCAGTTGGCAGCTCGTTGGGCTCATAACCCAAAGGTCGGTAGTTCGAGTCTATCCCCCGCAACCATACAAGACGGTTTTTGCCGTCTTTTTATTTTTTTCAAGTTTCTATAATAGTTGATATTCCTATATTTTTTATTTTACTAATTTCAATCATTCATAAGAAATTGGTTAAAAAAGGTGCTTTTTTTGATGTTTGCTCACCATTTTGCTCACTAATTTTTTTGTTTTTAAAAAACGGTGGGTTAATTCAACCCACCGCCTTCAAAAGCGCACTATCTTTGAGTTTGCAATTTTGAATTGTTTTTTATTTTTGTTGTTATACACCAAATTTTACCTATTTTTCCTGATGCTATTATTTAAATTGCTCACTATGGAACTCCCCCTTAAAATTTTTATTGATATTTTCTAATTGAATTTTGGCTTTTGTCCAAAAATATTTGGTAATACTTTTATATGATTTTAAATCAAATATACATAAAAAATTATGTACTGAATTTTATATTAAAAATCCTCATCCTCCTCATCAAAGCTCTTGGCATCTATCAAATTTGTTCCATCTTTCAAATAAATATTTTTATCACTTTGAGGTTTCAATAAATTTTGTTCAATATAATACTGATTTACTTTTTCTAATTCAGCTTTTTTGTATTTATCAAATACAGATGTATATGCATTTAATGTTACTGACACATCAGTATGTCCCATTAATTTTTGTAAAACTACCGGGCTCATTCCTGCTTCAATAGATCTTGTTGCATAAGTGTGTCTTAATTGGTGCGTTGAAAATTCTTCCAGACCTATTTTCTGCAATATATTTTTTAGTTGCCAATTCAACGAACTAACTCTAGCATAATGTACTATTGGTGGCTTAAATAATA
>CAYWAH010000003.1:0-58097 GCA_964456505.1 uncultured Clostridium sp. | reverse complement strand
TAGCCGGGGCCTTTTTATTTTTCAAAGTCTGCTAGTGGATTTGCTTGAATTGCATTTCTAACTTGGTCATTATCTACATGGGTATAAATTTCTGTGGTTGATATACTTTGGTGACCTAAAAGTTCTTGAAGTGCTCTTATATCAACCTGACCATATTTATACATTAAAGTAGCTGCAGTATGTCTTAATTTGTGAGTTGAATATTTTGTAGGATCTAATCCTGCTTTTTGCAATTCTTTTTTTACAATATTTTCAACCGTTCTATTACTTATTCTTTGCTTATAGTTGCTTAAAAAAAGTGCTTTGTCAGAATTTTTTGAATCGTGTTTTGCATCTCTAGGGCGAACTGCTAAATATTCATTAATTACATTAATACACGAATCATTTAAATAAATAGTTCTTTCTTTATTGCCTTTTCCAATAACGGTTAATCTTTTGTCATCAAAATGTATATCAGAAATGTTGATACCAACCAATTCTGATAAACGCAAACCACAATTTAAAAATATTGTTATTATAGCATAATCACGTTCTTTATTTTTATCATCAGAATCTTCTTTAGCAACATGCAAAAGTTTTTCACTGTCTTCCAAACTTAAATAACGTGGCAACCTTTTATTTAATTTTGGAGTTTCCAAATTTTGCGCTGGATTTTCTTTCAAAATAGGATTTGTTACTGTAAGATATTTAAAGAAAATTCTAATTGTCGATATTTTTCTGGCACATGTTGCAGGACCACAATTTCTATTTATTGATAAATATGATATAAATGCATGAATATCATTCGAAGTAATCTTTTTTAAATCATCAACCGTAAAATTTTTAATATTTATTTCATTAAAATTTTTTTTGTTTGTTAAATGAAAGTGATACATCATATAACGTAAAAACATGTTCAAATCACTATTGTATTGATTAACAGAATTTCTTGATTTATTTTTATAGGTTAATGAATATTCAAGAAATTCATTTAAATAACTTGGATTATTTTCTGCATTAATCATTGAAAATTCAACTCCTTACTTTTATTTTGACTCAATTATATATCTACAAATAAATAAAAGTCAATGACTTAAAAAATTCTAATTCTTTGTATATTTAATAATTTAAACAATAAAAATTATTAGAATAAAAATGGGTAATATTAGGAAAACAAAAAGATTCAAAATTGTGTATAAAAATATATTCAAAATAAATTTAAAACTCTTTACAAATATATATTACTTTATGATATAATACCAAATGTGTAATATTATTAAAATGTAAGTGTCTGAAAATATTGTAATATAATTTATAAAATATATAACAAATGAAAGGGGAATAAAGCGTGAAGAAAATAAGCAAAATTATTATAATATCTATTGTACTTATTTTATTTTGGGGAGTATTTCAAATATCTAATGCTTCAAGTTATTATTCAAATACAAGTAATATTACAGCAAGCAATATTTCAACAAGTAATTTGAATGATAATGAATCTGCTATTTATAATTCATCTTTTTCAAATAGATATAATCCAGAATATAATGCTATGAGCACAAGAAATTATTATTCTAACAGTATTTACTCTATTGATTCAATGTCTTCTGCTCAAGGCTATTACATAAAATCATACAACGTTGACATAACTGTATCAGAAGATAATATTTACAATATAAAAGAAACGATTGTTACTAATTTTAAGACTGCTAAACATGGAATTAAAAGAGTAATTCCAACTAGAAATACAGTTGAAAGAACTGATGGTACTTCTTCTACAAACAAGGCTAAAATTACTAATATAAGTGTAAGTGACGAATATTCTAAAAAACAAAATTCTAATAGTATAACATTAACAATAGGTAATCCTAATTATACAATTATTGGTGAACATACTTATGTAATAAATTATACATACAATATTGGAAATGATAAATTGCAAAATGCAGATGAATTTTATTTAAATATAATTGGAAATCAATGGGATACATATATTGGCAAAGTAACTTTTAATGTTAGAATGCCAAAGGATTTTGATACAAGTAAAATAGGATTTTCTGTTGGAAAATATGGAAGTTCTGGTGTAGCAGATGATGGAAACTTTAACTATACAGTAAAAAATAATGTGATTTCTGGAGAGTACAAGAAAACATTATCTCCAAACAATAGCTTTACAATTAGGGTTACATTACCAGAGGGATATTTTACTAAGCAAACTATTAATATTTCAATTTTAGATTGGGCAGCTATATTTTTACCAATATTTTTCGTGTTATTATCTTATAAAGTATGGTATAACAAAGGAAAAGATGATGAGGTAATAGATGTAATTGAAGTAGCTCCGCCAGATAATTTAAATAGCCTAGATGTTGGATATTTTTACAAAGGACATTGCGATAGTAAAGATGTTATTTCTCTTTTAATATATTTAGCTAATAAAGGATATGTAAAAATTGAAGAATATGAATCTGGATTTTTAAAAACTAAATCATATAAAATTTATAAACTAAAAGAATATGATGGAAACAATCCAATTGAAAGAGAATTTTTTGAAGGATTATTTTCCGATGAATCATATTCTAAAATTTTTAAGAACAACTTAGAGGGATTAATTAACCAAACAAATAATGATAATAATACTAATAATACTAATGATACTGAAAACTTAACAACTAATACAAATAAAACATGTGTTACAAAGAAAGATTTAGAAGACAAATTTTACAGAGTTGTTGATGACATTAGTTTAAAAGAAAACAAAAAAAGTAAGACAATTTATGAATCTGGCTTGATGAAAAATGCTTTTCCAATTTTTATAATGATGATTATTACAATAATTTTAATTACATTTAGGCCAATACAACTAGGCGCAACAATTTCAGAAGCATTTTCAGCATCTTTGTTTTCTATATTTATTATATCTATTTTTTATATTATTACAACATTTCAATTTTTTTATGGAAATGCTAAGAAGATAATAACAACATTAATTAGCCTACTCTTTTTTACTTTTTACTTTTTGGCTTCAGCATTTATACAAATAATTTCTCAATATTATAACTTTTTCTTGAACATTGATGAACTTGGCTTAGTGGAACTTATTATTCAGGTATCTTGTATGATTACCATGATAGTTTTTATGATATTAATGAGAAAGAGAAACAATTATGGAACTCAAATACTTGGTAAAATTAGAGGCTTTAAGGAATTTTTGGAAACAGCAGAAAAAGATAGATTAGAAACATTGGTAAACCAAGATCCTGAATATTTTTATAAAATTTTACCTTATGCTTATGTACTAGGCGTATCAAAAGTATGGATGGAAAAATTTGAGTCAATTGCAATGGAACCTCCAACTTGGTATTATGGATATGGACCAGATGGATTTGATTATTATGCATTTACAAATTCATTTGATAAAATGATGACTTCATCAGTAAATGCAATGACTTCGCAACCATCAAGTTCTTCAGGTGGTGGAAGTAGTGGCTTTTCTGGAGGAGGAGGCTTTTCCGGAGGTGGCTCTGGCGGTGGCGGAGGCAGCTCTTGGTAGGATTGACTTACAATTTTTTAACATATTTGATAGCATTTAATAAAATATTTTAGACTATTTTATAATAATATTTCAAATAGAATAAAGTTTTAAATCAATAATAAATTCAAAAGCAATGAAAATAGAATATATAATTCTATTTTCATTGTTTTAAAAACTATGATTAAAACATCAGAAAGAGGAAAAAAGTGAACGAAGAAATAATTAAACAAATTGCTTTAGAAAATAGCATTAAAGAAAGTCAAATTTCAAAAACATTATCATTACTTGAAGAAGGGAATACAATACCTTTCATTGCAAGATATAGAAAAGAAATGACAGAAGGTCTTAATGAAGATCAAATCAGAAAAATAAAGGAAGTATATGATTATCAAAATAATTTGTTGCAAAGAAAAGAAGATGTAATTAGACTAATTGATGAAAAAGGTATGCTTTCAGATGATTTAAAAAATCAAATTTTGTCTGCAGAAAAATTAGTTGAAGTTGAAGATTTGTATAGACCTTTCAAGGAAAAGAAGAAAACAAAGGCAACTGAGCCAATCAAATTTGGCCTTGAACCATTGGCTAAAATTATACTTTCTTTTCCAGATAAATTGTACACTGACAAATTCATAAATGAAAATGTTAAAACTGAAGAAGATGCAATTCAAGGTGCAAAATATATTATTGCAGAATACATAAGCGATAATGCATATTACAGAAAATGGATTAGAAACAATATTTTTAATCATGGCACAATGGTTTCAAAAATAAAGAAAGACGCTGAAGATAAAAATAAAACTTATGAAATTTATTATGATTTTTCTGAAAGCATTAGAACAATAAAATCACATAGAGTACTTGCGATAAATCGTGCTGAAAAGGAAAACGTATTAAAGGTTTCACTTGAATATGATGAAGATTATATATTTGAAAACATCTTAAAGAAAATTGTAAAAGACCATAAAAATAAATGTGCAGATTATGTTGCAGATGCTTTACAAGATTCTTTAAAAAGACTTATCTATCCAAGTGTCGAAAGAGAAATTAGAAGCGAACTAACTGACAGAAGTGATGAAGATGCAATTAAAAACTTTAGCAAAAATTTGGAGAGTCTACTTTTAACTCCACCAATTAAAGAAAAAATTGTACTTGGTTTTGACCCTGGTTTTACAAATGGTTGTAAGTTAGCAGTAGTTGATAAGACTGGAAAGTATTTATACTCAACTGTTATTAATCCTTTTAATGGTAAGAGAAGCGAAGAAATAAGCAAAAAAACTTTATTGGAAATAATTAAAAAGTATAATGTTGATATTGTCGCCATTGGAAATGGAACGGCTTCAAGAGAAAGTGAAAAGCTAATTTCTGATTTAATTAAAGATAATAATCTAAAAATAAAATTTGTAATTGTTTCAGAGGCTGGTGCATCAATATATTCTGTAGAACAAGTTGCTATTGACGAATTTCCAAATCTTTCTCCAAATGAAAGAAGTGCTGTAAGCATCGCAAGAAGATTGCAAGATTCTTTAAGTGAACTTGTAAAAATTCCACCAGAAGGAATAGGCGTAGGACTTTATCAACATGATGTAAAACAAAAAGAATTAAAAGAAAGCTTAGATTTTGTTACTGAAAAAGTAGTAAATGAGGTTGGCGTAAACATTAATACAGCATCTCCTTCAATTTTAAAATATGTGTCTGGCATTTCAAAAAGAAACATTGATAAAATAATTGAGTATAGAGATTCAAACGGAAAAATAAATTCAAGAGAAGAGTTGAAAAACAAAAAGATTTTGACAGGCAAAACTTATGAACAGGCTATTGGATTTTTAAGGATAATTGACGGCACAAATCCGTTGGATAAAACAAGTATACACCCTGAAAGTTATGAAATTACAACAAAACTTTTGACTAAATTAAATTTGTCAATTGATAATTTAGGAAGTGAAGAATTAATTGCTAAACTCGATAATATTGATGTTACAAAATATAGTAAAGAATTAGGCGTTGATTCATATACTTTGGAAGATATTATTGCAAACTTGAAGCAACCTAATAGAGATCCAAGAGAAGAAATTGATGCTCCAATTTTAAAGAGTGATGTTCTATCAATTGATGATTTAACAATTGGAATGAAACTTCAAGGAACAGTTAGAAATGTTGTTGATTTTGGTGCATTTGTTGATATTGGATTGCACAATGATGGTTTAGTTCACATCTCTGAAATAAGTGATAAATATATTAAGCATCCTTCTGATGTTCTTCATGTTGGAGATATTATTGATGTATATGTAAAAGATATTAATAAAGAAAAAGGTAAAGTTTCATTAACAATGAAGCATTAATTATTTATTTGCAAATTAAAAGAATGCTTCTAATATTGTTAATTTATAAATTAAAATATTTACATTATTTTAAATTGATATATTCATTTAAAGTTAAAATAAGGAAGTGCCATAAAAATAGTACTTCCTTATTGATTTTTTAGGAAAAATATGGTATTATATAAGTGTAATTTATTGACTAAAATTGTAAAATAAATACTTTGATTTATATAAAATTTTTTTATTAAAATTTTATAAGAAAGGTTGTAAATAGTAATGAAAAAATTTTCAAAAGTCATTGCAATATTTGTACTTGTAAATTTAATATTTACAAATGTTAATTTTGCATCCAATGATACAGAAGATATTACTATTAAAGATAAAAATGCCTACAATTACACGGTTACTCAATTAAAAGAACAAGGCATTAGTATAAATACAAATGATGATAATCAAACAATCACTATTGAAAAAAGTGATATAGATAAAGTTACCAAACTTGATTTTTGTGGTAGCGTTATTTCTAATGTTGACGGGATTGAAAAATTTTCAAATTTGAAAGAACTTAATCTTTCAAATAACAATATAACAGAAAATGAAAAAAATAAATTCATAGATAATATGCCTAAAATTGAATCTATTGAGAAACTTGATTTGTCTTCAAACATGATTACATATCTTGATGGAATTGATAAATTCAAAAATTTAAAAGAACTAAATTTATATGATAATAATGTAAAAGATATTAAGTCTTTGTCAAAAATGACAAACTTGGAGAGTTTAAATCTTGGAGAAAATAACAATATTACAAATGAAGAAATTTTAAGCAAATTAGTAAACTTAAAAACATTAGATTTATCTGAAACATATTTATCCAATGTTTACAAGTATGTTTATAAATTAACCAATCTAGAAAACTTGAATTTAATGTCATGCTCAATGGTACAAGATGATTCTAAAAATTGTTTAGATGGTATTGACAATTTGACAAATTTAAAAACATTGAATTTGTCTTTTAATACTTTAAGAGATTTTTCTAGTCTTTCAAAATTATCTAATTTGGAAGAATTGAACCTTTCTTATAACCAATGGAATGGAGATATTACACCATTTGTTAAAGATGGAAAAGTTGCATTACCAAATCTAAAAAAATTCGATATAGTTGAAAATAATAGTAAAAGTTATGCTTCTTCAGATGGACTTAGAACTGAAGAATTACATATATTAAAAAATAATGTTTATCAAGTAGCTTATGATTACGTGCCAGATGATGTAAAAGATTTGCCACATACAGATTCTAATGGAATAAAATATGTTACTTATGATGACTTTGGTGCCAAATGCGATGGTAGTTATGATGATTCAATTGCAATGTTAAATGCACATAATTTTGCAAATAAAGTTGGATGCGAAGTGCGTGCAACTGAAGGAAAAACATATCACATTTATAAATATTATGAAGAGCCAATTGTAATAAATACAAATACTAATTGGAATAATGCAAATTTCGTAATACATGATGAGCAAATTTATAAATATGTTGGAAGAAAGAAACCTTTATTTTATATTCAAAATTTAACTGATAATAAAGATATTAAAGAAATTGAAAATCCTTCATTTACAATAAATAAATCAACTAAAAAAATTAATGAAATAAAAGATACAATTTCTGAATTGAATAGTAAAGGTTATAAAAAGTATTTATGTATTGCATACAACAATACTAAAAAACAATATATTCGTTATGGAGTTGCCGGAGATACAAGTGGATTTGATCAAGAAGATGCATTTACAATCGATAGTGATTGTAATTTATTAAATGATGTTCAATGGGATTTTGATAAAATTACATCATTATACATTTACCCAATTTCAAATACAAAGCAAACTATTCAAAATGGTAATTTTACAACTAATTCTTTAGACACAGAAAATGAAACAATTACTAGACCTAATAGTGGCAAACACAATTATATTTATAGAACTTTATCTTTTAAAGAATCTGGAAATTTTGAAATATCAAACATTAATCATACAATATCTAAAGATGTAAAGAGTGGATCATATTATGGCTTTGCTACATTGAATAAAGTTGCAGATGCTGAATTTAAAGATTCAAAATTGTTTGCAAGAAAATTTACATATTCAAGTACTTACGATTTTGTAATGAATAATGTAGTTAACTTTGTAGGAGACAATTTAACACAAGATAATATTCAAGATTCTGATAGATGGGGCGTAATGGGAAACAATTACTGCAAAGATATTGTTTTCAAAAATTGTACATTAAATAGAATTGATGGTCACATGGGTTACTATAATCTTGAAGTTGACAATTGTACACTTGGACATCATAGCTTAACTTTGACAGGTCAAGGAAATTTAAATATTAAAAATTCTACATTTAATTCAAACAAAATTATTAGCCTTAGAGGCGATTATGGTAGTACTTGGAATGGCGATTGTAATATTACTGACTGCAAATTTGTTACTGAAAAAGGTATTCCTCAAATAATTGAATATACAATAAAAACAGATGATGATGGTAGTTTGCATGAATTTGGTTATACTTGCAAAATGCCAAATATTAACATTAAAAATTTGACTATTGATAATAGTGCAAATATTGATGACCAATACAAATTCGGTGTTCACATGTTTGCATGCAATGATTGGAACCAATATACAAAAGCACCAAAAGAATATTGGCCAGACAAAATTAGAGTTGAAGATTTGAAAATAATAAATTGTGAAGGAAATGATACTTTCAAATTAACAGAAAAACCTTGCGATAATTTCCAAGGCGATTATGTAGTTGTTAATGATAATATGGGTGATTCAGTAAATGAATATACTGAAAGTTTTGACTCTTTGACAAATAATCCAAATAAAGGATTTTATAGAACTGACACTCTATACTTGAAACAATCTGGAAATAAAGCAATAAGCCCTAAATCTGAAACGAGTAATTTGAATTGGCTATGTGTTGAATTAAGTGATTTTTCTGGTGCACAGAATAAATCTGGTAAAGATGTTGAATTAACAGATGATGCTTTAAATGCACTTGATGAAACATTAGCAAATATAAAGAATAATAATCAAAGTGTTATTTTAAGATTTGTATATGATAAAAACAATGATGGAATAAAGAATAGTGAAGGCAAACTTGATGAAAATGGACAAAGATATGTTGAGCCATCAATTGATATGATTTGCAAACATATTTCACAGATGAAAGGCATCTTTAATAAATATGAAAGCACAATTTTAAATATTCAAATGGGTATGTTTGGCGCCTATGGAGAACTTCATTCTACATCAATGTGTACTCAAGAAAATTTCAATAAAGCATTAGACGCTTATATTGCGAATACTCCTGATGATATTACCATTTCTGTAAGAATACCTGCTCAATGGTTGGGATGGGCAAAAACTAAAGACGATTCTTTAAAAGATATTACAATTTCAAATATTTCAAAAGTTACAACAACAAAAGGCCAGGACATTTATAGAGTTGGAATGTATGATGATGGATACCTTGGGGATGAATCTGATTTAGGTACTTACAGCAATAGATATGAAGAAATAAATTGGCTTAAAAATCAAACTTTGCATACACCATTTGGAGGAGAAGCATTACCTAATTATGATGACAGTGCAAAGGTTGATGGATATGATTATATAAATAAATATAGTTTGATGACCAACTTTGAAAACGAGGCAAGAAAAACTCATACAACATATTTAAATTATGAATGGGATCAAAAATTATTAAACGAATGGAAGAAAAACAAGTATAATAGTTATGATTATAATTTTAGAGTAAAAGATGGTTATTCAGATTATGATTATGTTGAATCTCATTTGGGATATAGATTGATTTTAAGAAAAAGTTTAGTTAGTGAAAAAGTTAGTAAAAACGATAAAATAAAGTTACAATTTAGCATTGAAAATAAAGGCTTTTCACCTGTAATCAAAAAGACAGATGGTACTATAATTTTTGTTGATGAGAATGGAAATAAAGTTTATTCAAAAACACTTGATAATTTTGATGTTAGAAATATTTTAAATAGTGAAACTTATGATGAAGATTCTGAATTAGACATTCCTTCTGATTTGAAAGATGGTAAATATAAAGTTTATTTGCAACTTTCGAGTGGTTATCTAGATGATGGTACTCCATATTTGCCAATTCAATTTGCAAATTATTATGATTGGAATGATGACTTAAAAGCAAATTATTTAGGATACTTTGTTTATAGCAAAGCTGGTGAAACTAATAGCTCAACTGATTCGAAAGACAATACATCAAATAGTTCGAGTGAATTTAAAGATAATACACAATCAAATAATTCAAGTTCATCAAAAGATGATTCTAATAAATCTTCAAATAATGAAGATAATAATGCTTCTTCAAGTTTGAACAGCTCTAGTGTTTTATTTGAAGATTTTAATAATAAACTTGATTCTTCAAAGTGGCTTGTTGCAAACAAAGCATGGGGTGGAAACAATCATGGCGTTGTTCCAGAAAATGTACTTGTAGACAATGGAATTTTAAGGTTATTTGGCAATGGAAACAATTATACAGGAAATGTAAAAGGATATAAATCTGATGAAGGTACTAGAACAGGCGCATGCCTTGTAACTAAAGATTATTATGGATCAGGTAGCTATGAAATTAAAGCAAAATTGCCACAAGAACTTGGTGCATGTTCTGCAATGTGGACTTTTGAATATGAAGAATATTATCCTGGAAGTGAAGAATTTGAAAAACTTGCTCCTAACAAGAATGCTAGTTATTATGTAGTAAATCATGAAATTGATATTGAGTTACCTGGAAGACCTGATGGCGCAAAGTCAGCAACAGATTATAATTATGCTTTATGTAATACGTTTGTAGGAGAAAGGGGAAACGAGTACACATCTACTCATGCAAAATTAGAAAGTGCAGTTAATGATGGAAAATATCATACATATAGATTTGATTGGCACACAGGCTCAAGTACTGAAAGTAAAAGAGTTGATTTCTATGTTGATAACAAATTAATTGCTACTAATACAACTCATGTTCCAACAAATAGAGGGCGTTTTTGGGTTGGAATTTGGTTTCCTAATGGATGGGCAGGAGATGCAAATTTTGATACTACAGAATTTGACGTAGATTATGTAAAAATTACTTCATTTAATGAAGAAGGAGATACTATCGGTAAAGAAACTTATTCAAATGATGGATGGGGAGATTTAAGCAAAGTAAGATACAATTTGACATCAAATAATACTAACTCTACTAACAAATCTGATACAGGTTCAGATACCAAGAGTAATTCTAATACAGAATCAAATACTAATGTTGATTCAAATAATACAAATATATCAAATGAAGAAACAAAGTCTAACACCAAGTCAAATACAATTTCTAATACAACTAGTTCTGAAAGTAACGACAAAAAATCGAATGCAACAACAGAAAAGGAGCCAAATACTAATACAAATTCTAGTTCAAATGAAAATAAAAATCATCAAGATATACAATCAAGTAACAATGAAAAAAATAATTCTAATATTAAGAATGATTCAAGTACAGATAAAAACAAAGTAGATAGTAATAGTTCGGCTTTAAATAATAACACAAAAAAAGAAAATTCTGCAAATACAGAATCTAAAACCAATACTCAATCTACAATTTATCAAAAAAATAATAACAATCAAGTAAATGATAATTTAACTACTAATTCTATTTCAAATACTTCTGAAAGTGATAAGAAAGTCAATACAAATTCTATAAATTTAAACATCGAAATCAATGATATTGAAAAAGATCAACAAGAAGAAAATAAAGCCAATAAGCCAATACCAAAAACTGGTAGCAAGCTTTATATTGTAATTTTAATAATGATAATATTACTTACTTTTATTATTATTTATTTTACAAAAACGCAAAGAATTAAAGATAATTTATAATTTGCTTTTTAGATATTTAAAAAAATATTATATTTTTGATTAAATTACAAAATTGTAATAAAAATTTAATATTCTTTTAAAGCCAAGTGTTTTAAGCATTTAGAACACTTGGCTATTTTTATACCTTCTGAAAAGCTGTCAATAACTTTTAAAAATGTCATAAAAAATATTAAAATTATTTTTTAATTATGTCATAGTGGGCCACTTGCATGTGGCTCACTTTTATGTTAAGATGAAACTAACAAAGGTTCTTTTTCTTTTGCATTATAGACAAGTAATGAGAGTGCAAAAGATTGAACTTCTTGATAATGTTCTTGAAAAAAAATAGTGGATTATATCTTACATCAACAGCATGTGAGTCAATTCAAGAAGATTGTTATGGACAAAAAAATAATTACTTATATGAAATGGAATATAATAATCATGACACCAATGGTTCATCAGATTATGCAGATGGAATTAGAATAGTAATTAATCTAAAAGATGGTGTTTATATTGATACTTCAGAAAATACAGGATATGAAGATGATAAATATGTGTTAAAAAGTGATAATGATTATGTGCCTGATGCTAGAAGTAATATTTCATTTAATAATATAAAATGGGATTCAAATAAGGCAAGCGTAGATATTTCAACAAACGATAAAAATTGTTACATTGAATATTTAATTTCACCATATAATGAAGAAATAAAAAATGAAGAAGAAATTGAAAATAGTAAATGGATTAGAGAAAAAAATAAAGGTGAGAATGTTTCTATTAAGGACTTAAATGATAACGATAAAATTTTTGCTAGATTAGTTAACAATGATAAAGTTGGAAACTATACTTCACTTATTTTAACAAATACTTCCTATAATTATATATCTGAAGATATGGTAGAATATAATGCAGGTGTATGGATAAAAGATGAAATTGATAATTTAAAATCACTATATAATGCTAATCCAAAACATCTAAGTCAAGATTCTTATTATGATGAATCTACAGATTCATTTACTGATTTAGATTATTCTTATACATTTGGTGGATTTACATATAAAGGTGATGAAAGCTATAAAGATTATATGGATAATAATCAAATAATTGTTGACAGAAATAAAAGTATCAATGAATCATATAACGATAAATCTACTTTTCCTGATGGCTGGCAAGTATATGAATGGGGAGAAAAAATTGGCAATAAACGATATGTAAAAAGTTTAATACATGCTGGTATACCAGAAAACTTTGTATACAATGGAAGCAGTTATTCTGATGCATTCAATGCAGAGTATATTTTATCTAATGGTACAAGAAAAAAAGATTATAATAAGTATCAACCAAGAGATATGAGCATGTATATAGATGAAAAACAAAAGAATTTAATTACAGGGGTCCATATTCAAAATATGGAGGATAATGTAAGATTTAGTCCTTACTCATCAGGCTATTATAATTCAGAAAAAAATAATGATATAATAGCACCAAATTATAATGGAATTTCATGCTATTTATCATCTGCAGTTAATAATGATAATTATCAAGGAAAATTGTATGGATATAGTTATGAGATTAATCCTAAATTAACATCTACTAATATAATTTCTGGATGTAACGGCATTAGACCTGTTATTGAATTGAAAGAAGGAACGTATGTTGATGTATATAAACATACTGGAAAAGGAAACGATAAATATATTTTAAGTTATGATAAAGATTATGTTCCTAAAGTAACATTTAATACAAAAAGCTGGTCAGATGGGAAAGCAAATGTTGTAATTAACTCAAGTAAAAATTTCCCACAATATTATATTGAATATCAAATTGTTAAAGCAGATGAAAATAAGTCAGCTGAAGAAATTAAAAATGACAAATGGATAAGAGCAAATAAGCCAGGAGTGGATATAACCTTAACAAATGTTGATATAGGAAGTTGTATTTATGCAAGATTTGCAAATGATAAAGTTGAAGACTCAGGATATTCAACATTTACAGTTGTTGATGATGTTGTACCAGATGCCTCTATTACACTGAATGATTCATCTGATAGCAATGTTGAATTAAATACTAATACAGATGTTAATGTAAAATTAAATGTTATTGAAAATGAATCTGGCATTGACAAAGCAAATTGCAAATGGTTTATTCAAAATTATCCTATTTACCTATCGTCTAATACTTATTATTATTTTAAAAACTATGCAAACCAAGGTGGCTTTAGTCATAATCCTAATGAAGAAATGGATGAAGAGTATTCTAATGCTAATCCAATGGATAATTTAAATGAATTTAAATTTAATACAGGAGATAAAGAAGGAGATTATTATTTAAATATTTTATTGACTGATAAAGCAGGGAACATGCACAGCTTAAGTAAAAAATTTACGGTAATAAGTAAATAATAAAAAATTTTTTGCAACTAAATTTTATAATCTAAAAATTTTAATTTGCAATTTTAAATTTTATGAACGAAGGAAGAGGTTATTCTTTCTTCGTTTTTATTATAAAAGCTTAAATTATCTAACAAAAATCGAATATTAAATAATGTTTGATTTATAGTAAAATAATTATATAAGTTTTTATGTAATTTTTTGTAAAAAAGAATTCTATTATGTCAAGATTTGCAAAATGGTTTGTTAGATAAAGCCTTGATTTTTAGACACTTTTTTGATATTATAGTACGTGATTAAATGTAATATATAAGGAGAAAAATTGAATTTAGAAATAAACAATTTTGTGCAAAACCTACAAAACAATAATCTTATAGAAAGTTTTTTAAAGGAGTTAAGCAACGCTTTGGAAAATTATGATAAGAAATTAAGTAATGAAAATAATAATCTTTTTGAAGGAATTCAAAATTATTATAGTATTGATGAATTTATTGACAAGAATTTTAATTTTACACAAGAGCAATATTTTGAATTTAACAGAAAGAAAGACGAATTTTTACAAAACTATTTTAGCAATTCAGAAGTTAATCCTGATGGCAATCTATTTCTAGTTACAAACAAATATAAAAATGATACTGAATTAAATAGATACAAACTTGCTCAATACAAAAATAATGCCGAATACAAATATGTTGTTTCCAAAAATGATTTACCTGATGATATTCAGTTGGGAGATGTAGTAAGAAAAACAAATAATCAATATATTAAAGATGAACAAGCTTCGCAATATGTTAGAAAATCAATAGAAGAAATTTTAAAACAAATATTAAATTAAAATTTATTTGAAGTAAAAATGGTATTGTTATCAATAAATTAACCTTTGATAGTTTAATGATATTAGAATAAAAAATATTTAATATTTATAATCTGAAAAAATTGGTGTTATTTTAGTTAAAAATATAATTTTAAATAGTAAATTAATCATAGAGGTGTTAATATGAAAGAGAATTTCAGAGATGTTGCAACATTTGAAAACAATGAAAAATGGAACAATGCTATAAAAAGAGAAAAAACATTATACTCAAGAAACAACGATATTCGTTCAGAGTTTGAAAGAGATTATACTAGAATAATACATAGCCAAGCATATAGGAGATTAAAGCACAAAACTCAAGTATTCTTTGCTCCAGAGAATGACCACATATGTACAAGAATTGAGCATGTTGTTTTAGTTGAATCTATTTCATATACTATTGCAAAAAATTTAGGACTAAATACAGAGTTAACCAAAGCAATTGCAACAGCACATGATTTAGGACATAGTCCGTTTGGGCATCAAGGAGAAAAGATATTATCTGAAATTTCTCAGAGGGATATAGGAGAAACTTTTTGGCATGAGAAAAATGGATTAGACTTAGTGGACAAAATAGAAATATTAGAAAATCCAAATGGAAATTTACAAAATCTTGACTTGACCTATGCTGTCAGAGATGGAATCATTTCACATTGTGGCGAGATTGATGAAAACAAATTAAAGCCTAGAAATGAATGTATTGATTTGAGTGATTATAAAACACCTAATCAGTTTGCTCCATATACTTGGGAAGCATGCGTTGTAAAAATTGCAGACAAAATTTCTTATTTAGGTAGAGATATTATTGATGGTGTTACTCTTGGAATTCTAGATGAACAATTGGATGAACTTTATAATTTATTAAATGTGAGTAGAGATAAAAAGATAAATAATACTACAATTATTCATGATTTGATATATGATCTTTGCAGTAATTCATCTATTGAAAATGGTTTATGTTTTTCAGATGATATGTTTAATGTCGTTAACAAGTTAAAGATGTTTAACTATCAAAATATTTATTTGTCTGAAAAGTTGGAAAATTCTACAGATTATTTTAAAATTATCATTAATAAGATTTATGAGGTTTTGAAAAATTCGTTTTACGATAAAGACAAAACAAATGAAAGAGAAAAGGTAAGATTTTTGTATCCTGATGTAATAAATGATTTTGAGATTTGGCTTAAAAATTATTGGAACCTTGAACGAAATTCTAATAATGAAAATGAGATTTTGTTTGATGTGAATGATCTAAAATCTTATTCAAAAGCAATTATTTACTACATTTCAGGAATGACAGATAATTATGCAATTTCTACATATAATAAAATTATTAGATTTTAAATTACATAGCAACTAAAATGCGATTGTAAATTTTAAATATTTACATACTATTTTTTTGCGTTTAGGAGGTTTAAAATGAAAGAAAAAAACAAAATGGCAGAAGCGCCTTTATGCTTAGAAAATCATATAACGAAAAAATTAAAGTGTTAACAAATGATGTTTTATCTAAAAGCAGGAGTATTAGCGAAAACAATATAGTTTTTAGGTTAACAAATAATTTTTCATATGAAAAACAGGAGTAGGGAAGTAAGGAGAATTATGATTTATGCATAGATTCAGAAATTGGAAACAATGAAACAGCAGAAATCATTTGTAAATATATTAAAAGTAGAATAAAATGAAGTGAAATAAAATGAAATTAAACTAAATTAAGCTAAATATAAAGTGAAGTTAAATATAAAATGATATGATTAAAAAAATTTTCTTTTCTAAAATAATTTATAAATATATTAAAATTTGTTCAGCAAAGAAAATTTTTAATTTCCAAACAAGAAAATGTCAAAGACGAACATTTGTTATATAATTTTTGAAAACCTACAAATTCAATAAGTATGCCTAAAAAACGGCTTTCGAGAATCGCATTTAAGCCATTTTAAAAAATTAGACATATAACTTGTTGTCTGTAAATTGCGTATTTATTGGATTTATAAGATTTTTACTAATAAGCTTAAGATTTTAGAAAACTAATTTTAAATTAGAAATTTATAATTGATGATTTATAAATATTATAATGATCAAATTAATATAATGAGTTCTAAAATAATTTTATAATTTGAACGCACCAGAATCGTTTTTAAGCCATTTAATTATTAAAGTTATAAAGTTAATCGTTAGAATATTTATTGGAATCTAAATTTGATTTAAAATAATTTAATTTAATATGTATGTATATGAAATTTTTCTAAAAATACTGGATTTAGCTTAAATGCTGAAAATGCAGTAATAACGCCAAAAAAGCGACGCACGAGAATCGATTTTAAGGCGTTTTTAGAAAAAAACAATATAGGTTTATTCCTTAAAATATAGATTTTACAAGCATTTCAGTCAGTTATATTAACTCCTACTTCAAGTTGCGCAAAAGTTTAATTTCACGCAACTTTATTCGCGGAGAATACTTTGGTTTCACGCAATTATACATTTTATTTTTTATAAACCTATCGCTGTCTAGTTGCCTACTTCTCTACCTCTCTTTTAGATTTCATCAGTTTTATTATATATACACTTATCTATATCTACTTTTTTATTGCAATCTTTTACATTTTATATAGTAAATCAAATAGTTTTCTTAATGCAATTTCTCTATGATTGTGAACGTTCTTAAATTCTTCTTCACTCATTTCTCCTATTGGTTTGTCAAAACCTTCTGGAATAAATATAGGATTATATGTTAATCTACAAATAACATTGTAATGATCAGCCAAATGTCCATTGCATTCTCCGCGAGTTTGAATTAGTTTACCATCTTTAAATATCGCAGTAATAACAGAAACAAAATGAGCTTTTCTTTCATCTGATGTTTTGTATTTTTTCATTTTATTTAAAATAAAATCAAGTTTTTCTTGACTGGTTTTAGTTTTACCAGCATATCTTGCTGAATACACTCCAGGTTCACCATTTAAAGCATCTACGCATATTCCAGAATCATCTGCTAAAATCATATCATACTTTATTTTATTTTTATCACAAAATTGTTTTAATGTTAGTGCTTTTATTTTAGAATTTTCTTCAAATGTTTGACCATCCTCTACTACCTCTTCATTAAAATTAATTTCCTTCTCTGATTTTATATTTAGTAACACATTATTTAATTTAAAAATCTCTTTTACCTGATTAATTTTACCTTGATTACTGGTTGCAAAAATAACATTCATGTTTTCTAAATTTTTCTTATCCATAATATATTTACCTTCTTTTTAATATTTTTATTGTTTCTCAAAGTTTATAGTATTGTTTTATCATCTTGATCTTTGTGATAAATTACTTCTACTTTTCCATCTGAAAATTTTAAAACTTTAGTTGGGTCTATATTTTTTATAAATTCTCTATCATGACTTATTGCTATAACTGTTCCGTCGAAATCCTTAAGTACTTCTTCAATAGCTTCTAATGCTTCTATATCCAAATGATTCGTTGGTTCATCGCAAACAAGAGTATTTATATCTTGCATCGAGAAAATTGCTAATTTTAATCTAGCCCTTTCTCCTGGACTTAACATAGAATATTTTTTTGTTCTTTCTTCGTAATCAAAATTGAATTGTTTAAGTACCGTATAAATTAAAGATTTATCTTCTAAATTAGCATAGTTAATTGATTTCTTGAAGTAATCTTCTATCGTTTCATTTGTATTTTCTTTTGTATCTTGTGCTAAATAACCTATTTTTACTCCACTGCCTATGCTTTGTTCACCAGAAATTGGTTTTTGTTTTCCAATCAAAGTTCTTAAAAAAGTTGATTTTCCTGAACCATTATCACCTATGATAACTAATCTATCACCATATTTTATATGTGTAGTAACTGGCTCATTTTTAAATCCGTCCTCATATCCAGATACAAGGTCTTTTGTGTCAATATTTTTATTTCCTTTTGTTTTATCTCCATTTATATCAATATGTAATTTGTTCTTTATTTTAGGTCTTTCTATTTTATTCATTTGGCTAATTTGAGATTCAATTTTTTTTGCATTACTTGCTAACCCTTGTGATCTATCCCTAATATATCCTCTCGTATACTTATCGTTATCAGATACTCCTTGCTTATTTCCTTTTTGTGCCCATTCCTTCTTTTGAGTAATGCTTTTTCTTAGTTCTCCAATCTTCTCTTGTTGTTCATTGTATTTTCTAAGTTGAGCATTTTGTTCATCTTCCTTAAATTTTTTGTACTCACTATAATTTCCAGGATATTCTTTCATATTTCTAGTATAAAAATCTATTTCCATAACTTTGGTAATTACATCATCTAAAAATCTTCTATCATGTGATACAATAAGCATTGGTGAATTATTGTTTTTTAGATATTTTTCCAACCAATTTATTGATTTTATATCTAAATTATTTGTTGGCTCATCCAACAAAAGTAAATCTGTTCCTTTTAAAAGAACAGCTGCAAGCATTACTTTTTCTTTTTGTCCTCCTGAAAGTTCAGATATTTTCTTTTCTTTAATTGTATTATCTAATCCAAGTCCAGATAATATTTGATCTAGTTTATAATCAATATTATAGCCATCTAGTCTCATATATTCTTCCTGTAAATCACAAAACTCTTGAATCTTACTTTCATCCGTTTCCATTGCTTTTTCAGCTTCGTTCATATGTATTTCAATAACATCTATTCCTATAAATTTTTTTATAAAACTCACAATATTCCTATCTTCTTCAGATATTTTAAATTCTTGTTTAAAGTATCCTATAAGACTATTTTTATCTTTAATTATTTTTCCTGAATCAGGTTTCTCCTCGTCTGCAATTATTCTTAATAATGTTGTTTTTCCAATTCCATTTAATCCAATAATTCCTGCTTTTTCTCCTTCATCCAAAGAGAAACTTATATTATTTAAGATATCTTTTCCATTATAAGATTTTGAAATATTTTCAACCCTTAACATTTTTACTCCATTTTCATTAGCTTTATAAAAAAACACTTAAATAAAAGAAGGACAGTTTTTTCATTTACTCTAATTTATCATTTTTCTTTCTATTCTATTAGATAATATTGATAACACTTCATAATTACTTGTATTAGTCCACTCTCCCCATTGTTCTAATGTTATATCATCATTATCCCATAAAACAACATCATCATCTATTTTAGCATTATCTATATTTGTAATATCTATTATCATAGTATCCATGCAAATTGCAATTATTTTTGCTTTTTTATTCTTTACCATAACAGAACCAATATTGCTTTCTAATCCCATAAGTGCATCCGCAAATCCAATAGGTATGACTGCAACTCTCCTGTTTTCTTTTGCTTTATAAATGCAATTATATCCTATATACTCGCCATGTTTTACAGTATGGATATAGCTTATTTTTGTCATAAGTTTTAGAGCAGGGAATAACTTTATATTTTTATTTTTTCCTGGATAATATCCATAAATCATAATTCCAGTTCTCGCCATATTTGAAAATTTAATTGGATATTTTAATATTCCTCCACTTGCATAAATATGAATATATTTTAATTGAATTTTTTTCAATTTAAAGATACTTATTGCTTGCTTGAATCTTTCAATTTGAAAATACGAATATTCTTCATTATTTCCACTTGATGATAAATGAGAGGATATGCCAACTACTTTTATATTTTGTAAATTCTTAATTTTGTTTAAAAACTCATCTATATCCTCAATTTTAATACCTGTTCGTCCCATTCCTGTATCAATTTCTATATGAACCTCTGAAACTATATTGTTAGTTTCAGATTTCTTATTTAACACATATAAAAAGTTATAATCACATGCATTTATTGTTAGCTTATTTTTTATTATTTCCGGAATTTGTTGTACTAGTGGTTGCAATAAAACTAATATTTGTCCTTTGAACTCTTTTCTTGCAATTATTCCTTCATTTACATTTGCAACACCTATGCTTTTTATATTCTTTTTTACTAAAATTGGCAAAATATTATTAATCCCTACTCCATATGCATTAGCCTTAACTATAGGCATCAATTCAACATTTTTTCCAAGATGCTTTCTAATATTATCTATGTTGAATTCAATTGCACTTCTATCAATTATGAGTTTATTAGGGTTATATGTTTCTTCCATTATTATACTCTCCTTAACACATAATATTGAAAAATACAATCATAATCTTTATCATATGCAATTGATTGTACTACTTTTAATCCAAGTTTTATAAAAAATTCTTTCTTCATTAAAACAGGGGTATGTCCAAATATTACAATTATTCCATTTTTTTTTACTTTTTTGTATAAATGTTCAAAAAGTAAATATGCATATTCAGTTGTAACAACTTCTGAATTCAAAAATCGAAAAAATTCAATATCTACACTTTCATCTTTTATTTTTGTATTTATTGAATCACCACAATAAATTTCATCGACATAGTCTTTAGCATAATCAACCATTTCTTTACTTAAATCTTGACCTATCGTTTTACAACTTGGATAATATTTCTTTATAGTATGTAAAAATTGACCTGTAGAACATGCTGGATCGAATATAATGGTTCCATCTTTCATATATGGCTTTATAAAATTTATTGTATATTTTCTAATATGTTCTTCTCCATATCCTAGATATATAACTTTTGCAGGATTTAAATCCCAGCCAGTATCTGGAGATTTTTCTTCTTCATTTGTGTAATAGTCTAAATATTTAAATGGAAAATAAATATCAGAATTTTTATTATTTTTTATTTCATCAAATGCTGTTATTTTTTCAGATTTTTTTAGAGGATAATATTCTACCTCTACATCTTTTTCTCTTTGAAATCCTTTTTTTAAGAATCCTAAAAGCATTGAGCTCGTTATCATACTGCAGTGTATCGCATTTATTTTATTTTCAAAGCTTAAAACTGACCTAATTTTTCTTCCAACTACTACTTTTCCTTTATAATTGTCAATATAAAAAATATTTTGTGGCAAATTATATGTTTTATCTTTAAATATTTCCGTTTTCCTGGATAATACTTCATTCAAATTTATATCTGTTTTTTGAGTTTTTTCATCAATATACTCTTTGTCATAAATTTTATTTTCAATTTCTAATAATTCTTCATAACTTAATGGTTTAGTGTTTTCAAAATTAATCATCTCTATCTATCCCTTCAAATCTTGTTCTTTTTTTTTCTTCTCTGATTTGCTTTTCTTTTCTTTCTCTTTTAAATTTTGCTCTACTTACTTTCTTTTTCTTGCTTCTAACTGGATCAAGATAATCCAAACTTGCTCCCATATCACTTATTACGAAAGGAACTTCATTCCTAGGATCTGGTCCAATATATGGACACTCTTTATCTTGTTCACGTGAATGCATATATTTTTCTACATTTTGACTATATATTCCTCTTCCTGAAGTTAATTTGTTTAATTCTACTGGAAAATTAGACATCAAATCCAATGGTGCTTCTCCAGTTATTTTCACATTATGTTCCATTGTTTCATCTATTTCAAAGCTAGACTCTTTTTTTGATAATAGTTGTATTACATTATTCAAATTTTCTTTTGGAACTATAATTGAGTATGAGCTTATTGGTTCAAGAAGTTCCACCCCAGAATCTTTTAATGCTCTCATAAATGCGAGCGGTACTGCAATATTAAAATGTTTTGGTTCAGACCCCATTGAGTCAAATCTTCCATCTACTAGCCTTACTTCTGCATCTGTTACTTCCCATCCATATAGCCCCTGTTTAGAATATTTATTAACTAATCTTTCTGTTTGCCTTTGATATTTCTTATGCAAATAATCTGTAGATAAATCAGATTTATAGTGGAATCCACTGCCTTCTGGTAAAGGTTCTATTTCAAGTTTTAATCCTGAAACTCTTGTATAGTAAGCTTCACCAACTCCTTTTTTTATCGGCTTTTCTTTATGAATTATAACTGGTTTTGAAATGGTAGCATCAATGCTAAATCTGTCTTTTAACATTTCTTCTATTACTTGTGCTTGAACCTCTCCCATTAAACTCATGTATATTTTTCTAGTATTCTTAGAATATCTAACATTTAAATATGGATCTTCATCATTTAAAACTTTTAATGCTTCAACCAACTTAATAACTTGATTTTTTTCTTTAGCATCTATTTCCATATTTATTAAAGGCTTTACGAAACTTACATATTTATTTTTTTCTTTTTGACTACCAAGTAACTGCCCACATTTTGCATCTATTCCTGTTATAATTCCGATATCGCCACTTTTTAAGTAATCTGTGTTTACGATTTCTTTTCCATCTGAAATAAATGTATTTTTTATTTTAGCTTCATTATCTTCATCATCCATTTTAATTGTGTCTCTTGGTGAAATTTCACCAGTTAACACCTTTACATATAAGTTTTTTTGTCCATTGTCTTCAACTCTCACAGTATAAACATATGCAGAGAATTCATCTTCTATTTTTCTCTGAGTACTTGGTAAATATTTAGAGATATAATGTACTAATTCATTTGTACCTATACTTTTAAGGGCACTTCCTCCAATAGCAATATTGATTTTTCCACTTATTGATAATTCTTCTATTCTTTGGTTTATTTCTTCAGTAGATAAACTATTAGGATCATTTAAATATTTTTCTATTAAGTCATCAACATTATCATCATCTATTGACGTTAATTGCTCAACAATTTGTTCATTGGTTAAATCCTTAATTATTATTTTATCATCATTTGTTTCTATCTTTTGCAATGATACTATTGGTACTTGCAATTTTTCTTTTATCTCGTTAATCGTTCTTTCATAATCAGCACCTACTCTATCCATTTTATTTATAAAAAATATAGTTGGAACCTTTTTTTCTTTTAACGCATTCCATATAGTATATGTCTGTGCTTCAACACCCTCTACACCTGAAATTGCAAGTACAGCACCGTCTAACACATTAATTGCTCTTTCAACTTCTGCCGAAAAGTCAACATGTCCAGGAGTATCAATCAATTGTACTTTTTTTCCTTCAGCATCAAAAGAAACTAAAGAAGATCTAACTGTAATTCCTCTCTCTTTTTCAACTTTCATAGAATCAGTTACTGTATTTCCAGAATCGACTCTGCCTATTTCATTAATTACATGTGTGTCATATAATAAATTTTCAGTTATTGTAGTTTTGCCAGCATTTGCATGAGCAAATACTCCTAAAGTCATTATTTCTTTATCATTCAATTGCAATCACCTCATTTTATTTTTTCTTTGATTATAGTATCAATCAATCCTTCATAATCAACACAGCTTTCTTTTTCAATGTCAAATTCTTTTTCTCCTTTATGGGTTGCTGCAGGACATCCTGTTCCACATATATACCTATATTTACAATTTTTACATTTTTTTAGATTTAATACTGATCTCTTATCCCATTTTTCATTTTTATCTTTATCTTCTTCTATTGTAGGAATATATCTTCCTGTTCTGTAACCATCATTTCCTATTCCATGCCAGCATCTATATATATTGCCCTTATAATCTAGAATATATTGATTAATTGCAGCTCCACAATGTCTTAGTACTGGTTGAAATTCAGTATTTTGTAATATAGAATTAATATACATTTCTGGATGAAATTTTTTTCTAAAAATTTTCATCTGTGGATATTCATGCTCTAATTTATATACTTTATCAATTCCTACTTCTTCTTTGACAACATTTGCATCTCCAGAACATCCTCCATCTTGCAAAAGATATATATATGGGTTTAAATTTTCATCATTATTAAATCTTTGTACTAGTATTTTTGCTAATTCTGGTAAATCATTTAAATTATCATTATCTACATTTACTCTCAAGTAAATTTTAATATTATTTTTTAATGCTAATCCAATATTGTTTATTATTTTAGTAAAACTACCTCTTCCATCAGCAAATATTCTTCTCTTATCATGTATATTTTTTGATCCATCTAATGTAATTTGAATATGATCTACACAATCATCAGTTAATATGTCAATAAAATAGTCTAAATCTACGCCATTAGTTACAATATCAATTGTATATTTTCTTTCTTTAACCTTTTTAAATATATATTCAATAATTTTTTTATTAACCCTTAATAGAGGTTCTCCTCCCATGATTGTAATCCTGATACAATTTGAATCAAAATCCTTAATATTTGTTTTTCTGTATTTATTAACTACATCATCTATTACCTCAAATTGTCTATCTATTATTTGTATCATATTGTTTTCTTTTATATTCTCTATTCTATATGTTCTCTCATAACAATAAGTACATCGAAGATTACAATTATATGTTGGAACGACTAAAAAGCAAGGAGGACTATTTTTTTGAGCAATGTCAATTGCTGTGTTTAATTTACTTAAATATTCATTGTATTCATTTTCACTATTAAAAACATATTTTCTCTCTTTTAATTTTTTTATAATACTCTCATCTAATGAATCTATATCATTAGTCAATTTCTCATATGTATCATTATCAAGAATATCTGCTGCAGCATTTATAAGATTCAACATTACTATCTCATTATCATTTATTCTTACAAATTGAATTTCATTTATTAATTTCATAACTAATTCCCTCTTTCTAAAATTATAATGAAAAGATGGACAAACTATCTTGCCCATCTTTTGTCTCACCTATGCATGGTACATGCAAGAAACACTATGATACATGCAAGATGCACTTACAGAAGAAATTTTTTCTACTGATACAACTTTTTCATTAATTGATTTCATAATATTTTTCCTCCTATTTTAAAATTTTATATAATGAAATTTATTTATTAGACCTTTTTAGCCTTAATAAATAAATCTTCACTATCTTCATTATATGGATCTAATTTGCAATTTCCATAAGCTGTTTCAATTACAAAGTTATTTCTTTCAAGTTCTTGTTTAATAGTATTATATGTTATAAACTTGTTTTTCCATATAAATTCTTCTTGACTATCATTTTTATTTTCTTTGTTAAAATGTTTAAAAACTCTTCTCTGTTCAATAAGATTTGTATTTTTATCAAATGTTGTTGTTCTCCAGTATTCATAATACCCATCGTTTGTTTTTATTTTTTTTATATATTCTAAATTACTTTCAGAGTTTTCTGTTAAGTCCAAAAAGGTTTTTTTAGTTAATAATTCTATTATAAGAGTGCCATCTCTCTCTAAGTATTTACCTATATTTTTCAAGCATTCTTCTTGTTCTTTATCATCCAATATATAATTAAAGACTGTGAGTGGCATAATAACACACTTTTCTTTTTTATCACATACATAAGTTATCATATCAGCTTTTATTGGAATAATATTTTTTTCTAATCCCATTTCTTTTACTTTAAACTTTAAATCATCTAACATATTAGATTCATTATCTATTGCAATGACTTTTTTTTCTTCTTGAGCTATAGGAATAGTAATTCTACCTGTCCCTGCACCATATTCAACTATCTCTTTATAGTTTTTTAATAATACTTTGTATAAATTAATATCTTCTGTTACATCTTTATACAATAAATTATACAGTGATGGTTTTTTTAAAATTGTTTCCATAAAATCACTCCTTTTTATCAAGCACCTATATTTTACCATGTTTTTGCCCTAAAGTAAAGTATTTTAATGTTAAATTGTAGTTAATTTTTGATAAAGTCAAATGAAAAAGTAAATTCTATTTGATTTAAAACAATTAAATTTTAATCTTACATATATGCTTATTGTAAGATTAAAAGAAAGTGGTATAATTATATTACAGGTGTTTCTTGGGAAAGAAGGTTTTATGAGTATAAATGATGGAAAACATCTTTCACTTGAAGATAGAATGCATATTGAAACCAATATTATCCAAGGAAAAAGAAAATATGAAACAGCAAATGAAATACAGAAAAGTCAATCAGCAATTGGAAAAGAAATTAGAAAATACAGGCAACGTAGATATTCACAAATTGATGACTCTCCATGGATGTGTAAACATTTTAATGAATGTAAAATTTGTATTAGTAAATGTCAAAGCTTTGAAGAAATTCCATGTTTTAGAAGAGATCGTTTTGTTGGTGCATGTAATAATTGTCCAAGCATTAAAACATGTAAAAAAGCCAAATATTTTTATTATGCAAAGGTTGCACAGAAAAAATATGAATACACATTAAAAGATTCGAGAATTGGTGTAAATTTGAACACAACTGAGCTTTATGAATTAGCACACATCATATGCCCTTTAATTAAACAGGGACAGTCAATTTACACGATTTTACAAAATCATAGGGAAATTACACAATGTGCTAAAACAATTTATACATACATTGAAATGGGTCTTTTTAAAGATTGGGGAATTACAAATATTGACTTAAGAAGAAAAGTTTCAAGAAAAATAACCAAAAAGAAAAAGTTAAAAAAGAGAGCTGAACCAGCAGATTACACTGGTAGAAAATATGAAGATTATACAGAGTTTATTAAAAGTAATCCATGCTCTCCAACAACAGAAATGGATACAGTCTACAACAATCAAGGTGGTCCATATATTCAAACATTTATATTTGAAAACACTGGGCTTATGATTGGCCTTTTGAAGCAACATAAGAATGAGAAATAAAAAAGTTGGAAAATAGTTTCCAACTTTTTTAAGTCATGTTTTTATATTATTATAAAATATAATCAAGTATTCTTTTAAAATTTAACTTTTATAATAATTACATAAAAAATACATCATTTCCAAATTCATGTCTATATATAAATAGCAATTATAAATTATATCATTGGTATAGCCAATTTTAAGAAAGTAAAGATAAAGTATACTAAAACATATACGAATTGAATTAAGCAATATTTCTTAAAGAATTCGTTTTCTTCACTTTCTCCAATAAGAGCTTTTGTTCCAAAGTAAATTAGAACAATTGAAACAGCATTTGCAAATAAATATAATGGTGTAACTATTTCATCAAATTTAGAACTTACTAATTCTAAAATACTAATAATGCTAACTAAAATTTTAGGCATTAATGCAGTTGTTGTAACTGTAATATTTGTTGTTAAATTCTTTTTGGCATCCTTTTGTGTAAAATATACTATTAAAGAATAAGCTAATATTCCAATAACAGGTGCTAATACACTACAGATAATTGTTTTTATACTGCTTCCAACAAATCCTTTGTGCCAGTAACTCCCTTTGATTTCTACTATCAAAATAGCAATTAGCCAAACACAAATCATAAGTAATGCATATTTAAAATTCTTGTTCTTAGAATCATTTGCAATTGATTTTAATGTTTCAAAAGGATTTTTTAACATTCCTGAAACATAACCTGTAGTTTTCTTTGCATCTTCCTTAAATTTTACATTTTTGAAAGACTCCTTTGTGTCATTGAAAGTAGCCTTTGCTTCTGATTTGATTTGATCAGTTTCACTAACTTCTTTTTTTGTTTTCTTTTCTTCAGCCATAATTAATCTCCTTTTCTTTTCTAAATATTTTTAATTAGATTATATCTGAATTATAATTGCATTATAATTCAATTATTAAAAAAAGTAAATACGATTAATAAAAATTTTTTCAAATAATTATTTTTCTATTTTATAATTTAAGCCTTATTTTTCTTTGCTATAAACCTTGTCTAAATTAATAATATCTTTTACAATTTCTCCTGATATGATTAGACCAGCAACTGATGGAACAAATGAGATGCTTCCAGGTACTTGATTTCTTGCTGTGCATTTTCTCTTTGTTCCTGGTGGGCACACACATCCATTTTTACAACTACTTTCAGAATTTTCATCTGGAATAATTGGTTGTTCTTTTGAATAAACAACTTTCAAATGATCAACTCCCCTTGCTTTCAATTCTTTTCTCATTACTTTAGCAAGTGGACATACACTGGTTTTGTAAATATCAGTTACTTCCAGTTGTGTTGGATCAATTTTATTTCCTGTCCCCATACATGAAATTACTGGAATTCCAAGTTTCTTTGCCCTAATAATTATTTCAATCTTAGCAGTTACAGTATCAACGCAATCTACAATGTAATCAATACTATCATCAAGTATTTCCTTACTATCAGGCATAAAGAATTCTTGATGTATTTCAACATTGGCATCTGGATTTATTTCAAGTATTCTATCTCTTGCAACTTCAACTTTATATTTTCCAATTGTTTTTCTCGTTGCAATTATTTGTCTATTTAAATTGGTTAAGCAAACTCTGTCATCATCTACTAAAATAAAACTACCAACTCCTGCTCTAACAAGACCTTCAACAACGTAAGAGCCTACACCCCCTATTCCAAAGATTGCAGCTTTAGAATTATGAAGTTTTTCAATATTATCTTTACCAATTATTAATTCTGTTCTTGAAAATTGATTTAACATCTTTTATTCACCTCATATTATTTTTGGCTTTGCTAAATAAACATCTAGTACATTATAGCACTTTTTATTATTAATTTCATTAATTTTAAAAATAAAATTTTTTTCATAATTATATTGCTGAATTATGTCAATTGTGGTATAATAATATTGTACATATAATTTTGCTAAGTACTCTTTATGCATTTTTAAGGTATTAGCATCAGTTAGAGAAAAGAGGTTTCCATTATGGAAAGCATTAAGCACACCAGGGATTTAGTTTTTGTACAAATGATGCCATTATTGATGGTAGAAATAATTTTTTTGATTATTTCAATATTTTTGTCTTTTTATTTTAGGCAAGTTTTAATTTCCATATTATTTGGAATGGGCGAAGTGATTTTATATTTGGCTTTATACTATACTTCTCTATTTTATAATAGAGAATATAGACACTTGGTTGATTATTACAGACATATTGAAGGCATGCTAGAGTTCTTTCAAATATCTGAATTAAATCAGCTAAATGTAAAAGATTCAGAGTCTTTCTCATTTTATACTGAGGAAATTCTACATCATTACCAAAATTTTATTTATGCTGGTAACAAATTACTTAAGCCTAAAAATTTGCTTACCCAAAAGCATAAGGCTTCATTGAAAAAATATTTGTCTGAAGCTAAGGAAGTCGAAAAAAAGTTGAATGAAAAAGTTGAGCTAGCCAAGAGCCTTGAAAAACTCAACAATTTCAAAGTAGGCTAAAAAAATTGAAATTTTAAAAACTAAAATCCCAAACAAAAAAGGTTCCAATTGGAACCTTTTTTATTTGATATGAATGAAATTATAGTTTAAAAAATAAAATCTCCAAGTTTGTACTAACATTAGTATTTTTTATACTCATTTGTTTCGTGAATACTTTCTTGATTTGTTACTTCATTAGTAGTTATTTATATCTATAATTCAAATCCAAATTACCTACACATCCAGGGATTGTGCCTTGACTAGTATATTGCCACATCTTATATTTTCCAGTATATGTAACTGTATCATTATATTGTGCAATCCAAAATTCGTGGTTGCTTAATTGATTCATATTTAATCTTTCTATCGCAAATTTTTTATTTGTATAAAATCCAGTATTGTAATTTTGTTTCTTTAAAGTATCACAGAAATTTTTAACAACAGCTGTCAATGTTTCATTTGATACACCATCATATATTTGTTTATTATTTGAAACGGTATTTTCGATATCAAAGTAAACACCATAATTTATTGACTTATTTTTTAATTGCGATGCAACCCAATTTGCATTTCTTATAGATTTATTTGCATCTCTGCAATAATTAAATACATATACACCAATAGGAATATTTCTCTTTTTACATTCATTATAATATTCATTAAATTTTGAATCTACATATGTATAATCTGTATCATCATTTCCAACCCAGCCTAATCTTAGAATTGCAAAGTCAGTACTGTTTTTAATTGAATCCCAATTCAAACTATTACCACGTTTAGAATTATGTTCACTTACATCAACACCATTTAGTCTTGCTTTTTGTTTTGAAATTATTCTAATTTGTATAGCTTCAATCCTTAAAGAACGACCTGTTGTGCCAGCCATCTCTCCATCAATTTTCCAAGGCATCCATCCAACATTTTGTACATGGACTCTGTATTGTACAGAATATTTGTTATTATCATCTAGTTTTATTCTAATTGCCTCTACTCTTAGTCCTCTACCAGTTGTTCCAGAATTTTGTCCGCCTCTAACCCATTTCATCCAACCAATATTTTGTACATGAGTCTGATAGTTAATACCTATATTTCCAATATTTTCGATATTAATATTTAATGCTTCAACTCTAAGTGATCTACCTGTTGTGCCAGCAGTTCCTCCATCTGTTCTAGTGTATTGCCATCCAACGTTTTGTACATGTGCTTTATAATAAATATGTGGTTGTTTTTGAACTTTTTTTACAATTTGAATTTGTATTGCTTCAATTCTTAAACTTTGACCTGTTGTTCCTGCAATTTCATCATCATATTTCCATGGCATCCAGCCAATATTTTGTACATGAACTCTGTATTTTATAGAATAATCATTGTTATCAGACAATTTTATTCTAATTGCTTCTATTCTTAATCCTCTGCCTGTAGTTCCTGCTATTTGATTTTCTGTAACATATTTTTGCCAGCCTATATTTTGAACATGTGCTTGATAGTATATTTTTATATTGTCTTTTTTATACTGAGCACTTTTGGAAATTGGAGTTATTTTAATGGCCTCCATTCTTAATCCACGTCCGGAAGTACCAGCAACTTCTCCATCCTTTTTTTGTGATTGCCAACCAATATTTTGGATGTGACCAATATAACCAATTGAATTTGGCGTATTGTCTACCGCTTCTGTTTTTGTGCTTTTTGTTGTATTCGTTGTGGTAGTATTTTTTGCAGTAGTGGTATTGTTTTTATTAGTAGTAGTTGTTTTTGTACTAATACCATTAGTCATATTTGTACTATTTGTGCTATTTGTAGAATTTAATGAATTTGGTATAGTTACATTTCTTTGTACATTTCTTTTTGTTTGATTATTCTGCTTTTTACCAGAATTATTTGGTACATTGTTAACAACAGTATTTGTATTTTCACCGCTTTTAATTGAATTATTATTTTTGTTTTCTTCTTTAACATTATTTTCTGTATATGTATTTGTTTTAATACTGATATTTCTTTTAGCTTTGTTAGAGGTAATAGTATTTGAACTTTTTTCATTGTCTTTTATTTCAATATTGTTAATTAAATTATTTTCATTTGAATTAGTGTTATCCTTTTTATCATAGTTTTCTTTTGTGCTTTCAGAATTAGTAATTATTTCATTAGTTTGCACATTATTAGTTTTACCATTTTCTTCACTTGCAAAAATATTTCCAACAGGAAGTAATAATATTGTTGCTATTATTACAAATACCAAACTAATTTTCTTCATCTTTCTTATCCCCTTCAATTATTTCTTTTATTTCTGGATCATTTAAAATTTCATCTGTTAAATAAATTTTAAATTTATCCTTATTTTGTAATAAAACAGTTTTGGCTATATCTTTATCTCCTCTAAGTTTTTTGCTTGCATATTTAACGATTAATGGCTTATTTTTAATTGCCTCCATTACAAGTTCTTTATCATTTCTTAATCTTTTACTTGCATAATAGAGTTCTTGTCCATCACACTTAACTGCTGTCATCATCAAATCTTTATCATCATGTAATCTATCACTTGCATATCTTATAACCCAAGGAGATTTGTCTTTTATTGCTTGCAACATAAATTCTTTATTATCGGAATTGGCTTCAGCATCTTCAATCATGTATTCTTTTTCTTCGTCTTCGTTTTCCATCTATCTCCCCTCTCTTTATTTTTTACTTAATATTTGAATTTTTTTAATAAAAATAAATTAATTATAAAGTTTGGAGGCAGAATTGTTCTTTTGACTAGGCAAACGAAATGATAAATCTTTGAGGCGTACTATTTGTACGTTGAAAAGATTATCATTGAAGTTTAACGACGTCAAAGGGCAATTATGCCCCAAACGCTAAAGCTATTGTTTATATTCTATGTTGGAAAAGTACGGATACATTTGTTTAATCGCTTTAAACGTAATCATTGCCTTTTCTTGTGCAGGATTTCTAGTTTTCTGCTCAACAAGTTCTCTCATATAGCAATTATCATTTACCTTATAAAGCATATATCTATTTCTAACATAATCAAATAAAACTTTATATCCATTGTCTAAATCTTTATTTAATTGTTTAAAAGGATATTCATTTATTTCCATTTTTAATGCGTATGATTTTTATCATACTGCTCCTTTCGTAATTTTAAATAATAAATTATTTTTAGGATTCTAAACCCTTTTAAAATAGCAAACAAGTTATAGTGTTTTATTTAAACTTTATGAAATCATTTCATTAAATTGCTCTTCATTTAATATTGTTGTTCCTAATGATTGTGCCTTTGTTAACTTACTTCCAGCATCTTCTCCGGCGACTAAATAATTTGTTTTTTTAGAAACGCTAGAAGAAACTTTTCCTCCTAGGTCTTCAATCTTTTTTGTAATTTCATCTCTTGAATAATTTTCTAAAGTACCTGTTACAACAAAAGTCAAACCTTCAAATCTATTGTTTTCACTTTCTTGTGCTAATGATAACGTATTAACACCTGCACTCTTTAATCTATTTATTAAATCAATTGTTTGTGGCTCTTTAAAAAATTCATAAATACTTTTTGCCATTATAGGGCCAACATCATCAATGTTCGAAATTTCTTCTTCACTTGCGCGCATCAAAGCATCAAGTGATTTGAATTTTTTAGCAAGAGATTTTGCTGATTTTTTACCAACATGTCTAATTCCAAATGATGTAATCAAATTTGATAAGTCTCTATTCTTACTTTCTTCTATTGCATCAATCAAATTCTGTGCAAACTTTTTTCCGTTTTTCTTTAATGATGAAATGTCTTCTAATTTCAAATCATAAATATCAGCAATATTTGAAATCAATTTCTTGTCAATCAATTGCTCTATTATTTTATAACCTAAGCCATCAATATTCATTCCATCTCTTGAAACAAAATTAATAATATTTCTTAAGGCTTTAGCAGGGCACTCTATTCCAGTGCATCTTACCGCAGATTCGCCTTCTTCACGAACTGCTGGAGCACCACATACAGGGCAAACCTTTGGCATAGAAAATTCTTTTTGTGTGCCATCTCTTTTATCTTTTAGTACATCCACAACTTCTGGAATAACGTCTCCTTGTTTTTGAATAACAACATGATCTCCTATCATTAGTCCTTTTTCTTTTATAAAATCTTCATTGTGTAATGTAGTTTTAGATATTGTAGATCCTGCAACTTTTACAGACTCAAGTATTGCCATTGGAGTTATTGCTCCAGTTCTTCCAACTTGGCAAATAATATCTTTACAAATTGTTTCTTTTTTCTCTGGTGGATATTTATATGCTATTGCCCACTTTGGAACTTTAAATGTTGTACCAATTTTTTCTCTTAACTTTAAATCATCAACCTTTACAACAGCACCATCAATTCCAAATGTTAGTTCTTCCCTATTATCTCCAATTTCATTTATTTCTGAAATTGCTTCATCTATATTTTTACAAAGTTTTCTAAATGGAACAACATTAAATCCTAAACTTGCTAAATAATTAAGCTCTTCCCAATGAGAATTAAATTTGTTACCATCAAATTTTTGTACATTAAAAATGTAAATATCAAGAGGCCTTGATTCAGTTATCTTTGGATCAAGTTGTCTTAATGAACCAGCAGCAGCATTTCTAGCGTTTGCAAACAATGGCTTGTTCAATACTTCTTGCTCTTCATTCAATGCTTCAAAACCTTTTTTGCTCATAAATACTTCGCCACGAACTGTAATATCAATTGGCTCTTTCAATTTATGAGGAATAGATTTTATTCTTTTTACATTTTCAGTTACATCTTCTCCTACTAGCCCATCGCCTCTTGTTGCACCTTGAATTAAAATACCTTTTTCATATTTTAAAGCACATGACAAACCATCTATTTTAGTTTCAACACAATAATTTGTTTTTCCTTCTTCTTGTATTCGCTTGTCGAAATCATACAATTCTTCAAAAGAAAATATATCTTGCAAACTTTGAAGCGGAACCTCATGCTGAACTTTTGCAAAATCAGATCTTACATGGCCACCAACTTTTTGAGTTGGAGAATCAGGTGTAATGAGTTCTGGATATTGTTTTTCTATTTTCTTTAATTCCTTCATCATCATATCAAAATCGTAGTCTGATAAAGGCGAATTATCTTCATCATAATAAAGTTTAGAGTAATAATTGATCTTTTCAATTAACTCACTATCTTTCTTTTTTGCTTCTTCAAAATCCATTGGTATCTCCTAATAACTTTTGTAATTATTTTGTATTTAACAAATCTTTTCCGTTTTTTAAATAATCCCAGCCTGAGAATATTGTTGCAATTGTGCAAACAATCATTAGGATTGTTGAAAATAAATTTAATACAAAACTCATTCCTGTTAATTCACTAACAAATATAGCACCAAATTTATTAGTATCTAATAATGCTAAAATTATTGCAATCATTTGAGTGACTGTTTTTATTTTTCCCCACATACTTGCTGCAATAACTTCTCCCTTTTCTTGAACAGCAATTAATCTATAACCAGATACAGCAAACTCTCGCATAATTATAATAATTGGAATCCAAGATGGAAGTCTGCCCGCTTCAACTAGAATTAACATAGCTGAAATAACAAGTATTTTATCTGCAATTGGATCTAGAAATTTTCCAAAATTAGTTACTTGATTATTTTTTCTAGCAAGGTATCCATCAAGTTTATCTGTAATTGATCCAATTATAAAAATAATATCAATTATAAAAAACTTTGTTGGATCTCCTAGTACAGTCCCTGGAATATTTATCAATGAAACTATTATCATTAAAGGCACTAATAATATTCTAAACACTGTTAATTTGTTAGGTGTATTCATTTATTTTTTCCTCCGTTTTAAAAATTATTATAAAATTAATTATTTGCTACTGTATTGCTATTAACTACTTCATTTGAACTATTTACTTCATTAGTTTGTTGCTCTAGCGCTTCCTTATCTTTCAATTGTTTTGCTGTATTCAATTGATCAATTAATGTTGTTAGGGTTTGCATATCTTCGCCGTAAAGTTTCCAATCTCCGGCTTTGCTTGAGTTTTTTACATTATCGTTTGCCTTAATTATTGCTTCAACCAAATCATCAATGTTTTCATCATCGGCAACATTTAAATCAATAGCATTTTTAGAAAGTAAATTTTCAATTGCTGATTCTATGTCATTACCAATTGCGACTTTTGAGCCAGATGCAACAACTACTCTCTTCAATGTAGGCTTTTGAGTTGTTTCATTTATCAATTGTTGATAAATAGTTTCAACATAAAGCATTGTTTTGTTAACAGGAACAGCAATTAAATTCTTTGTAATCTTTGTACCTGTTGTATTTAGACTTGCAATTTCTGTTGCTATTTTTTCATCTTGATTTATTTGAGTTTCAAGTTGAATAGGTCCTAATACAGCACTATCTGAAGAAAATCTTGTAAGCGACAATTGTGCTTTTCCATTAACATAAGTACCAATCAAATATGATCTTAAATTTTGTTTGCCATAATCACTATAAGGTAATACTAATCCAACTGTATATGTTCCATCACTATTTTTAATCATTGTATAATATGACTTAATTGTATCTTCTTTTCCAGATGTTTGGGTTTTAGCAACTTCCCATATATCGTTTCCTCTGTAAAATACTTCTGGCTCGATATTATGGTATTCGGAAACAATATTAGATTGAATATTATAAAGTGCTTTTGGATAAATGAAATGTTTACTAATATCTTCTGGAATTGTATCATCCTCTTTTGCAAATAAGTCTTTGAATATATTATTGTATGCCATAATGATTGGATCTTGTCTATCAGTAATATAGAATTTCAATTCTCCTGTATAAGCATTTACAATAACTTTTGCAGAATTACGTAAGTAGTTGATTTCCTTAATTCCATTTAAAGTTGTTTTCTGTGAAAATGGATATTCATTTGATGTGGTATATGCATCAATAACCCAATATTGATTTTGATTATCATCAACAACTAAATATGGATTTTCATCATATTCCAAATATGGCATAACGGCCTTTGCTCTATTGATAACATTTCTATTTGTTATAATTTTACTGTCATTCTTTATATTTGTAGATGTAGCAAGTTTAATATCATTTTCTTTAATTCCTAAGATTAATCTATCAAAGAAATTCAAATATAAACCAGCAGGACCATCATAGTTATAAGTAATTGCTTCAGAATTTGTAGAATCATTTTCTACGTAGTCAATTTCCTTTTTATTACTGTTAATTACAACTGCACTATTATTTTCAAGACCAAAGTAAATTCTAGGTTGAGATATTTTTATTTTAGCATTTGACAAATCACCAAATTGATCTTGAACAACTTTCAAATTTCCGTTTTCGTCTGTTTTTCCTGCAAGTGTTGCTACTATACCATAACCATGTGTATATTCATAAGTCTTGCTAGAATATGAAGTATTTGTATTTGATATTTCCCTTGGTGTAATGTACACAGCAGTATCAATTCCATCAATATTGTATTGTTCAATTTGAGTATTTCTGTATGAGTAAAAACCTTTAGAATCTTTAGAATTCTCTAAATCTTGTAAAACATTTTCACTTCCAACAATATTTATATTATTTATTAAATTGCTATTATTTTTAATGTCATCTTGTGAAATTGTACCAGAGTAATCAATTGTATTTTCATTAATATTTATACCATAGGCTTGTTTAGTGTATTGAATATTGTCTTTAATGTATTTTTCATTGAATGAAAGTTTATTAGAACCCATAAATATCATTGAATAAAGCGCTAAAATCAAAGCTAATGCAATAAAGTAGACAGGTACAATTAAAATAGTGCTTATAAATTTTCTAACACTTTTTTCAACTAATGCTTTATATGCCTTAAATACTGAATACATAAACAAAAATGCAAGTATAATAAATCCTACAAGTTTTATTGTAGCATCAGTATGTCCTGCACCATAAAGAGAATAAGAAAGTCCATCTTTTAATTCAATTCCCATGAATTTTTCATTTCCAATATTCAAAACCATAAATACAATTACGAAAAGTCCAAGTAAAATTGCAATAAGATAAATTCTAGATTTTAATCTTCCTAAAACGTTTACTTTAGAAAGGGTTTCTCTTGAAACACCATCTAAACTCTTATTCAAAATTATTATAGAATATATTAAAGCATAAGCTATTGTAGCAACAATAACAATTAGCAAATATAAAAGCAATAATTTAATAAATGGTTTTTGCAAAACAAATACACTCAAATCTAAATTAAATATTGGATCTTTTATTCCAAATTTTGAATTGCTAAAGCAAAGCATAAATTTGTTAAGTAAAATTTTTGTTGACAAAGCAGAACCAATCAATGCAATTACAAAAGATACTGATTTATTTGGAAACTTTGGTATTTCTTTCTTTTCTTCATCAAAGAATATTTTTATCTCTTTCTTTATTTCTTTATTTGTTAAAAAGAAAGCAAAGAATAGAAATAAAAAGTTTATTAGAAAACTAATTCCATATAAAATTGTATTTCTCCAAAATGTTGTTAAATAGTTCTCGCCTATTTCTTTCATTTCCAAATAGTCGCCTCTAAGATTTACAATTATTATTAATAGAGCAATAATTGAAATAATAGAAACAACAATTCTTCTACCCTTATGATTTTCTTTTGTTTTGAATTCCTTATCCTCTTCCATTTAGCGCTCCTTTTGCTTTATTTTAAAATCATATTTTTTATAATTTATAACTCATTTGTAATTAGAATAGTGATTACCTATTAAAATCGGTTTATTCAATTATAGCATTTACAAAATCTGTGCTATTGAATTTTTCCATATCATCTATTTTCTCGCCAATGCCTATAAACTTAATTGGTAAATTATTTTCTTTTACAAGTCTAATAACTATTCCACCTTTTGATGTTCCATCAAGTTTTGTAATAATAAGACCAGTTATTCCTGTACACTCTTTAAATGATTTGACTTGTGAAACTGCATTTTGTCCGGTTGAACCATCTAATACTAAAATTGTTTCTTTTGATGAATTTGGTAACTCTCTATCAATTACCTTTTTCATTTTTTCAAGTTCGTCCATCAAATATTTTTTGTTCTGTAATCTTCCGGCAGTATCACAAATTACAACATCATAATTTTCGTCTTTGGCTTTTTTTACTCCTTCAAATATTACAGAAGCGGGATCTTGATTTTCATTTCCTTTTACAATTTCACAATTAGAACGTTTTGCCCATTCATCAAGTTGCTCAACAGCACCTGCTCTAAAAGTATCTCCTGCAACAATTAAAACTTTTTTGCCTTCAGATTTTAGCTTATTTGCAATCTTTCCTATTGATGTAGTTTTACCTGCACCATTAACTCCAACCATTAAAATTACAGCAGGTTTGTTTTGTAAATCAAGTTCAACATTTGGATTACTATCAAGTATAGTTTTAAGTTCGCGTTTTAACTCTTCTTTAACTTCTTCGGGTTCTGTTATTTTATTTTTCTTAATATTGTTTCTTAAATTATTGATTATTTCTTCTGATGTTTCCATTCCAACATCAGCCATAATAAGTTCTTCTTCAAGATTATCTAATAATTCTTCATCAACTTTTTTAAATCCAAAATTTATTTTAGATTTTTCTAAACCATGTTTTAATTTGTCAAAAAATCCCATGTTAATACCTTTCTTTTATCGTGGAGCAGATGAGGAGAATCGGACTCCCGCCCTAGCCTTGGGAAGGCCATGTTCTACCATTAAACTACACCTGCAAAATACATTGTAATCATATCATAAAACGCAAAAAAAAGAAAGCCTTTTACGGCTTTCTTTTGCAAAAAATTAGAAAAATTTTAATATTTAAAAATTTGGTAATTTGTTTTGCATATATTTACTTTAAAAATATTCTCGTTTAATTATTTTGAGCTAACTTTAGTTTTTTTCTTTGTGTCTTTTTTAGTAGATTTTGTAGTTGTTTTCTTCGCTGTCTTTTTAGATTCCTCTTTGGCTTCTTCTTCGGCTTCTTTTGCTTCAAGTTTAGCCATATATTCTTTAGAATAGTTTAGATATCTACCCTTTGTCTTGTGATATCTTTCTCCCTTATTCTCTTCTTTCCAAATCTTTTCAGCCTCTGGCTTCCATTTTTCAGCATAAGGAACTGTCTTCTTTGCTAATTCTTCTGGTGTTTCAGGTGCTTGCTTATCTGTATTATGAGCGCCTGTTTCCTTAACCAATTTTCCTAATACTTCTGGGTTTTCAAGCATTGGACATGGACGTAAATGATTCTCATTAAATGGTTGATCATAGTGATAAGCCATGAATAATGGGCTCTTTAATATTTCAAGAATAGAGCTGTCATGAATATTTGCATTAGAATAATGAATAAATACACATGGTTCAGCTTCGCCTGATGCATTGATATGGAAGTAGTTTCTTCCACCAGCAATACAACCACCTACATATTCACCATCATTTTGGAAGTCCATTGGGAACAATCCTAATCCATAACTTGGTTTTCTAATTTCACGAATTCTCTTAATCATATATTTACGTTGTTCAACTGTTGGCATTAAATCAACTGTAGATCCTTTTCCAACTGGCATAAAGTGGAAATAGAATACATATTTCATACCATTATCAGCTAACATATGTACAAATTCATCACTTGTAACTGCTTCAACATTTGCTCTAGTATAGCAAATAGATCCACCAAATAGAATACCATATTTTTTAAGAAGTTTCATAGCATTCATAACTGCTTTATAATGGCCTTTTCCACGTCTAGCATCATTTGTTTCTTCAGAGCCTTCAATTGATAATTGGAATGCAATGTTCCCTAATCTAACACATTCTTTGCATAAATCTTCATCAATTAAAGTTGAATTTGTATAAAGTGAAAATTCACAATCATTATGTTTTTCAGCTAATTTCAAAATATCAGCTTTACGAACTAAAGGCTCTCCACCTGTCATCATATATAAATGGACACCTAATGCTTTACCTTCAGTAACTATTTTATCCATATCTTCATAACTTAAATTATTCTTATGACCATATTCTCCAGACCAGCATCCTACACAATGCATGTTGCATGCATCTGTTGGGTCAAATAAGATTAACCAAGGAATATTACAATCATATTTTTCACGATTTTTTCTGATTTGTTTTGTACCAGCAAAGAAAGCTTCATATAGTAAGTTCATAAGAGTTACTTTTACTACATGTGGGTTTCCTTCATCTAAGAAACTATTGATGATTTTAACTAAACTATTGTTAGGATCAGAAAATAATTTACGATATTTATCATAATCTTCTTTTTTATAATCCTTTCCATAGAATTTTTCAGCGTAATCAATAAGTTTCATATATTCTGCTGTTCTATCTTTATCCATATCTTTTAATATTTTATCAACTATTACACTAACTGCAGCTCTTTCCATTTTATGTGCCATTGATGTTCCATTATTACTCATAATTAAACTCCTTCTTTACATAATATCTAAGATTGACCTTTGGTCAATCTTCATACTAGCTTATAAAATAACACAACAATCATAATTTGTCAACTATATTTTTACTACTTTTATATATGGAATTTTCATGTATATATCCCCTTACAGAAGACAACGGATATACATTAGAATTCCTTCCAACAATGGTGCCAGGATTCAACACGCTATTGCATCCAATTTCAACATTGTCGCCCAAAAAAGCGCCAATCTTTTTCGTACCAGTTTCAAATTTTTTGCCATTGCATTTAATAACAACATTCTTTTTATCCGATTTAAAATTAGAAGTAATAGAGCCCGCACCCATATGTGCTTTAAATCCAAGTATAGAATCTCCTACGTAATTAAAATGAGGAACTTGTACATTATTAAATAAAATAGCATTTTTTAATTCAACCGAATTACCAACAACTGCATTCTTACCAACAATAGCTTTACCTCTTATAAAAGCACATTGTCTTACTTCTGCATTTTCGCAAATAATACAAGGACCATTTATATAAGCAGAATCAAAAACTTTAGCAGTTTTATGAATCCAAACATTTTCTCCTCTTTTTTCATACTCTTCTTCATTAAGAGTACTGCCCAATTCGATTATAAACTTTTCAATATTAGGCAATACTTCCCAAGGGTATTCATATTTTTCAAGCAAAGGCTTTGCAATACTATCATCTAAATTAAAGAGATTAACAATTTTTAAATCTTCCATATATCCTCCAAAAATAAAATAATTTAAACTTTAAAATCCATGGTAACTATTGTAAAGAATTGTGGCAGTCTCTGGGCTATCTTGCCCCTCCCTATTCTTTACAGGTGCAAAATCATTTTCACGTTTGCCTCTTAGAATAGAAATATCATCAAAATAATTAAATCCATCAAAAATAAATGCTTCATACTTATATGCATTAGGCTCTGTAGGATTTACAAAAGTTCCATTAAGATCTAAATATTTTATTTTCTTGTGAGCCTTATGATATGGTAACTTGATATTGCTAATCTTCTCCAAAGCCTCTATGCTATATAAATTGCACATAATATGTGACTCTCCGAAAACAAGTTCTCCGTTTTCATCTTTAAGTTCTGCCATATCTTCTGGAAGTTCTGAATATTCAATAACAGATGGTTTTGAATTTTTCTTGCAAAACACTCCAACTCTTTCGTGTGGATCTCTTTTTACAATAGACTTTGAAGCAATTTGATTATTCTCTTTTATTGCTAATCCAAGTAAAACAGGATCGCACATATTTAAAAGTACGTTATCAACAGAGCCAATGAAAATCCATTTAATTCCTTTGCTCTTCATTTCATCAAGAATTCCATCTTTTTTCATTGATTTATAAATACAACCATTTCCATCTGCTGCAATTTTTATATTGTAGTTTATGTCAACCATCAATTTTCCGTCTTCACTTAATACAGGCATATTGCCTTGAGTAAAGAATTTAATATGATCTTTTGGATAATCAAAATAATTATGCTCATCAAAGAATTTTACAGTTTGCTCATTGTTCTCTGTGCTAGTCATTATGTACCAATTGAGAATTATTCCATATTGGAAATTTACTCTTTTTAGGTTGTCACAGATTATTTCAAATAAATATTTAGGACTAGGTTTTATATCAAGTAAAAATGTTCCTTTAGGTCCATCAAAATCAAGTCTAGTACCTTGACCTCCTGCCATTGTAACAACTGCATATTCGTTATTCTTTATTATTTTTTTGCCACTGTTACTTAACTCTGTAAAACTATCTTTGTCTAATTTATATTCATCTACATAAGATATATGTTCTATCTTGTTTTCTTTAATATTATCATCATTTAGTTTATTACAAGTTTCGTATATGTTTTTTAAATCTTCAAAATCTATTTCATTTATTTCGTTAATTAAATTTTGCTTTTGCTCATCACTTGCCATATTTATATAGTCAAGAATATGTTCTTGATTATACTCTTTTAATTTTGCAATGTAGTCTTCCATTTTAACCTCGTTCCTTTTTAATGCTCATTAACAATTATATTCAAATTTCACTTTTGCATTCTATCATAAATATATTTTAAATACAAGTGAATTTTTTCCAACATTTCAATTAGTTTGTCATATTTTATTTTCAATGAAATATATTTAAGTAAAACAAACCTTCAGAAAGGAAAGATTTTTAATTATGGATGATATCAAATTATATGAAAACATTGCTAAACGCACAAATGGAGATATTTACATAGGCGTTGTTGGCCCGGTTAGAACTGGCAAATCTACTTTTATAAAGAATTTTATGAACTTATTGGTTTTGCCAAACATAGATGACAAGTATAAAAAGGAACGAACAATTGATGAACTTCCTCAAAGTGGCTCAGGAAGAACTATTATGACAACAGAGCCTAAATTTATTCCAAACGAAGCGGTTCCAATCACATTAAATAATAATGTAAAGTTTAATGCAAGACTAGTTGATTGCGTTGGGTACCTTGTAAATAATGCAATTGGCTATATGGAAGATAATATTCCAAGAATGGTGAAAACTCCTTGGTCAAAAGAAGAAATTCCATTTGAAAAGGCTGCCGAAATCGGTACTAAAAAAGTAATAAATGAACATTCTACAATAGGTGTACTTGTTACCACAGATGGAAGTTTCTCTGGAATTGATAGAAAAGATTATGTTGATGCTGAAGAAAAAATTGTAAAAGAATTGAAAAGCATAAATAAACCTTTTGTTATTGTACTAAATTCAAGTGACAAGGAAAGTTCATATTGTAAGGAGTTAGCTCAAACATTGGAAGAAAAATACTCTTCTTCAGTTCTTCCAATGGACTGCAATAATCTTACACTTGAAGACATAAATTTGCTGTTTAGCAAAATGCTTTATGAATTCCCTATTCAGAGCGTTAATATAAAATATCCTTATTGGATAGATGGATTAGAGAGTAATCATTGGTTAAAGCAAAATATTTTCAGTGAAATTAAAGCAATTTTTTCAAATGTAAAAATCATTAGACAGGTTACTAATTCGTTAAATAACTTGTCTTCAAACGAGATAATTACTTCAAGCAAAGTTGATGAAATAAATTTGGGAAGCGGAAATATAAATGTAAGTTTTCAAGTAAAACCAGATTTGTTCTACAAGGTTCTTACGGAACTATGCGGAAATACGATTTCAAATGAATATGACTTGTTTTCTAATTTTACTGAATTTGCAAAAATAAAAAAGCATTATGACAGAATTAAGCCAGCTCTTGATGAGGTAAATGCTAAAGGCTATGGTATAATAAGTCCTTCAATTGATGATTTGATTTTAGATGAACCTGAAATGGTTAAGCAAGGTAGCAAATTTGGTGTGAAATTAAAGGCTAAAGCGCCTTCTATTCATTTGATAAAAACGAATGTGGAAACAGAAATTTCGCCTGTTGTTGGAAGTGAGAAGCAATCAAAGGATTTGGTTCAATATTTGCTTTCACAATTTGAGAGTGATCCAAAGGAAATTTGGAAATCAAATATTTTTGGGAAGAGTTTGCATGAACTTGTGAATGAGGGGTTACAAAATAAATTGGCTTGCATGCCAGAGGATGCACAAAATAAGCTTCAGCAAACCTTGGAGAGAATCGTAAATGAAGGCTCGAGTGGCTTGATTTGTATAATACTTTAAAAAGTGCTAATATAGTTAGCACTTTTTTATTTATAATTCATTTACAATTTTCTTGAATTGGTTGCCTCTGTCTTCGAAGTTTTTGAACAAATCAAAACTGGCACTCGCTGGTGAGAATAGTACAATTTCGCTTGGTGTTGCAACTTCTCTCGCCTTTTTTACTACTTCTTCTAATGTTTTGCATCTATAAATTGGCAAATTCTTTTTCTCTGCTTTTAATTCATCTGTTACTGCTTTTTCTATTTTGTCTGCTGTTGCACCCATTAAAATTAGTTTTGATACATTGTTTACTATTGGTTTTGCTATTGGTGTATAGTCAAGATTTTTGTCATATCCTCCTGCTATCAAAACTATTTTTTTATCGAATGAATTTAAACCTGCTATTGTTCTTGTTGGGCTGGTTCCTATTGAATCATTAAACCATTTTACACCATCAATCTCTCTTACAAATTCAAGTCTGTGTTCTACTCCTTTGAAATTTTTGACTGCATCTATAATATCATCTTCTTTTACTAGCCCATAAGTTGCAGCAATTGCAGCGGCTACATTTTCGCAGTTGTGTTCTCCTCTTAAATGCATTTCGCTTTGTTTTATCAAATGCTTTCTGACGCCATCTTCGCATTTCTTTATTATTCTATCTGATTCGTCAAAGCAAAATCCATTGTCTAATAATTCTTTATGGCTGAAATATACAACTTTTCCTTTGGCATCTTTTTTGAATTCTCTAGTAATGTCATTATCATAGTTTAAAACTACTAAACCATCTTCTTTTTGATGTATAAAAATATTTTTCTTGCTGTCTATATATTCCTGATAATCTTTGTGAACGTTTAAATGATTTGGAGAAATATTTGTAACTACTGCAATTTTAGGGCTTACCTTTACATCCATCAATTGAAAACTACTTAATTCAAGTACAACAAAGTCTTCTTTTCTCATGTCTTTTATTTTGGTAAATAGTGGTATTCCAATATTGCCTCCTAAAAATACATTGTGACCTGTTTTCTTTACGATTTCATATATCAAACTTGTTGTTGTTGTTTTTCCGTCGCTTCCTGTTACGCCTATAATTGTTGATGGAGATAGTTCTAATACCATTTCAATTTCTGATGTAAGTACGGCTCCTCTTTTTACTTCTTCTACAAATTCTGGTTTTGTAGGTAAAGCAGATGGAGAACGGAATATATAGTCGAAGCCTTTTAAATGTGCTAAATTATCTTTTCCTAAAAATCTACTTGCTTTATATTTGTTTAAGATTTCAATAACATCTGGATCGATCTTGTCTTCTTCTCTGTTATCAAATACTGTTACAAAAGCACCTAAATCTCTAAAGTATTTTATTAATGGAACATTGCTTGTTCCTAGGCCAATGATGGCAACTTTCTTGCCAAACACATCTTTGTTAAATTTTTCTAATTTTTCATTCACATAATCTGACATAATTTACTCCCCTTTTAGAATTGATGAGTCTATGTAATTTTTTTCTAACATTTTTTTAATTACTAAGTCTGTTGATTCTTCTGCATTTTTGCATTTTGTTACATCAACATTTATAGTTCTTTCAAAACCTTCTGTTTTAAATGATTGCTTGTGTAACTCATCTCTTTTAGTAATATATTCTTTTAAATCTTTTTTTGAAACTTTTCCTTCAAATTGATTGTATCTTCTGTTAACACGTTCTTTCAAATCACATGTTACATACACAAAACAAGTCATATCTGGATAGATATTTATTAAATCTCTTGCTGATAAAATCAAATTGTATTTTTCTCTGTATTTATCTACTAATTCTCTTGCAAATTTATATATGGCTTCATTGTTTACTTTTCCAGCCATTTTGCTTACACCCATATCATTTTTTAAAGTATGTATTTCTTTTTCATCAATTTTTTTATTATCAATATAAATTGCAGTTTTCTTATCTTCTATTTTGAACTCAACTTTAAGGTCTTTCATAAGTTCATAGGCATCAAGTCCTTTTTTACCAAAAAGTTTTAGAATCTTGTTTTTTAAAAATATCCACACTAGTTTTGCCTTGTTTTTCTTCACAGCCATTACTAGTCCTCTGTAAATTGCTCCCCCATCAAGGAAAACTGCATTATTTATTTTATTTATCAATTCATTGCAAATCGAAGTTTTTCCTGATGAAACTTCTCCTTCAATTCCAATTACAATATGTTTGTCTTTGCTCATATATTTTTCTCCAAATATGGTTTTAAAAATTCGCCTGTATAACTATTTTCATTTTGTGCAACTTTTTCTGGTGTACCAACGGCAATAATTTCGCCACCACGTTCTCCTCCTTCTGGCCCTAAATCAATAATGTAATCTGCTGTTTTTATTAAATCAAGATTATGCTCAATTACAAGTACTGTGTTGCCTTTGTCAACCAATCTTTGTAAAATTTCAACAAGTCTATTTACATCATCCAAATGTAAGCCCGTAGTAGGTTCATCAAGAATGTACAAAGTTTTTCCTGTTGAAGCACGTGAAAGTTCTGTTGCCAATTTTACTCTTTGAGCCTCTCCACCTGATAAAGTTGTAGATGGTTGTCCTAACTTAATATAGCCTAATCCTACATCATTTAAGGTTTGAATTTTTCTTTTTATACTTGGTATGTTTTCAAAAAATGTAAGAGCCTCCTCAACTGTCATATCAAGTACATCTGCAATAGATTTTCCCTTGTATTTAACTTCCAAAGTTTCTCTATTATATCTGCTTCCATGACATACATCGCAAGGAACATACACATCTGATAAAAAATTCATTTCGATTTTGATTATTCCATCGCCTTGGCAAGATTCACATCTACCGCCAGGTACATTAAAGCTAAATCTACCTTTTGAATAACCTCTCATTTTTGCTTCATTTGTATTAGCAAAAACATCTCTAATAAGATCAAACACGCCTGTATATGTTGCAGGGTTTGACCTTGGACTTCTACCAATTGGAGATTGATCAATATTTATTACCTTATCAATATTTTCAATGCCTTTAATTTCTTTGCATTTTCCAACTTTTTGATTTGTTTTATTGAAAATTTTGTAAATGTTATTATATAAAACATCATTTACTAATGTACTTTTTCCAGAACCAGATACACCTGTAACGCATACAAATTGACCTAGTGGAATTTTTACTGTTACATTTTTCAAATTGTGTTCTGTGGCTTTTACAATTTCAAGGTATTTTCCTGTATTTTTTCTTCTCTTCTTTGGAACTTCAATTTGCTTTCTTCCAGACAAATATTGGCCTGTAATAGAATCTTTTACTTTTGATATTTCTTCAGCTGTTCCTTGTGCCATTACATATCCGCCATGTACACCAGCACCTGGGCCAATATCAATTACTTGGTCAGCTGCAAACATTGTATCTGTATCATGTTCAACGACAATTACAGTATTTCCTAAATCTCTCAATTTCTTCAATGTTGCAATTAGTTTATTATTATCTCTTTGATGCAAACCGATACTAGGCTCATCAAGTATATACATTACACCTGTTAAACCTGAACCTATTTGTGTTGCAAGTCTTATTCTTTGTGACTCTCCACCAGAAAGTGTTGAGGCACTACGTGAAAGAGTTAAATAATCAAGTCCAACATCAATTAAGAATTGCAATCTTGAATCAATTTCTTTCAAAATTTGCTCTGCAATCATTGCATTTTTCTCTGATAATTTTAAGTTTGATAAATAATCTTTAATGGCAATTATTGGCATATCAGTAAGTTCTTTAATATTTTTTTCGCCGACTTTTACAGATAGTGCTTCTGGTCTTAATCTAGCTCCATGGCATGTTGGGCATTCCTTTTCGCTCATATAATATTCATAAAATTGAATCATTCCTTGAGATTTTGTTTCTCTATGTCTTCTTTCAAGTGTTGGAATAACACCTTCAAATGGAATACTATTTTTTCTAATACCAAATGGGCTCTCATATTTGAAATCAATAATTTCGTCGCCTGTACCATACATTATTTTATCCATAAACCATCTTGGCAAATCTTTAATTGGCTTTGTAATATCTACACCATAATGTTTTCCAATTGACTCGAAATACATCTTAGCCATTGTTTCGCCTTTTTTCATTGTACTAGCACCAAAGCATTTTACACCATCGTAAAGAGTTTTGGTTTTATCAGGTATTAGTAAATCCTCATCCATTTTCATCAAGTAACCAATACCAGTACAATCAGGGCAAGCGCCTTCAGGATTATTAAATGAGAAAAGCCTTGAAGACAATTCCGGAAAACAAAAACCACAATTAGGGCATGAATAATTACCACTATATAATTTGTCTTTTTCAGTTCCAGGGCAATCAATTTTTACAAGATTATCTGCATCTTTCATTGCAATTTCAACAGATTCAGTCAATCTTGCTCTGATTCCTTCTTTCACAACTAATCTATCAATAACAATATCTATAGTGTGTTTTTTCTTTCTGTCAATTGTGTAATCATCGCTAAGTTCAATGTTTTCGCCATCAATTATTGCTCTAACATATCCTTCTCTTTCATAGGTATCAAGCAATTTTTTATATTCGCCTTTTTTATTTTTAACAATTGGTGCTAACACTTGAATTCTTGTGCCTTCATCAAGTTTTAAAATATCATCAACAATTTGATCGACAGATTGCTTTTCAATTTTAGTGCCACAATTTGGACAATATGCAACACCAACTCTAGCATATAGCAAACGAATGTAATTATAAATTTCTGTTACAGTCCCAACAGTTGAACGTGGGTTTCTTGAAGTGGTTTTTTGGTCAATTGAAATAGCAGGAGAAAGCCCATCAATAGAATCAACCTTTGGTTTGTCCATTATTCCAAGGAATTGTCTTGCATATGAAGATAAACTTTCAACATACCTTCTTTGACCTTCAGCATACAATGTATCAAAAGCCAAAGAAGACTTTCCAGAGCCAGATAAGCCGGTTATAACAACCAGCTTATCTTTAGGAATTTCTATATCAATATTTTTTAGATTATGTTCTTTTGCGCCTTTTACTATTATCTTATCCAGTGCCATTTAAAACTCCTTTAATTATTTAAATTCTATGCGCTTTCTTCTTCGTCTTTTTTCATATTATCTGATTTTTTTACTTTATTAGATTCTCTCGATTCATCTAATACCAATTTAGGATTTGCTTTGTTTTCAACAGTTTCTTTAGTTATTATGCATTTTACAATCTTTGGATTTGAAGGTATTTCATACATAATATCTCTCATTGTTTCTTCCATTATTGAACGCAACCCTCTCGCACCTGTTTTTCTCTTAATGGCTTTGTCGACAATTGCTTCCAAAGCATCATTTTCAAATTCAAGTTCAACGCCATCAATCGCAAGCAATTTTTTGTATTGTTTTGTCAAGGCATTTCTTGGTTTTGTCATAATGTCAATAAGTGCTTTTCTATCTAATTGATGAAGTGTTGTAACGATTGGAAGTCTTCCAACAAATTCAGGAATAATTCCAAACTTAAGCAAATCTTCTGATTGTAAATGTTCCATTATTTTGTCTTTGCTCATTGTTTTAGCATCTTGTGTTTCAGCACCAAAGCCAATTACTTTTTTGCCAATTCTCTCTTCAATTATTTTTTCGATTCCTTCAAAAGCACCACCACAAATAAACAAAATATTTGATGTGTCTATTTGAATTAGCTCTTGGCGAGGATGTTTTCTACCTCCCTGTGGTGGAACAGACGCAACTGTTCCTTCAACAATTTTCAATAATGCTTGTTGAACTCCCTCTCCACTTACATCTCTTGTTATTGATGGATTTTCAGATTTTCTTGAAATCTTATCGATTTCATCAATATAAATTATTCCTCTTTCAGCCTTTTCTATATCATAATCTGCAGCTTGAATAAGTTTTAAAAGAATGTTTTCTACATCCTCTCCAACATATCCTGCTTCAGTTAATGTGGTAGCATCAGCAATTGCAAAAGGAACCTCAAGTATTTTAGCAAGTGTTTGTGCTAAATATGTTTTTCCTGAGCCAGTTGGTCCAAGAAGTAAAACATTACTCTTTTGAATTTCAACATCATCATTATCAAATTCAACCTCGTTGTTAATTCTTTTGTAATGGTTATATACTGCAACAGAAAGAGTTTTCTTTGCATCATCTTGTCCAATTACATACTCATCTAGCTCCTGCTTAATTTTTTCTGGAGTAGGTAAATTAATTTCATTATTCAAAGTATATTTAGGCTCATAATTTTCTAATTCATCTGTAGCCAATATGCTTTCACATGCTTGAATACATTCATCACAAATGTATACACCTCTAGGTCCTTCAATTATTTTTTTTACATCCTTTTGTGACTTGCCACAAAAAGAACATTTAACAATTTCATCAATTTTTTTTGCCATCAAACTCTCCTAAAACTATTTTCTTTTATCCATAATTCCATCAATCAATCCATATTCAAGAGCCTCTTGAGCAGTCATATAATGATCTCTTTCTGTGTCTCTTTCAACTTGGTCAATTGGTTTTCCAGTAGTAGAACTAATTATCTTGTTGATTCTATCTCTTGTTTTAACCATTTGATCAGCTTGAATTTTAATTTCTGTTGTTTGACCAGAGATTCCGCCACCTTGTCCACCAATCAATGGTTGATGAATCAAAATCTCAGAATTAGGTAAAGCAAATCTCTTACCCTTTGTTCCAGAAGTCAAAAGTAATGCACCCATACTAGCAGCCATGCCAACGCAGATTGTTGTAACAGGGCATTTAATATAATTCATAGTATCAATTATACCAAGTCCATCTGTAACAGATCCTCCAGGTGAATTTATGTAAAAAGAAATTTCCTTTTCTGGATCTTCTGATTCAAGGAATAACAATTGAGCAATTGTCAAACTTGCTGTTGTAGCATTTACATCCTCACTTAAAAATATAATTCTATCTTTTAATAATCTTGAGAAAATATCATATGATCTTTCTCCTCTTGATGTTTGTTCAATTACATAAGGTACTAAACTATCATTTAAATCTTTCATGTTTATAACGTCCTTTCTTTTTTAACTTTTCTTATTATATAGTTTTTATAAAATTTTATCAACCTTTTCAATTAAATTTCACATTTAGAACATATTAAATATATTAGTCAAAAAAAGTTTGGTAAAAACCAAACTTTTTTCAAAAACTATTTAGTATATTTAACATTATCCATAATTAATTTAACTGCTTGTTCATTTTGAGAAGATTGTTCCAAGTATTTGATAACACTCTCGTTCTTCTTCAATTCTTCTTCTTTTCTTCCATATTGTTCGCACATTTCTTTGATCTTATCATTTACATATTTTTCATCTGGTTTGATTTTTTCTTGTTTAACAATTGCTTCCAAAGCTAATCTAGTTTTTATATTCTTTTCAGCATCTGGTTTGAACTCATCTCTAACTTCTTTTTGAGTTTTGCCTGTTAGTTTCAAATATTGTTCATATTTAAGTCCTTGCATTTCAAGTCTTTGAGCAATGTTTTCTTCCATATTGTCTATTTCAAGTTCAATCATTCCTGCTGGAATATCAACCTTCATATCTTTGCAAACTGCCTCTAATGCAGCGTCTTCCATTTCATTCTTGGCTTGATCATTGTTATATTTAGTTTTCTTTTCTTTTATGTCTTTCTTATAATCAGCCAATGTATCAAATTCACTAACATCTTTAGCAAATTCATCATCTATTTTAGGCAATTGTTTTTCTGAAATTGAATTCAATTTTACATGGAATGTAGCATCTTTTCCTGCTAATTCTTTTGTGAAATAGTCTTTAGGGAAAGTTACTTTAATATCTTTTTCTTCATTTAATTTCATTCCAATTATTTGGTCTTCAAATCCAGGAATAAATGTATTACTTCCAATTACTAATTGTTGTCCCTCAGCTTCTCCACCATCAAAAGTTTTGCCATCAACATATCCTTTGAAATCAATGTTAACAGAATCATCTTTTTTAACTGGACGATCTTCAATTGTAACCATTCTAGCATTATGTTCAGCGGCATGATTTACTTCATCATCAACATCTTTATCTGTTACAGGATATTCAATTTTCTTTATGCTAACACCTTTATATTTTCCTAGTTCAACTTCTGGCTTTGTATTTACTATTGCTGTAAAAATTAGGTCCTTGCCTTTTTCCATTTGAACTACATCTATTTGTGGTCTAGATACTGCCTCAATATTGTTCTTTTTTATTTCTTCATCATAAACTGATGGAACTAAATCATTGAATGCATCTTCATAGAAAATGCTGTCTCCATAATATTTTTCAACTATTTTAAATGGTGCTTTTCCTTTTCTGAATCCAGGAATATTAAAATATTTAGCACTCTTTTTGAATACATTCATAATGGCTTCATCAAATTTAGCTGCTTCTACAGTAATTGTTAATTTTAATTCATTCTTGTTTTTTGTTGTTTCTTTTTTCAAACTCATTTTTCTTTCACTCCTCATATATATGCTAAAAAGCCTTTATATTATATCACATAAGTAAAATAAATCAAGCCTTTTTGAATATTTTTTAGGATTATCTAAAAATAATTAATAAAAAAATTTATTAGCAATTTGTAATTAATTACTTTATATTTTAGTCTTCTCAAAGATAAAGGCAATAAGAATTATGGCGATAGCACAAAAAGCTATTGATATAGAAAATGCAAATATTTGATTTTTTCTATCTTTTTCTTTCTTTTTCTCTTTCCATTGAAAAAGGTCTTGAATGCAAATGCAATATCTATTTTTTTCTTTAAATAAAGGTAACCCATCTTGTGTATAATATTTCATAACCATATGTCTTGAGCAATTTAAATATCTCATTATTTCTGGCATATATAAAATTCCTTGGTTGCCTAAATTACTGGTATTATAATTATAATCACTTTTAAAGTTATAATATCCTATTACATTTCTTTCAACTTCTTTTATTGTTTCATTTGGAATATCTTTAATTGCCTTCCTATATATGCAATTTAATCTTGGATTAAAAATTGCAATATATTTAATATTATCAAACTCATTATGTATAGAATGTTTCCCCATAATGTAATAAATTAACAATTGTAAAGTATTTGATGCTGTAGGCTTATTAACACTAACCTTAAAATCCCATAGTGTATCATTTGTTAAAAAGTCTCCGTCCCCAGTATTTATTGTATTGGTGTATCCACCTTCAAATGTAAAGCCATCCTTAATAACCGGCCCATATTCTTTAAAAATCTTATTCCTCTATTGACCATTATCTTAATATTTTTAATTGTGTCTTCATCAGGATTTATATCATTTACAGGTCTATAAGCTAGTGGATTACTTCTATAACATACATCATAACCAACTAGTTTGCATGCATTGCTAATTGAATTATTATCTAATCCTTTTATATTATTTAGTAGCTTTTCTGCATATGGCAACTCATTAATAATTTTTGCTCCCATCAAAGAAAATTTAAATGCTTCTTCTAAATCAGTACCCATTTGATATCTTGTTAAATAATCAACAGCCAAGCCAACCAATCCAGCATTAATATTTTCATTATCATTAAGTTTAATTTCATCTGTGAGTTCTATTCTTTCAAATTCTGATGGTTTTAAATATCCACCATATGGTTGTTTAATTTCTTTAATTCTTTGTGTTACAGAAGACATAAGCAAAATCCTCCTACTATAGATTATTTCTTTTATAAAAATGTTTATATTCTCTGCATTTTTCTTCTAAAAGTTTAAAGTCAACAACATTTTTTATATATGTAACATTATATTTTTTAATTTTTTGATTATATATTATATTTGCATATTTCTTTATCAATTGCTCATTTTTATCAATAAATTCAAGTTCTTTTTCTACCAATATTTTATAATTTTTGTTCTTTTCATATTTAGGTTCATATAAAATTAGTTCACTATCTGGTACAGGAATCATATTACTAATTCTTAATGTGCCTTTTAATACTGGTATATTGCTAACTTCTTCATATGATATAACCCTTATTATAGGAATAATAGATTTTCTAATTGTATTATCACTATAATAATCACTTTTTTTAGGAGATGACATTGGGATATAATAATTTAGTTTATTTATTTTCAAAACTATTCCTAAATACTTTCTCATAACTTTTCTATTATTTTCTTTATTATCATATACCTTATTATCAAACTTTCTTAAATAATTTATGTAATTGTCATTTACTGAATAAAGCTTCAATATTTCCTCCTAAAATATATAAAGAGGTAAAGATCTAGATCTTTACCTCTTAGATTTTACAGCTCCCACTTATTGGTAGGGTTCACCTGATTTTTTGCTGTAAATAGATATTAAATATCTATTTCTATTATATTTATAATACTATTTTTTATACCATTTGTCAATAACTTTTTCCATTTTTTGCAATTTTTTGGTTTTACAAAGCATACTTTTCAAATTTCATTTTTTCATTAATTGTAAAAAGTTCAAGATTATTTATTTTCTTATCTGCATAGATTTCTAAAAACTGCTTGCTATCAAAATTATTTCCATTGTTTAAATAGTAATCAATCATTCTTATTGGTCCACCATGTGTAACAATTAAAAAATTTGTATTTAGATTTTCATCTTTTAATTCATCAATAAAACTTTTTATTCTATCAAATATCTCGTGAGGAGTTTCTGCATTAAATTTTTTAGGATTTTCATTAAATTTTTCCCACATTTCTTGTGTTATTTCATCTCTTGAAATTCCTTCCAATTTACCATAATTAAATTCTCTTAATCTCTTATCTTTTTCGATTACTTTGTTAAATTTTTCATTTATAATTTGGGCAGTCATATATGTTCTTGCTAAATCTGAAGAAATAATTCTATCAATTTTCAAATTCGATATTTTTTCAGAAACTTCCTTTGCTTGTTTGATTCCATTTGAATTTAGTTTTGTGTCTGTTTGTCCTTGAGTAATATGTTTTACGTTCCAATCAGTTTGCCCATGTCTAACAATATAAATCATAATTATCTCCAATTTTTTTATTTTTCTTTAAGTGGGATATAGTATAACTTTTCTCCACTTTTTAATGTTTCCATATATATTGCGCCAAACTTTTCATAATAATTATTAAGATTGGTTTTTAAATAAATTTTTGAGTATTGCATTTCTTTTGCCTTTTTTAGAATGGCTGTATTAAGTAACTTTGAATATCCTTTTCCTCTATATTCTTTTTTTACATACATAGTTGAGTACCAAGGTTTTAATTTTTCTTTTTCTGTACAATCATTTGGAAAGATTGAAATAAATCCAACCAACTTGTTTTTATCAAGTAATATCAATTTGCAATAATCATTTGCATTAATTAGTTTTTTAACCTTTTCAATTTTTTTATTAACTTTTTCATTGAACTCTTCTTCGCTATTATATTTGCCCCATTCTCTTTCTGTAAGCTCACAAACTTCTTTAAGATATTCCATTTTATCTTTTATATTATAAATTTCCATAATCTAATATCTTCTCTTAAAAAAAATTATTTTTATTCTATCTCTTTTTCTTCTGATAGTTTCTTTAATTTTTCATAAAGTTTTGTGCCGCTTTCACTTTTTCCAAAAATATTTGGTTTGCTTTTAATTTCGTTCATTATCTCATTTCTAAAAGCAACATAAACTTTGTCGCTCAAATATGGAGGCGTTCTAGTTTTGTAATCATTAATCAAATCATCATGTGAAACTTTTCCTTGTTCTTCAAATGCAGTCAACTCATAATATTGTTTCTTTGGCATAATTGCATTCATAGTATAGTCACCAACATATAAATTTTTACCACCTGCATATTCTATAATAAAATGTGAAATTTTTTGAGGCCCTGCAGTATAATATCCAAAAATCACATTGCTGTTTTTAGTGACATCACATATATCAACCGCTTTTCCACATTTCCCATATCTTTCTTCCGATTGAAGTTCTTTCTTTAAATTATCGCTTAAATAATAGTCAGACATCTTAATAAATTCATACATTTGAGTGCCATCATCATACTTATAAGTTATGTCATCTTTCTTAGTTATGAATTTATAATTAAGTAATAATTTTTCATCACTCATAGATTGAATTTCTTCCATTGATATATCATCAGTGAACATAGTAAAATGACTTATTGTACGCCAAGCCATATATTTTTGAAGGTCTCCCCAACGTTCTTCTGGTAGATTTTCGTCGTCTCCAAAAAATAAATTATAAGTATTATTGTTTATTCCATCTAAAATGTAACTATCATCTTCTCGAACATTTTCTGTATTATCATCCATAGAATTTCTCCCAATATTTAATATAACTCTATATTTATATGGTTCTATTATAACATTTTTCTTGGTATATTACAATTATTGTTTTGAACTTTTAATTTTTACATTATTATTCCATTAATATACATGTGATATCATGCATATTATAAAATTAAGTCATTTTATTAAGCTTGATAATTTGGTATTACAATACATTTAAAGATTTAAAAAATAACATTCTATTCCCAAAAGTCAAGTTTTTTTTGCTTTTTGGGAATAGAATATTTTAATTAAATTTTCTATATCTACCTTGACAAAAGCATGTATATATTGTATTATAATAAATGATTACTACCTAGGAAACTTTCGAAGCCCTAGGTCGTTTTAATATATGGGAGGTTGTATTAAAAGAACCAAAAACATTAAAAGAATTGATAACACTACTTAGAGATAAAGGCGTAATTATTTCAAACGAGGAAGAAGCCTTAGAAAAAATTAAGAAATATTCTTACTATTCAATTGTTAATACTTATAAAGATGTTTTTAAAGATGCAAATGGTAATTATAAGAAAAACGTTACTTTTGATGAAATATTTGCATTATATTCTTTCGATAAAAATATTAGATATATATTTTTAAAATATACATTGGAAATTGAAGTAATAATAAAAGCTTTATTATCTGAAAATATTATCTCTAAATATG
>CAYWAH010000002.1:0-64107 GCA_964456505.1 uncultured Clostridium sp. | reverse complement strand
CACGTGTTCTAAATGTAAAGTTTCCAGGTGTTATTTCATTTCTAAATGCTTTTCCAACTTGTGCAATTCCCATTGGCATTTTCTTTCTTGTTGTTCTTAATACATTTTTGAAATCAACAAAAATTCCTTGTGCTGTTTCTGGTCTTAGATAAATTGTAGAAGTTGTATCTTCTGTAACACCTTGAAATGTTTTGAACATAAGATTGAATTTTCTAATATCTGTAAAATCACATTTTCCACAATTTGGGCAAGGTATTTTATTTTCTTTTATGTAATTTACAAGTTTTTCATCTGACCAACCATCTGCTACTAAATCTTCGCCTTTATCATGTGCATAGGCTTCTATTAATTTATCTGCTCTATGTCTTGTTTTGCAATTTTTGCAATCTATTAAAGGATCTGAAAAGCTTGATAAATGTCCAGATGCGACCCATGTTTCTGGGTTCATTAATATTGCAGCATCAAGTCCTACAATGTCTTTTCTTTCTTGTATGAACTTTTTTCTCCAAATATTTTTTATGTTGTTTTTTAGTTCAACACCAATTGGGCCATAGTCCCAAGTGTTTGCTAAACCGCCATAAATTTCAGAGCCTGGGTAAATAAATCCTCTACTTTTGCATAGATTAACGATTGTTTCCATATCATTTACCATGTTATTTTCCTCTTTTCTTCCATTTTAAAAATTTGTATTTCACAAAGAATTCCATATGCAAATTCAACTTTGCAAATGAAATTCTTCATGAAATACATTTAAAAAATTATATAATCATAATTCCACCTAATGTAGCACTTTGTTTTTCAAGAGGTAAAATCTTATCTCCACCAGCAATTACAATTTTATCGCCTTTTTCAAGGATTCCTTTTTGTTCAAGTTCAAGAATTCCCTTTCCAATTGTATCATCAATTCTTGCTTGTGGTTCTTCATAAATTGCATAAACATTTTGTACTAAGCCTAATTTATAATATGTTTTCTTGTCATCAGTAATTGCAATAATTGGGCATTTAGGTCTGCAACTTGAAAGATAACTTGCAGTAACTCCTGAATGTGTATAAGCCACAACTGCATCTGCTTTGATATCTTTTGCAGTATCACATGCAGAATATGCAATTTTTCCTTTTAATGAATCATAATGTAAATTACCCTTTGATTCAAATCTCTTCCAATATTTTAAGTCACTTTCAATTGTTGTAGAAATTTTAACCATATCTTCAACGCACTCAACTGGGAATTTACCCATTGCGCATTCTCCTGAAAGCATAATGCATCCAGTTAAATCATATACAGCATTTGCAACATCTGAAACTTCAGCTCTTGTAGGACGTGGATTTTCAGTCATTGATTCCATCATTTGAGTAGCTGTGATAACAATTTTTCCTGCTTCGTTACATTTTTTAATTATTTTCTTTTGAACGATAGGAACTTGTTCCATTGGTATTTCAACACCCATGTCTCCACGAGCAACCATGATACCATCTGATAATTCAAGGATTTCATCAAAGTTATCAATTCCTTCTTTACTCTCTATTTTTGAAATAATTCCAACACGAGAGCCGCCATTATCATCTAGTAATTTTCTAATTTGATTAACATCATCAGCTCTTCTTACAAAAGAAGCAAATATATAATCAAATCCTGCTTTAATTCCTTTTGTAATATCATCAATATCTTTTTCAGATAATGCTGGTAACTCAAGTTTTGCATCTGGAACGTTCATAGTCTTTCTTTGGCCTAATCTTCCAGTATTTTTTGCAGTGCAAACTATATCTTTGTCTTTAATTTCTTTAACTTCGAATTCGATTGCACCATCATCAACTAAAATTATTGTTCCAGGTTTAACATCATTGTAAAGATTTTTGTATGATACACTAGTTTTTGTGTTATCACCAATTATATCTTCATTAACAAATGTAAATTCTTGACCTTCATTAATAACAATTTTTTGATCTCCTGATTCCATTTTTCCAGTTCTAATTTCTGGTCCCTTTGTATCAAGGCAAAGTGAAATAGGTAATCCTAATTCATCTCTGCACTTTTTTATTGTTTCAATTTTTGTAGCATTATCTTCATATCCACCATGTGAGAAATTAATTCTGCATACATTTAATCCTGCTTTCATTAATTTTGTAAGCATTTCTTCGCTTTCACTTGCTGGTCCTATTGTACCAATTATTTTTGTTTTTCTTAACTGTTTCATCTGTTTCCTTTCCATATTTAACTAAATTTAATTAGTCAAGTAAACTAAAATATATTAATTAAAATTTTATAGTTTTAACTATAAATCTATTTTTATTTTTTATAAGCATATGCTTTCAAAATAAAAATCTATTTATTATTTGAATAGACTTATAGCTTAAATATGCATAAATCTATTTTCAATAATTCAAAAATAAAATTATTTGTTTTCTTCTGAAGTTGTATCAGCTTCTTCTGCTTTTGCTTCTGTAGCTTCTTCTTTTACTTCAGCTGTTTCAGTAGTTGCTTCTGCTACTGGAGCCTCTGTTGTTTCAGTTGCTTCTGCTACTGGTGCTTCTGTTGTAGCTGTTGTATCTTCAGCAGGTACTTCTGGAACTTCTTCCTTAATAACAAGATCTTCTCTCTTTAAGTTAGCTCCGATATCTTCCTTTGTCTTAGAAGCTTTACCTACTCTATCTCTTAGATAGTATAATTTTGCTCTTCTAACCTTTCCAACTCTAACTAACTCAACTTTTTCTACTAATGGAGAATGAACTAAAAATGTTTTTTCAACTCCTACTCCATAAGAAATTTTTCTAACTGTGAATGTTTCATTTAATCCACCATTTTGTTTTTTAATAACAATTCCTTCGAACACTTGAATTCTTTCTCTTTTTCCTTCTTTAATTCTTTGATGAACTCTTACTGTATCACCAATTTTAATATCAGGAATTGTACTCTTCAATTGTTCATGTTCAATTGATTTTATTATATCCATGATTTTATTTTCCTTTCTTTAAATTTTAAAATATTTTTTGAATAAATTTAAAATAACATCATTTTCTAAATGAATAAATTTTAAACTATTCTTTAAATTACTAAACGAATAATTTTGGATTTATTATTCTTGTTTCTTGCCAGAAATCAAATCTGGTCTTTTCTTTAAAGTTTCCTCTAAAGATTTTTCTTTTCTCCACTTTTCAATTTCCTGATGATTTCCTGAAAGTAAAATTTCTGGAACTTTTTCACCTTGAAATTCAACTGGTCTAGTATATTGTGGGTATTCTAACAAATCATTTGAAAATGTTTCTTCTTTAGTTGAATCATTACTTAAAACTCCTTCAACATATCTTGAAACACTATCTATAAGTACCATTGCTGGTAACTCTCCACCTGTTAGAACATAATCTCCTATTGAAATTTCTTCATCAACAATTTTGTCTAATACCCTTTGATCAATTCCCTCATAATGTCCACATAATAAAATTAAATGTTTTTCTTTGGATAAATCTGTTACCATTTTTTGGTTAAGAGTTTTTCCCTTTGGCGACAAGTAAATCACTTTTGCATTTTCTTTATCTTCTATAGAATTATATGCATCATATACAACATCAGGTTTTATAACCATTCCGGCTCCTCCGCCATAAGGTGTATCATCTACATGTTTTTGCTTGTCCTTTGAGAAATCTCTTATATTGATTAAATTAATATCTAAAAATTTATTTTCTGTTGCTCTTCCAATTATGCTTTCCTTTAAAGGTGTAAACATTTCTGGGAAGAGTGTTAAAATATCAAATTTCATTTAATCAAACCTTTCAAATTAATCCTTTAATTCAATCTTCTTAAATCAATTTTTTATAAATATACAATTCAAATATATTTAATTAAATTAGATTTTATATTAGTCCTTTTATTAAATGAACAATTATTTTTTTATTATCAAGATCAACTTCTTTTATAACATCATCAATTGCAGGTAATAAAATATCTCCAACTTCATATATGTCATTAGCACCCGTATTGAAAACATCATCTAATTTTCCTAACTTGTTACCTTTATCATCAAATACATCAAATCCGATAATATCTTCAATATAGTATTCATTATTAGAATGCTTTGGCTTTTCATCTTCATCAATAGTCAATGTGCTACCTTTTAAATTTTCAATTTCATTGATATCATCAATTCCTTTGATTTTTACTATATAAACATTTTTCTTGAATCTGATTTTTTCAATCTCCATTTTTTTGTTATTTAAATTGAATGACTTTAAATCTTCAAAATAACTAACATATGGATAAACTTTTATTTCGCCTTTGATTCCAAAAGTATTTACAAATTTACCAACTTCTATCATAGAATACTCCTACTAATCAATAAATTCTACAAATACTTTTTTATGATCTTTTGCTCCAACTGATTGCATAAGTGTTTTAACAGCAGTAGCTATTCTGCCATTTTTACCAATTACTTTTCCCATTTCAGAGTTATCAACCTTTACTTTGTAAGTAATTTTGTAATCGTTTTCTTCTTTTTCAATTGATATTGCATCTTTGTTTTCAACAAGACTTTCAATAATTAATTTTAATATATCATCCATAATATACTCCTTAATTTTTCTTTGCTTTATCTATTAAAGCTTTAACTGTGTCTGTTGGTTGTGCTCCGTTTTTAATCCATTGTTCTACTTTTTCAGTATCTAGATCTATTTTTTCAGGAGTTGTCATTGGATCAAATGTTCCAATTTGTTCAATGATTTTTCCATTTCTAGATTTTCTTGAATCAGCAACTACAATGTGGTAAAAAGGTGCTTTTTTTGCTCCAACTCTTCTTAATCTGATTTTTACCATGCTTTTCGCCTCCTCTAAAAATTTATATATATAAGACTATATGTTTCGATTTTCATATATTGATTTTATGCCCCTTGCAGGATCAATAAAACCAATATATGAAAATCTACTTAATAGTTCATTATAACTACTTTAATTTGTCTTCCAATTTCTTTAAGTCCTCTTCAGACATTTGATCTAAATTCATGCTTTTCATCATTTTCTTCATTCTTGGATCAAGATTTCCTGATTTAACTTTTTTCATCATGTCTTGTGTCATTTCAAAAGTTTTCATGAATTTATTTATATCTTGTACTTGAGTACCGCTTCCTTTTGCGATTCTTAGTCTTCTTTGACCATTAAGTACTTTAGGATTTGTTCTTTCTTCGTTTGTCATTGAAGAAATCATTGCTTCGATTTTATCAAATTCTTTGTCATCAACTTTGACATTATATTTACTCATTCCTGGAATCATTTTTAATAGTGATGAGAAAGAACCCATTTTCTTTACTTGCTTTAATTGTGCTAAATAGTCGTTCAAATCAAAGCCTTTATTTTTGCTTAATTTTTTAGCAAGTTTTTCTGCTTCTTCTACATCATATTTTTCTTCGGCTTGTTCTATTAGTGAAAGAACATCGCCCATTCCAAGAATTCTTGAAGCCATTCTATCTGGATGAAATTCTTCTATTTCATTAAGTTTTTCGCCTGTTCCTATAAATTTAATAGGTTTACCTGTAACTTTTTTAACTGATAATGCTGCACCACCACGTGCATCGCCATCAAGTTTTGTAAGAACAATTCCATCAATTCCTAAATCTTCGTTAAACTTTCCTGCAACATTTACAGCCTCTTGACCTGTCATAGCATCAACTACTAAAAGTATTTCATGTGGCTTTGCATATTTTTTTATTTCTTTTAATTCTTGCATCAAAGCTTCATCTATTTGAAGACGTCCTGCTGTATCTAGAATAATAGTATCGCAAAGTTTGCTTATTGCAACTTCTTTTGACTGTGTGGCTATTTTTACAACATTTTTTTCATTTCTATTTGAATAAACTGGAATGTTTAATTCTTTTCCAATTGTTTCTAGCTGATCAATAGCAGCTGGTCTGTAAATATCACATGCAACAAGCAATGGTTTTTTGCCTTGTTTTCTAAGCAAATTTGCAAGTTTTCCAGCAGTTGTAGTTTTACCACTACCTTGAAGGCCAATCATCATTATTACTGTTGGAGGATTTGGACTGAATGCAATTTTTGAATCTGTTCCACCAAGTAGTTCAACAAGTTCATCTTTTACGATTTTAATAACTTGTTGACCTGGTGTTAATGATTTCAATACATCTGCTCCCAAAGCCTTATCATGAATGTTTGCTACAAATTCTTTTACGACTTTGTAATTAACATCTGCTTCAAGCAAAGCAAGTTTAACTTCCCTTAACATATCATTTAAATCTGATTCAGTTATTCTTGCTTTTCCACTAAGTTTCCTTGTGAATGCTTGTAATTTTTCTGATAAGCCTTCAAAAGCCATCTGCATTTCCTCCTTTTATATTAAGCTATCAAACTTAATTCTTTTTGTACTTCATTAAGTATTTTTTCTACTTTTTTATCTGATGATTCTTTTTTTATTTGACTAATTTGAGCAAATACTAATTGTAGTGTTTCTTCATTTTTTTGTGTCTTTTTCATTATTTTAAGTGCCTTTTCAAAATCGAAAAGTTTGGTTTCTCCTTTCTTAATTAAATCTCTAACTGCTTGTCTTGAGATGTTTAAGTTTTCACCAATTTCTGATAATGAAAGATCATCATTATAATAATATTTTAAAACTTTATATTGTTTATCTGTTAGCAGTTTTCCATATATCTGTAACAGCAAACTTACTTCAACATGTTTTTCCATAATTGAACTCCTTTGCAAATTTCTTGCTTATTGAATTCGCTTCTTTATGTTTCATAATTATAAATTTCATATTACTTCATAATCAATTTATAATAAATATTTTTATAATAATGTAATTCATTCATAACGAATAATGGTGTAAAGCATTTATACTTTACACCATTTTCTTCAAAAAGTCAAGCATTTTCAAGGAATTTTTTAATTTTATTTTTCAAATAATATATTTTATAATCTGCTAACATTATTTATTTTGTATAATTTAATTTTTTAGCAGTTATTATTTTTGCTTTGTAATTAATTTTTCTCTAGAAATCACACTTATTTTCTAATATTTGTTTCTAGCTCACAACTCTAGGAATAAATAATTGCATTCCTGGTTGTAAAGTTTCACTTTTTAGCTCATTTATTTTCATTATACTTTCGCAAGTGCTATTGTACTTTTTAGCAATGTCCCACATATTATCGTTACTTCTTGTAAAATAAATACTCATATTATATTTATTACTCATAGGAATTTCGCTTTCTTTTGCATTATTAATTAACATCGTACTAGTAAAATTTGTGCAATTTAAAACAAATTGAAAATCAACTTTTATATGGACACTGCCATCACTCAAAACTTCCATATTATTATTTGAAATATTATATTCAAAATTAATCAAACTACTTTCAATTACATTTTTTGTATCAACATTGCACTTCACAGGAACATCAATTCTTTTTGTAGCAATATCTTTCATTTCATTTGTTGAATGTAAAAATATAAAACAAGCATTTCCACTTATTTCAGCAGTGCCTTCACTTCTTGAAACTTTATCAAGCACAAATTTAGCATTCATATCATAAATTTTTTCATTACCAATATTTAAATTTTCATTCTGATCAATGCTGTACATTTTAGTAAAGCACGATTTGCTATTTATAATATTTACACTTTTCGTTGTGCACTCCAAATTCTTATTAGTACTATACAAATCTTGTATTATGCTAACGCTCTTTTCTTCATATGCCATTATACAAATTCTCATTTCGGCACTAACATTAATAATATGAGTTTGATTAATGTCTTGTGTAACAGTCATATTTTTCATTTCAACCTTTGAATCTAAAAAAATTTTATCAGACACATCTTTCATATCAACAAATCCCATAATAGGAAAACTTTTCTTTGCAAAGCAAATTCTATCATCCTTTGTAATATATGCAATTTTCAAATTCAAATTTGAATTTGTTAACACCTTATTATAACTAATTTTAGTCTCCACTTTTGAAATTTCACTATACACATTTAAAATTTGTGAAATATCATCTTGACTATTAATTTCTATTTTATCATTAACACTAACATTGGTTTCTCCTTTATTAAACAAAGAACACAAAGTGATATTACTTTCTCTCTTTTGAAGATTGCAATTCTTAATATTATTTACATGCTCTTCACTCGAATTATTATAAATATAAATATCAAAAGAAATTTCAGCCTCAATGTTTACTTTTCTTTCATTTATAATTTTACAATTAACATTATTCAATTTAATCGAACTATTTTCAATCATTTCACTCGTAACATTTTCCAAAGAAATAACCTGCGAAAAATCAAGTGAGTGAAAAAGTCCATCAGTAACTTTATTATTATCAACGCTCGAATTATAAATGATATAAACAGGAATAGAACCATCTACTCTAATCTTTCCATCATTAAGTTCTTTCTTATAAATATTACATGAAGAACCATTCGAAATCACAATATTCATCACATCAGGTTTGCTATCAGGCACAATAGCATCTCCACTTATTGTAACATTTTCAATTTTATGTATTACTAATTGATTAATACTCAAATTGTTTTTTTCTACTTCCAACTGCATAGTTCAAAATCCTCCTAATCTTTTATATTAAATTTTTAAAATTATATTCCAGTTAAAAGCAAAAAAGAACTAGAGAATAAAATTCTCTAGTTCTAGCGTACATTTTATCATTTGTATTCAGTTGTATGCATTTGCATACTTTTACTAAAGTACATTAGCATGCATAACTAAATGCACACTTCATCATTTGTACAGTTTATAATTCTTGAGTAAATTGATTAGCATCACTATTTTCATCATCGTTTGCTAATCTTACTCTTTTGTGTCTTTTTTCCAAAGGTGGCACAATAGGGCTATAGCCTTGTCCATCAAATACATCAACCTCAACTGTTCTTGTAAGAACATCCTTGTACTGATAAGAAACATTTCTTGAATTCTCTTCATACTTAACTACAAATATGTTAGGATAAGTCTTCTCAATTGTAGCTTCCTTTTCAAATAATCTACTTCTGCCAAGTGAACCTTTTACAATTATCTTTTGTCCTAATTTGTTACTAATATCACTTTTTAGTTTTGCAATATCGTTTTGGTAAATCATTTAATCACCTACTTTTCTTAACATGACTAGACTTTAACATGGTATGGTCAAAAAGTCAAAGAGAATTATGGAAACTGATGTCTAGAAATGTCGAAAAAAGGATATTTTTTGCTTTATATTACATTTTTGTAATATTTAATTATGTAAATTATATAATATATTACTTTTCATAGAATTTTGCTTCTGTTTCTACGTTGCTATTTGAGAAGTTCAAATCATAAAATCCGTACTCCTTTTTCGCATCAGCAATTTCTTTTGTAAAAGTAGAAGAATTGAAAAATTCATCACTCATCTTATACACCTCTTGCGAAATATGAATCTTGTTATCGCTCTTTGAAATGTAAATATTTTGTACAATTACTTTATACGAATCATTATTAAGAGCATCTTTTAAAACATCTGCAGCAAATATTTTTGCGCGAGTCAAATTAGAATTATCCATTTTCTCATAGTCTTGATTATATTCTTGTATATCAGTTGAGCAAAAATTTGAATACTCGTCAAATTCATCAGGAAAATATTGTATCAAAATAGTTTGATCATTCACTTTATTGTAATTTCCATTTTTCCCTAATGGCATAAAGGCTAAAATTTCATTTGAATCACTCTTCATATCTTGTGAAAATTTTTTAAATATATTTGTATATTCTGCATAATTTGTTAAATCTATTTTTAAATAAGTTGGTAATACATCTCCAACACTCAAGCTTCTATCTGCTGTTAAATTATATATAGTAATATCATTAGGTGAAACTGTAAATTGATATTCTTTTCCATTTTCAAAATCACTTATGTTTTGGCTAACATAAGTTTGTAATTCTTCACTATTTAAATATTTATTTTTATTTTTTAACGAACTAACAATGTTGTTCAAAGAATTCTCAAAAACTTTTTTTGCATCTTCATTTGAAATGAATAAATCTCCAAAATTCAATTTCTCTCCTGTATCTAGTCTAGTATTTAAGTAATATGAACCAACTTTTTTATTATTGTCTTGTGCATCATTTATTGTTATTAATAGAGATAATATATTAGAAAAGTTTCCTGTAAGATTTAAGTTAATATAGTACTTTTCATCAGAATATTTTTCTATTAATTTAGATACTTCATTTTGTATGTTTTTTACACTTTGTCTGTCATCATTTGAAAATGAACAAGAAGTGACACTTCCATTGCTTTTTCTTTGTACGCTTACATTTAAATTATTTTCTTTATAAGTATCTGTAAACAAAGTTGGCTGATTTATATCTAATGTTGATACATCAACTACTTCATTAGTTTCATTTGTTACACTTTCCTTAGCTGTTTTGGGAAGTATGACAAGTGTTGCAATAATAACGACCACTAAAATACTTGCTAAAACACTAATTAAAATAATTTCACTTTTTTTCATTTGAATCTCCTTTTTATTTTTATAGCACAAATCATGTAAAACTTAATTAAAAATTTTACATGATTTTATAATTATTTTACTAATTTTGTAAATCCTTTTTTGCCCTTTTTCAAAATCAATTCATTATTTAGCATATCATCTGTAATAATTAAATTTACATCAGATATCTTTTCATCATTTAATGAAATTCCACCTTGATTAATTAAAGTTCTTGCTTGCCCTTTTGATGTAGCAAATCCTGTTTTAATAATAGCATCAAGTATTGATGAATTTGATTCTATTGTTGTAGATGGAATTGTATCCATATTTCCTTTTCCAGAAAACAAAGCATCTGCAGCTTTTTCAGCATCAATTGCATTTTGCTCTCCATGAACAATTTTTGTTATTTCAAAAGCAGCAACTTTCTTTGCTTTATTTATCTCTTCACCTTCAACATCTGTTAATTTATTTATTTCATCTGTAGATAAAAATGTAAGCATATTTAATACATTTTTAACAGAAGCATCTTCTATGTTTCTCCAATATTGGTAAAATTCATATGGAGAAGTTTTTTCTGGGTCAAGCCATAAGGCACCTTTTTCTGTTTTGCCCATTTTCTTTCCTTCTTTTGTTGTCAAAAGTTTGAAAGTCAAGCCGTAAGAATCATTTTTATTAAACTTTCTAACAAGGTTAACACCACCAATGATATTTGACCATTGATCATTTCCACCCATTTCTAGTTTGCAACCATATTTGTTGTATAAGTGCCAAAAATCATAAGATTGCATAAGCATATAGCCCATCTCAAAAAATGTTAAGCCATTTGCTAATCTATTTTTATAACAATCAGCAGCAAGCATTTTACTTATTGTAAATTGTGTACCAATTTTTCTCATAAAATCAATATAGTTTAAATCATTAAGCCAATCAGCATTGTTAACTATAATTGCCTTGTTTTCTCCTTCAAAGCTTAAAAATCTACCTACTTGTTTTTTTATACATTCAACATTATGATCAATTTCTTCTCTTGAAAGCATTTTTCTCATATCGGTTTTTCCAGATGGATCACCAATATTAGCAGTACCACCACCCATTAAAATAATTGGAGTATGTCCTGCTTTTTGCATATAAGATGCTACCATAAGTGAAACAAAGTGTCCAACATGCAAACTATCTGCTGTTGGATCTATGCCGATGTAGAATGCAATTTTGTTGTCATCAAGTAATTTGCGTAAGCCTTCTTCATCTGTTAATTGTTCTATGTATCCTCTTTCTTTTAAAGTGTCTAATATATTTGCCATTATTTTTCTCCTTTTTATTTGCTTTATTTTTTTATTTTTCTATTTTTTTATTTCTTAAATTTAATTACATAAATATTTTTTTCAAAAATTCTTAGGTTTTCTCGTTTCGGGCTTTGGCTACTAAAAGTTGTGTCGGGGACCCTAACCCAGGCGACACAACTTTTTAGCGTAGCCATCGGTAATTAAGGAAGATCCGACCAGCCCTCAAGCTTCGAAAAACACGAATTTTTTCAAATAATATTTATGTAATTTTTATTTATATTGAATTTTACTAGGTGTCGAAAAAGTATGTTGCTTCGAGATCTGCTTCGTGAGTCAAAAGTGCAATTGGATATTTGATATATGCCAAGCCAATTGTTGAATATAATTCTTTTGGTTCTGTATAACCCATGTGCCAACGAATTGCATACTTTTCTTCATTAGTCAATTTTATAAATTCACTAATCATCATAACAGATTTTTCTCCATGCCCATAAGGAATGGTATCATTTATCTTATAATATGGAACTTTCTCCCATACTCCAAGTTCATTTTTAGCATTTCTATAATCAACAGAATAATAATTTGTTTTACATATATCATGTAGTAAAGCAATTATTCTAATTGATTCTTCCGGTGTTTTTATTTCTATTGGAGCATGTTTTATTTTTTCATCTAATATTTCATAAACTTTTAAACTATGTTCTAAAAGTCCATTTTCTCTTGAGCCATGAAATCTTGTACTTGCTGGCGCTGTATAGAAATCAGAATGATCCAAAAATTCTAGTAAATCATCAATTCCTTCTCTATTTGTTTCTTTAAGTAATTTTATAAATTCTTCCTTCATTTTATCCTCACATTTTATATTGTTAATTCCCTAATATAATACCACAACAATAATAAATTGGCAACAGTAACAAATCAAAATATTTTTCATAATATATAGCATACAAAAGAAATGAATATTTTATAAGGAGGTATCAAATGAGAGGCTCAAATTGTAACTGTATCTGGTTCATCTTAATAATTTTGCTTCTTTGCAGTTGTTGTGGTGGTTCTAACAATAATGATGATTGTTGTTGTAACCCAGGACCTAAGCCACCATGCTTCAATAATTAGTTCTATACTAATTTGAATATTTAAATATTTGAAAGGAGATATTATTATGATGCCTGATAAATGTTGTAATAAAGACAACAATAATAACAATAGCTGTTGTTCTTTAATAATAATTCTTTTATTGCTTTTCTGCTGTTGCGGAAATGGCAACGGAATATTCTAGTAAAAAAGCATTGAAGCAATTGGCTTCAATGTTTTTTTCTCTTTTATCAAGTTTAATATATTATTTTTTTAAATTTGTATAATAATTACAGCAATCTTTTATAACGCAATTCTCGCATTGTGGATTTTGTGATTTGCATGTATTTCTTCCATGATAAATAAATACATGATTAACATCTTTCCAATATTTTTTTGGAATTTCTTTTAATAAGTCTTGCTCGATTTTTTCTGGTTCTTTTTCATTTGAAAATCCTATTCTTTTTGAAATTCTTTTTACATGTGTGTCAACTGCAATTCCTTGTGGTTTGTTAAATGCCTCTAGCATAATTACATTAGCACTTTTTCTTCCTACTCCAGGTATTTTCATTAATTCTTCCATGTTGTCCGGAACAATTCCATTATAATCCTCGCAAACTTTCTTTCCTGCATTTACTAAATTACGTGCCTTGTTTTTGTAAAACCCACATGAGTAAATTAATTTTTCAATGTCTTCAACATTTGCATTCGCAAAATCTTCTGGTGTTGAATATCTTTTAAAGAGAGTTTTGGTAACTTGATTAACTCTTTCATCTGTGCATTGTGCTGAAAGGCAAACTGCTACCAGCATTTGAAATGGCGTGGAAAAGTCCAAACTACATTTTGCTTCAGGATAATTTTTTATTAATTTAATTGTAATGTTTTCCGCTTCTTTTTTATTCATTATTTTTTCTAATGCTCCAAATAATTGATACTTTATTTATTATTAAATGTTTTATTCTTGTAATCAATTTTTATTTTGTTAAAATCATTTGGTTTATTTTCAATTTATTATGTATAAGTTTTTATTCTTTTCTCAATTTTTTATTGATGCTTGCTCTAATTATTTCATAAAATCTTCTTGCTTTTTCTTCGCTGTTGCTTGAATCATAAAATTCAATATTATCAATTTTTCTATCAGTATTATTGCTTACTAAATCTCTTTCTTCAAGAATTTTTTTCAAGTTTCTTGCAACGCCCTCTGCGCCATTGAAAAATTCAACATGATCAACTCCATTATTGCACAAAATCTTTTCAATCTTTTTTTGAGCAAGTGGATAATGAGTACAACCAAGTACAACATTCCTTGCTTTTCCAACATAAGGTGCTAATTCTTTTTCAAGTATTTTTTCTATGTCTTTATCATTGTTTCTTTCGATTGCATTTGCAAGTCCTTCGCATTCCAAAAGATATGTTTTTTTATTGTCATACTTTTTATAAAGCATTTCAAATTTTTCGCTCTCAATAGTTCCTTTGGTTGCCATTACCAATGTAACATTATCTCTAGCAAAATCATTTACCATTTTATATGCTGGTTCAATGGCAATAATTGGTATATTGTATTTTCTTCTTAAAAAACCTGAAGCATTTGCACTTGCTGTATTGCAAGCAATTACAACAGCCTTGGCATTTCTTTTTACAAATTTATCAACGATATAATCACTCATTTCAATTATTTTTTTTTGTGTTTTTGAGCCATAAGGATTATTCTTTGAATCTGAATAAAACAAATATTTTTCATTTGGAAGTAATTTTAGTATTTCAGTTAGAACAGTTACTCCGCCTATACCTGAATCAAAAATTCCAATTGGATCATTTTTTTCGTTTGTAGAATTCATTTAATTTCCCTCTTTTATATCTCTTTAAACTTATTAATCGTGTATCTATAGTCTTTCGAATTGATAATATAACTTCCACAAACCACATAATCAGCTCCGGCTTCTTTTATTGTTTTTGCATTTTCTATATTAACTCCACCATCAACTTCAATCAAATTATCAAGTTTGTTCTCATCAATATATTTTTTCAAAGTAGAAATTTTATCAATTGAACTTTCAATAAAATCTTGTCCACCTTTACCTGGATGAACACTCATTACTAACACATTATGTATTTTTGGCAAAAACTTATATATTTTTTCAATTTCAGTTTCAGGATTAATTGCAAGCCCAACCATGCAGTTTTCATTTTTTATATATTGAATCATTTCGAGAATATCATTTTCATTTTCGAATGCCTCAATATGAAAATAGATTATTCTTGGAGAACATGCTAAAAACATGTCAGCATATTTTCTTACATCTTTAACCATCAAATGAACTTCAGTTGGAATATTTGTTATATTCTTTAATTCATCTGCATACTTTTGCATTTTATTTATTGTGTTTGTTTCTACAAACTTTCCGTCCATTACATCTATGTGGTAATAATCTGTGTGTGCAGTTTCCAATCTATAAAATGTGTGAACAGATTCTTCTTCTTTTACACTTAATATTGAGGTCGAAATCTCCATCTTCTCTCCTTTACAAAACAAAGAGGATTTTGACAGAACTCTTTTCTGTCAAAATCCTCTGTCATAAAACATTGACAAATACATTTTAAACATTAAACATTGCTTAATTTTGCAGAACGTAAGCATTTTGCACATACATGCATTTTTTTCTTTTCACCATTTACACTGATTCTTACAGTTCTTAAATTAGGTTTCCATGTTCTTTTTGCTCTTCTACTAACATGAGAACGAGCAATACTTATTCTATTTCCATTTTCAACTGTTTTGCCACATAAATCACATTTTGCCATTTCTAATTACCTCCGTGTTCTCTTTTTATCTAGACTATGTTTTATAATAACATAATTTTTTTTCAATTGCAAGTGTTTTATAAAATATTTTATGATTTTTTCTTTAGCATTTTTATCATATTATCTTTGTCCTGTTTCATAGTATTTAGAAAAAAGAAAGGATTAAATAATATGTTCATTTATAATTTCAAGATAAATTCAAAAAGTTTCTTTAAATATTTTATAATTATAATTGTTGCTCTTGCAATTATTTCACTAATAATTTCTATTGTTAAAATTGTAGTTAAAGAGAAAAAGCAAATTAAAGATTCGGATTATATTACTATAAATTCAAATGAATATAGTAACTTTTTAAAGGATTGCCATTCTAATATTGATGCTTATGTTGGTAAGAAATATTGTATAACAGGATATGTTTATAGAATGCCTGATTTTAATAAAAATCAATTTGTGCTTGCACGCAATATGCTTTTGTATTCTAATAATAAATCTGTTGTTGTTGGAATATTAAGTGAAAATAATAAAGCATCTAGTTTTGATAATGGAACTTATGTTGTTTGCAAAGGTGTGATTGAAAAAGGTGATTATCATGGGGATATGCCTGTGTTCAAAATAACTTCTATTGAAAAATGTGAAAAGCCAGATGAGGATTTTATTAATCCACCATCTGACTAATTTACAATTATTTATTTTTTGTTAAAATTATCACTTTCTCCATATTGTTCTGGACTTAATCCAAGTTTTCCATCAGCATAGTTTGATATTAAAATGCTAAATACTATAAGTATAAAACCAAAAATTAAAAATGCATAATCTATTTCAGAAAACTTTAAAATAAATGATCCTATAAAAGTAGTTAGTATTCTAAACAATCCTCCAATTGTTTGCATTGATGAGTAAATTGCTGGAGATATTTTTTCGTTTGAGAAATTGTTTAAATACTTTTTATTTAATATTTCTGACATTCCGCATATTCCAGAATCTACTATCAATATTGCTACGATCAATGCAACTTTTAAGTGAATTTCTATATCAATTATTGCTATAACTCCCATTACAATGAATGAACCTGAAAGTACTCCAAGTAATGATTTAAGAGTTCTATTTTTAAACTTTTTCTCTATCTTAAATGTTTGCTTTGCAAATATTCCTTTTGATGCTTCAAATACTGCATATAATATTCCTAGTATTCCAGCACTTACCTCTAGGAATTGAAGTAATACCATTTCATAAGTTGTAAGCAAAACACTTATACTCAATATTAAACTAACAAATAAAATCAATGCACGTAGTCTTTTAGATTTTATAGTCAATTTGTAGCCTTTTTTCAAATTTCTATATTCTTCTTTTATTTGCTTCTTTGAAAACTTTTTTGTTTTATGTTCAAAGTCATAAAAGTTTATCAAAATTAACATTGCAAATAATAAGCATATCAAAGTCATTGCAAATGGAAAGTAAGGATTTATGTTGTAAAGCCATCCTGATAAAATTGCGGAAATTGCTGAAAGTATACAAAATCTTGTATATCCTTTTCTATTTATTTTAGAAAAGATTTTATTTTTTTCTACTGTATCATCTGTTGGAATTGATTGTAACAATATCATCATTTCACTATTATTTTTCAATCCAAATCCAAATGCAGCAAAAATTTCTCCAAGCATTATTAGACCATAGTTTTTTGAAGTCATTAATAAAATTATAAATATCATTAAAAGCATGTTTCCTAAAAATGCAGAATTTTTATTTCCTATTAGTGCAATTACTATCGCTACAAAAAACTGAAAAAAAACTGTTGCTATTGAATATACTGTTACCAAAAATACTATTTCTGAATTAGTAAATCCACATACTTCACTCATGAACATTACTTTTATTGCATAAAAGAATAAAAAGTCATAAGTAAATGTTAAGTATATTGGATATATTTTCATATTAAATTTTCTTCTGCTCGCTTCTTCTAATTGAGCATTGTTCATTTGTATATTTCCTTTCTTTCTATGTTCTTTTGTGCCTTTTTAATTTACAATAAAAATAACATATAAGCCAAATAAAGTCAACAGTCCAAAATAAAAAATAAATAGAAAAATTGAATTTTCAAAATTCAATTTTTCTATTCTATAAATCTATAAATTAGATTTTCTCTGCTCCTTTTATGTTCTCAATATTGTTTTAAATTTTAAATTAATACCTTCAAATATTTACATACATTAAATTTATTTAGTAACTTTTCGTTTTTTAGATACATCTATATCTCCAAATAACTCTTCTTGTGATGTTACAACCTTATCTCTTCTTGACATTTCAAGTAAACCTGTAAATGCAGTTACAACCTCATTTTTATTGCATTTATTTAATGAATATAATTTGTTAAATACAAAATGAGATTTTCTGATAAGCTCTCTAAACATTGTTTTTACTGTATCTCCTACTGAATAGTTTTCAGTGATTGCAATTTTTTCAATGTTCTTTGCATTTTTATTTACTCTAACTTTTTCTCTATTTAATATATCTCTATAAATGTCTGCTATATCATTATAATCATGTTCTTCTTCTAATTCCAATTTTGGCAATTCAATTTGTTCAATTTTTGTATTAAATATTCTATTAGAATTTTCAGAAAACATTTCTCTAAAATTATTTGTAATTTCTTTATACTTCTTGTATTCAATAATTCTTTGAATTAAATCATCTTCCGAAAGCATTTCTTCATCATCTTCTTGACGAGGCAATAATTTTTTAGATTTTAAATACAATAAGTTTGTAGCCATGATTAAAAATTCACTGGTAATTTCAAGGTTCAATTCTTCCATAGTTTTTAAGTAATCTATGTATTGATCTGTTATTTCACTAATGTTTACATCATATATGTCCATTTTATTTAAATCAATCAAATGGCATAGCAAATCCAGTGGTCCTTCAAAATTATCAATTTTAATGTTATATTTATTTGTTTGTAATGTTAAAAGTGATTCTCTCATTTTGATTCTTTATAAAGCATAGTTTAATTACAATATAAAAATTTTATTTTATATCTAATTTATTAAAGATAGCAAATAAGAATTTTATTTTGTATTCAATTTATTAAGATAGCAAATAAGAATTAATTTGTAAAACTAATAGTACTTAATTATTCTTCTAATGCTTCTCTAATGCTTTCCTCTCTATATCCTTTTTTATATAGATATTGTTTTACTTCAATATCTTCCATTGTTTTTCTTTTTTTGTTTGCAATATATTTTGCAGAATTTATTTCATATTCTTGTAACTCATCTTCATTTGCAGAAATAAAATTTTCGATGTCTTTTTTATTTATACCTTTTGCCATGAGCTTATTTTTTATTTCAAAAATTGATAAATGTTTTAGTACAATAAAATCATGAACAGCTCTTTTTATATAATCATCATCATTTATATAACCTAATGATTTAAATCTTTCAATTATCTCATCTAAAAGCTCTTCATCATACATTGTTTTGAATTTTGTTTTTACTTCATACACTGTTCTTTTTTTGTATGTAATATATTTTAGAATTCTAGTTTTTGCAGAATCAATTTCATCTTGAGAATATTTATCAGATTTAATCTGGTAAATATTCTCTTGATTATTTTGAGTACCTTGATAGTCTTTATTGTCTAGATTATTTTTATTTTCTTGATTATCTTCTGATAAATTATATTCTTCAACTTCAATGTCTTTATTGTACTTATCTTTGATATATTTTTTTATATCTCCTAAATCATAAGTTTTCACTAAATTAATTCCAATCTATTTATTATTCTTCATCTTCTGGAACTTCTTCAAAATCATCAGCTTCATCTTCAGTTTCTTCAGATTTTGGTGCATCATCTGCTAGACTCTTTTCAAATGCTTCATTATAATTATCTCTAACTTTTTGTTCGATTTCATCCATTATCTTTGGATTATCTTCAAGATATTTTTTAGCATTTTCTCTACCTTGACCAATTCTTTCTCCATTATATGAGAACCATGCGCCACTCTTTTCTACTATATCTAAGTTAACTGCTAGGTCAAGTATGTTTCCAGATTTAGAAATTCCTTTACCATATATAATATCGAATTCAGCCTCTCTAAATGGTGGAGCAACTTTATTCTTAACAACTTTTACTCTAACTCTGCTTCCTTTAACTTCTCCATCTTCTTTGATATTTTCAATTTTTCTAATATCAAGTCTAACTGAAGCATAGAATTTTAATGCTCTTCCTCCTGGAGTTGTTTCAGGATTACCAAACATAATTCCAACTTTTTCTCTTAATTGGTTAATGAAAACTATAATACTATTTGACTTGTTAATTACACCTGCTAGTTTTCTTAATGCTTGTGACATTAATCTTGCTTGTAAACCAACATGTGCATCTCCCATTTCGCCATCTATTTCAGCTTTTGGTACTAATGCAGCAACTGAATCTACTACAATTATATCAATAGCACCTGATCTAACCAATGCTTCTGCTATTTCAAGGCCTTGTTCTCCTGTATCTGGTTGTGAAACTATTAAGTTATCTATATCAACTCCTAAATGCTTTGCATATACTGGATCAAGAGCATGTTCTGCATCAATAAATGCTGCTTCTCCTCCTCTTTTTTGTGCTTCTGCAATCATATGTAAAGCAAGTGTTGTTTTACCAGAAGATTCTGGTCCAAATACTTCTACAATTCTTCCTCTTGGAATTCCTCCAATTCCTAATGCAACATCAAGGCTTAATGCACCTGTAGGAATTGCTTCAACATTCATTGTTTTGAATTCTCCTAATTTCATTACAGAACCTTTTCCAAATTCTTTCTCTATTTGTGACATTGCAACATCTAATGCCTTTGCTTTTTCACTCTTATCATTAATTTTTTCTACACTTGATTTTTCTGTGCTTTTTGCCATAATTACCTCCTAATATTTAAACATCTGTTCGTATATGTACATATTATATTTAATTTTTATTTTTGTCAATAGTTTTTTTCAAAAAATTTTTCATTTGTTTTCCAAAATTCAATTTTTCTATTGTAGAATATGGTTTGTCGCTCTGTAAGAAAATAATTCATCGTTTTCAAACTCATTCATTATAATTTTAATTTCATTCTAATTCATTAATTATAATTATTATTCTATTGTTGTCTAAACCATTCATTAAAATTGTAGTATGTAAAATAGTTATTAGGTGTAAAATTGCCACCAACATTTGCATTCAAAAGCAATATTATTTTATTTCTGTAAAGCCCAATATATGGAACATCATCATTTGCAATTTTTATTATGTCTTTGTAACTTTGAATATCATTTATTTTTGAAGATATTTCATCATTATGGTAATTTGCTAAATTATTTGAACCATAGAAAAAGTCAATATCAGGACTAACTGCATTAGTAACGCCCGTAAGCATCATTTGGTAATTTTTGCTATTTAGTAATTCGTTGTACTTATTAATGTCAACTTTAGAGACGTTTACTTGAATGCCTATCTCTTTTAACTGATTTTTTATATTCTCACATGCATTAATCCTATCTTGTGAATCATTTCTAACAATTAATGATATGCTCAATTTTCTAACATATCCATCAATATTTTTTTGCCATCTATTATTTGTGAAAACCCATCCATCATCTTCAAGTGTTTTCTTTGCTTCATCATGATTGTATGCAGGAATCCCATCATTGGTATTCAAATAACTTCCATAATCTAATGGTGTATTCGATACTATTTTACTATCTTTGTAAACCGTCGAAACAATGTTTTCTTTATTTATGGCTTGTGCTATCGCCTTTCTTACTGCTTTGTCCGACAAAATTTGATCATTGCAATTAAAACTAATGTAATCAAAATTTCTTCCAGAATATTCCTTTTTATTGTAACCCATTGTACCAACATAGTTACTATAATCTGTTTTGTTAGTATTTATAATATCAATGCTTCCTAATTTAAATGCATTAAAAGCTTCTCCTATTGCAGAAGTTTTTTGAATTGTAATTGATTGTGTTTTTGGCTTTTTACTTGAATAATTTCTCCATCTTTCATTTATAATAAGAAAAATATTGTTATTATCATTACTTGCTATCTTGTACATTCCTGTTCCAATTGGTATTTTTGAAGAATTAGGAAAGTCTTCATTTACATAATATAGATATGGAATTATTGGAAAATCAAGTTTATATTCAAAATACTTGTCCGGCTGATTTAAACTAAAAATAACTGTTTCTGCATCAGGTATTTCAATTGAAGCAATATTTTCAACATTTTGCAAATACAAAGAATTATTTTCCTTTATTTTATTTACAGTAAACTCAACATCTTTTGCAATCAAATCATTACCATCTTGCCATTTAACAGAACTATCTAATTTTATAGTGTATTTCGTGTCTGAAGTTTTTTCTATACTTTTGGCTAAACAGTTTTCTGTATTATAATCAGAAGTAATTGAAACTAATGGTTCAAATATTAATTTATCAATATTTATTATTTCTCTGTTCTTTGTAAGTATTGGATTTAGTGTATCATAACCTGTAATCGCCATTTTCAAATTATCAACAATACTTATTTCACTATCTGTTTGCTGTGTAGCTTCTTCATCAACAACATCGTCATCATCATCATCATCGCCTTTATTCTTATAATAAAGAAGATAAAACGCTCCTACTATTAAGCCAATTACGACAAGTATAAATATGTATTTAAAAAAGTTTCTACCTTGATTTTTCATTTAAAACCTTTCAATTTTTTATGCTATTTTGCAAGTGTAATCATATACTATTTACATTTTATTTTCAAGTATTTTCATAAATTCAAATATTTAAAATGCAAATTTTTTATTGAAATTTCTATCTTGAAAATTTTATTCTAAGAATTCTATATCAAAAAATTTTATTTTAAAAATTCTCACTTGAAAATTCTATATTGTGTCAAACTTAAATGTACAAATTTGAGGCGTGGATTTACACGCCCCAAATTAAATTTATCTAGATTCAACTACAATTCTCATTCCTGTTCTTTCTTCACCTTCAACTTGAACCTCTGCAAATGCAGGAATACATACTAAATCAAAGCCAGATGGTGCTACAAAGCCTCTTGCAATAGCCACCGCTTTCACTGCTTGATTTAATGCACCAGCTCCAATCGCTTGCATCTCTGCTCTTCTTGTTTCTTTTACCATTCCAGCTATAGCACCTGCTATAGAATTTGGATTTGATTTTGATGATATTTTTAAAACTTCCATTCTTTCCTCCTAATATTATAAAATGTTTTTGTAATTACAAATATATTTATAATACATTAGCAAGAAAAAGTCTAGTAGTATCAAGCATTTTTCGGATTTTTTCATCGATTAAAATTTACATTTTTTGACAATTGCTATTTGTTTACTCTATAAATATTTTTTATTCGACTTTTTTCGTCATCAAATTCAAACACAACAGAATTTAATTTTGAGTCTCCTTCAGCCAATTTATATCTTTCTGGTATCGATGTTAAAAATCTTTTTAATGATGCTTTTATATCCATACCTATTATTGATTGTGTTGGCCCTGTCATCCCTAAATCTGTTATATAGCCTGTGCCTTTTTCCATAATCATTTCATCTGCTGTTTGTACATGTGTATGTGTGCCAAATAAAACATTTACTCTGCCATCTAAATAATATGCCATGGCAAGTTTTTCAGCAGTTGCTTCAGCATGGAAATCTACAATTATGTAATCCGCTTTCTCTTTACTTAATATTTTATCAACAGTAGTAAATGGGTTATCAGATAAAACCTGCATTCCTGTTCTTCCTATTAAATTGATAACTAAAAATTTCTTTCCATTTTTTTGAATTACAGTATATCCGCTTCCAGGCACACCTTTTGAATAATTTGCAGGTCTAATTAATCTTGGATTGTTATTTATAAATTTATAGATATCAGCTTTTCCCCAAGTATGATTTCCCATTGTCATAACATCTATTGGAAGTTTACATAGTTCATTATAATCTTTTTGTGTTAAGCCACTTCCGCCTGAACAATTTTCTGCGTTTACCACAGTAAAATCTATTTTTTCTTCTTCTTGAATTGGCTTAAGCTCCTTCTTTAATTTTTCAAGACCGCCTTCTCCTACTATATCTCCAACTGCTAAAATTTTCATTATATGTCCTTTCTAAAATAATTTCTTAATAATTTTTCAAATTAAATTCTACGCAAGAATTAACATAATATTTAAAAAATATTCTAAATTGATTTTTATAATTTATAATTTATAATTTATAGTTTTCAATTTATGAACCATATTAGAATTAGCAAATTTTTCCACCGCCAAGTACAATGTCATCTATATAAAATACTGCTGATTGACCTGGTGTAATCATCGTTTGCTCTTCATCAAAAGTAACCTTAATAACATACTTATCATTTTTCATTAAATTCTCATTATATTTTTCATTACCTTTGAAATCTTCAATATTTATTTTTTCAATTGTTGCTTTTGATTCATTGCTTGAGTATCTAGTTTTTACGCTTACTTTAATTGGTTCAACAATGTCATCGACTAAAAGCAAATTACAATCTCTAACATAAATTTCTTTTTTATAAAGTTCACTTCTTGGGCCAACTATAACTTCGTTTTTCGCTCTATTAAATCCAATTACAAAGAGTGGTTCTTTATATGCTATTCCAAGACCTTTTCTTTGTCCAATCGTGTAATTGTATAATCCATTATGTTTTCCTAAAATGTTTCCATCTTTATCAACAATGTTACCTTCTTTTCTTTCAACAAATTTATTTCTCTCTAGAAAATCTTTATAATTTCCATTTGGCACAAAGCAAATATCTTCACTATCATGCTTTGACCACACATCAAATCCATGTGACTTTGTAACCTCTCTTACCTCGTCCTTTGTTTCAAAATCTTGCAAAGGAAAAATAATGTAAGGTAAAACTTCTTTTCTAATACTATATAAAAAATATGTCTGATCCTTTTTCAAATTTCTTGCCTTTTTCAAAACATATCTTTTATATTTTTCACTATACTCTACTTTTGCATAATGTCCTGTTGCAATGTAATCTATTCCCATCTCTTTTGCTTTATCATACATTATTCCAAACTTCATAAATTTGTTGCATTCAACACATGGATTTGGAGTTAAACAATTATTGTAATCAGACACAAAGTAGTCAATTATTTGATTTTTAAATTCGTCCATATAGTCAAGTATATAATGTGGTACACCTATTTTTTTGCAAATATTTTTTGCATCCAAACTAGACTCCAAATTACAACAACCACCCTCATACAAATGAAGAGTTACTCCTGTAACATCATATCCTTGTTCTTTTAGTAAAATGGCACAAGCAGAACTATCAACTCCTCCACTCATGCCAAGCAAAACCTTTTTCATCATATCTCCTACTTTTGTTATTTAAAATTCGTTTTTTAGTTTTAAATATTTCAACAAAATTTTTCTACTTTATAAATTAATTTTACTATATTAAACTTTGGCTAGCACCATTATAACTTATTTTTTTCAAAATCTCAACTAGAACTATAAAATTGGAATATTTTTTTACTTGATAAATATAATTTATCAAAAGTGAGGTTTGAATATGAAAAAAATTTTATGTTTATCAATAATTTTTATTTTACTCTTTTCTTCTATTTCATTAGCAGTTGAAACTATTCCTGTGTGGTCTCCTGCTGAAAATAATTTATCAAATATAAGCAATTTGGATTCAAGTAATAATGCAACCTCAAATAATGTTGCAAACAGTTCAGCATCTATTGCTGAAAATTCTAATAGTAGCAATAATAGTAATGACAACAATGTTAGCAATAGTTCAAATTCAAATAACAATTCATCTTCTAATAGCATAAATACAAATTCAGATTTAAAAAACTCATCTTCCCAATTGGTTGAATCTTCTCTTACTGTAAAAGACAATCCACTAAAACTAACCTGTGGTAGTGCGATTTTAATCGAACAAAATTCTGGTCAAATTCTATATGAATATAATTCACACGAAAAATTGCATCCTGCATCTGTTACAAAAGTAATGACTCTGCTTTTAATAATGGAAGCACTTGATGAAGGAAGAATTTCTTTAACAGACAGAGTGCCATGTACTGAAGATGCAGCCAAAATGGGTGGTTCACAAATTTGGTTAGACACTAGAGAAGAATTAACTGTTGATGAAATGTTAAAAGCAATTTGCGTTGTTTCTGCAAACGACTGCACAGTAGCAATGGCTGATTATCTTGAGCAAAGTCAAGAAGCATTTGTTGACAAAATGAATCAAAAAGCAAAAGAACTTGGAATGAATGATACGCATTTTGTAAATTGTCATGGAATTGATGACCCTGAGCACCTTACATCTGCACACGATATTGCAATAATGTCTAGAGAACTTTTAACCAAACACCCAGCCATTAAAAATTATACTACAATTTATATGGATTCTTTAAGAGATGGAAAATCTCAACTTGTAAATACAAATAAATTAATTAGAAATTATAGTGGAGCAACAGGTTTAAAAACTGGTTCTACCTCTCAAGCATTGTTTAATTTATCAGCAAGTGCTACCAGAGATAACGTTTCTTTAATTGCTGTTATTATGAAAGGTGAAACAAGCAAAATTAGATTTAGTGAGGCAACAAAACTTTTGAATTATGGATTTGGAAATTATGGATATAAAAATCTTGCAAATGCAAACGATGAGAAAAGCGATTTCGCAATTAGCAATGGTTTAAAGTATTCTTCAAAAGCAGTTATTGAAAAAGATTATGGAATTATACTTCCTAAATCCAATAAGAGTGAAATACAAGAAGAAGTAAAATTGAATGAAAACATAACTGCTCCAATTAAAAAAGGAGACAAAGTTGGAGAGCTAGATTTTATGATAAACGGAGAAAAAGTAGGCTCTGTAAATTTAGTAAGTTCTGAAGACATTGACAAAAATAATTATATAAAATCTCTGAAAAACGTGCTATTAAATTGGTTTAGTTTAGGAAGAGTTTAAAACATTCTTATTCTCTTTTTCATACAATATAATAAGTCATTTAAAAGGCTTTTATATTTATGAAAAGGAGTTTTTAAAATGAAATTAGAAGGTGTAAAAATTGGTTTTGCAATAACAGGATCATTTTGTACTTTTGAAAAAATTTTAGATATAGTAAAAAAATTGAAAAAAGAAGGCGCAACAATCATACCAATAATGTCTAGTACTGCATATCATACGAATACTAGATTTGGAAATGCAAAAGATTTTATAAAAGAATTAGAAAAATTAACTGGACATAAAGTAATAAATGATATTGTTGGTGCAGAGCCACTTGGACCAAAAAATATGGTAGATGTAATTTTAATTGCGCCAGCCACAGGTAACACAATTGCAAAATTGACTTATGGCATAAATGATACTTCGGTAACCATGGCTACCAAATCTTTGCTTAGAATGGAAAAGCCAATTGTAGTTGCAATTTCTACAAATGATGCTTTGAGTACAAATGCCAAAAATATTGGCTATCTTTTAAATACAAAACATTTCTATTTTGTTCCATTTAGGCAAGATAATCCAATCACAAAGCCACGTTCATTGGTATTTGATAGTGATTCAATTGTCCCCGCAATTAAATTTGCATTGAAAGAGCAACAAGTTCAGCCAATATTATTATAAAAAAGCATTAAAATCTTCTTTCTAAAAATTCTTAGGTTTTCTCCAGAAGATTTTAATACTCTTATATCAAAAAAAGGCTTACTTAATGTAAGCCTTTTTATACTATCTATGCATTTTTCTTTTGAGATTTTTCAATCTTCTTTATTTCTTTATCAATAGATCTTAGATTTCCAAGAATATATACATCGTCAAAAATGCTAAACATTTCTGTTAATGCTAACATGCATCCTGCAACTCTAACCAATGCTTGAAGTGGCATTGTATTTAATAATAACATTATACCAAAGAACATTGAAATCAAAGCCATTGAAGCCATAACACCCCATTTTGATCCTTCAAATCCTCTAATGTTAAATGCAATTTGTAATTTTGCAATTCCATCGAATAGAATCCAAATACCTAAAATAAATGATAGAAGATCAATTGCTCTGTCTCTTTGCATAACTATGAAGAAACCAAATACAATATCCATAACAGCTTGAGCTAATTCAAAACTATATATTCTATCTCCTTCTCCAATGTCTAAATATGTTATAAAATGAACTATTCCATCAATTACCAATACCCAACCAAAAATTAGCATTAAAACATTGATAGAAGCAACTGGTTTAAATATCATGCAAAATGCTAAAATTATTAGCAATACAGATATTATCATTGAATTTCTAGTTAATTTCTTAATGTACTTTTCCATAATTCTCCTCCTTCGTACTTTATGTTTTTATAATAACATAACAAAAATTATTTGTGAATACTTTTTTGAAAATATTTTTATTTTTTATTCTATAATATTTTATACATATAATTTTTACTTAATCTTATATGCTAACAATTATAAAAAATTTTAGAAACCATCAAATACTTATCCACTACTTTTTACATTCATTTTTAAGTATGCATAAATGAAATCATTTAAATCTCCATCCATTACTTTTTGCACATTTCCGGTTTCATAATTTGTTCTATGATCTTTTACCATTGTATATGGGCAAAACACATACGAACGAATTTGACTTCCCCATTCTATTTTCATTTGAACACCCTTTAAATCTTCGATTTTTTCTTTGTGTTCTCTTTCCTTCAAATTGACCAATTTAGAAACAAGCATTTTCATTGCAGTATCCCTATTTTGAAATTGACTTCTTTGAGTTTGGCAAGAAACTACTATTCCAGTTGGTATGTGTGTAAGTCTTACTGCCGATGAAGTTTTATTTATATGCTGACCTCCTGCACCTGACGATCTAAACACATCCATTTTTATGTCTTCAGGTCTTATGTCAATTTTTTCATCATCATTTATTTCAGGCAAAACCTCAACAGAGGCAAACGATGTATGTCTTCTTGCTCCTGCATCAAATGGCGAAATTCTAACTAATCTATGTACACCATGTTCACTTTTCAAATAACCATAGGCATATTTGCCTGAAACCAAAAATGTTACACTTTTAACACCTGCTTCATCTCCTGCTAAATAATCAAGTTCTTCTAATTTGAAATTGTTTTCTTCTGCCCATCTTGTATACATTCTATATAACATTTCTGCCCAATCCATTGCCTCAGTTCCACCAGCACCTGGATGAATAGTTACAATAGCATTATTCTTATCATATTTATTATTAAATAATGTATTTATTTCTAATTGACTTAAATCCTTTTCATTTTGATTTATTTCTTTTATCAATTCTTTTTCAATTTCATCATCTTCGTTTTCTTTAAGTAAATCAAGCATTTCTGCAGTTATATTAATAGAATTATTTGTACTATCAAATTTACTTATTTGATTTTTCAAATCAGAAATTTCAGCAGAAACTTGGCTAGACTTTTCAGTATCATTCCAAAAATCTGGATTAGCAGTCATTTTTTCAAGTTCTTCTAACTTTTCTTTTTTGCCTTTTATGTCAAGCGTATCCATCATTTCAGAAATTTTATTTTGTTGTTCAGTTATTCGTTTTGTTATTTCATCAAAATCAAACATAATATTTTGTATCAATTATTTAGATTGAATTTCCTTTCTAAAATTCGTTGCATTAAATTAAAATTAATTTTATTATTAAAAATTTTTCTGATAGTAATTTGAGCTATCAGAAAAATTCATAGTTATTTTGTATAACCAGTTTTAGTAACAATTCTACTACTCATATCTTTTACAGTTTCACTTGGTGTGTAATCAGATTGGTTAAATATCTTTTGATGTAATTCAGTTACATTGCTTTCAAGTGTAACAGGAATTCCATACCAAACTCCACCTATAGTATCGCCTTTTGTATCATAAGGCCAGCCAATACTATCATTAATATTAAATGCTGTTATCTTTGGCATTAATGACCAAAGTTCTGCTTTATCAAGATTTGTTCTAACACGAGGAAGGATAACATTTGCAAAACTATTTAATTTTGGTACACTTAAAGTTTTTGCTTTATTAAACATTGCCTCTAATACTGTTCTCATTCTTTCAGTTCTCTTATAATCACCACCTGCTGTGTATCTTATACGAGAGTAAGCAACTGCTTGAACTCCATCTAACTTTTGTTTACCTGTTGATGTAATGTGTGACGATTTTTTACCAGAACTAGCAGAAGTTGCATCAATATAACTATTTATATATTTTAATTCAGATGAATCAATATCTATTTGAACTCCACCTAACTCATCAACTGCTGCAATAACAGCATCAAAATTTACAGTAACATATTCATCAATATTTAAGTCTAAAGCCTTATTCAAAGATTTTAAAGCATTTTGTGCACCACCATAAGAATATGCATGGGTAATTTTGTCTAATCTAGTTGTTCCCTTTTCTTCAACATCCACATAAGTATCTCTGTAAACAGAAAACAATTTTACATCACTATTTGTTGTATTAATACTTGCTATAATTATGCAATCACTTCTATTGCCTAAGCCATAGTCATCTGCTCTACTGTCAATACCAAGTAAAGCAATATTTCTATAATTCTTTAATTCTTGTTGAGCTTCATTGCTAATTCCAAGATCACTTTTATCAATTGTTTCTTTTTGCATTTGGTTGAATTTACCATTTATGTAAAGATATCCAGCAAGTCCAATTGCTAAAATAATGACAAGCAATACAGCAAGTATTCTTAGAAATATTTTCAATCCCTTCTTTTCCTTTTTCTTTGCCCTTTTTTCTTTTGACATTTAATCTTCCTCCAAATTCTCATCCTCATTATTTTCATTTAATTATAATTTTGCTTATTTTACATTATATCTTAATTATTATTTTTAGAATTCAATTATTTTCATTTTACATTTAAGATTCAATATTTTTCAAATCCAGTTTTATATCTTTTTATTTAATTAAATCACTTAAATCTAATTTTAGTAGCAATCATTCCAGGTATGTAAAGTAAACAATATAAAAATTTATTTTCAAAATTATTAATTGATTTAACATTATTTTTTGAATTTGTCAAAGTGGCAAATAAAATATAATGTTTAATCGCATATAATCTATTATTCCATAAAACACCTTTAAAATCTTTTTCCAAAATTTCTTTAAAATAATGGTAATAACCAAAAGGGGCTTTCTTAATTTGACTAGACAAATTTTTTGTATAACCATCATCATTATATGCACCAATCATTAGGGTTTCATTTACACAAGCAATATTATACTTTTCATCCATTTCATAATACAATCTTGCCTCTGTAACAAACTTTTCATCATACTCCAATTTATGTTTATATTGTTTTCTAATTTTGCTAATAAACACTAGCAAATCCTCGCCAGTTTTTCCATCCTTAAAATGCAAATCAAACAAAGTAGTAAACTCTTTTTTATAATCATCTCCAATAAAGCCATTCATACTTCTATGAAAACACATCGCATAAATATTTTCGTTTTTATACTTTTCATAATTTTTACTAATTACATTTAAAGCATTATCAGTAAGGTAATCATCAGAATCACAAGTAAACATCAAATCCCCTGTTGCTATTTCAACAAGCTCATTTATAGATTCCATTTTTCCTTTATTTTTATGATAAAAATATTTAATTTCAATTTTATTTTCATCAACAAATTTTTGTACAACATCTTTTGTATTATCTGTTGAACCATCATCCATAATAAGCCATTCAAAAGAAACGTTACTATTTAGTGTGCTTTTATTTTTCAAAAGGCTTTCATAAACTTTGCTTAATTCGTTTGCTCTATTATAGGTTGATGTTAAGATAGAAATTTTCATTTATTCTAACCACCTTTTTTACATCCAATATTTTAACACAAGAAAAAATATATAGCAACCTCAATTCATAATAAAAGTAAAAAAAGAAACGGCAGAGCCGTTTCTTTTTTTACTTTGCATAATCAGTAACACGTTTTTCTCTAATAATATTAACCTTAATTTGACCAGGATACTCCATCTCGTCTTCAATACGTTTAGCAACATCTCTAGCCAAAATAGTCATCTCATCATCAGAAATCTTTTCAGGTTTAACAATAATTCTAACCTCACGACCAGCTTGAATAGCATAAGATTTATCAACTCCATCAAAAGAATTTGCAATCTCTTCAAGTTGTTCAAGTCTTTTAATATATGCTTCCAATGTTTCACGTCTTGCTCCAGGTCTTGATGCCGAAATTGCATCAGCGGCTTGAATTAAAAATGCTTCAGGAGTTTTTCCTTCAACATCTCCATGGTGTGCTTCAACAGCATTAATTACTTTATCATTTTCCTTGCATTTCTTTAATACCTCAACACCAATTTGAACGTGTGTACCTTCCATATCGTGGTCTAATGCTTTTCCAATATCATGTAACAAACCTGCTCTAGCTGCTAACTTTGTATCTAATCCAAGTTCATCAGCCATAATTCTTGCTAGGTTTGAAACTTCGATAGAATGCATCAAAACATTCTGACCATAACTTGTCCTATATTTTAATTTTCCTAGTAAATTAACTAAATCAGGATGTAAATTCATAACACCTGTTTCCATGCAAGCTTTTTCGCCTTCCTGTTTAATAATCTTAGAAAGTTCTTCTTTGGCTTTTTCAACCATTTCTTCAATTTTAGCAGGATGAATTCTTCCATCATCAATTAATTTTTGAAGTGCTATTTTTGCAACCTCTCTTCTAATAGGATCAAATCCTGAAATAATAACTGCTCCAGGAGTATCATCAACTACAAATTCAACACCTGTCAAAGTTTCAAGTGCTTTAATGTTTCTCCCCTCTCTACCAATTATTCTTCCTTTCATTTCATCATTAGGAACTTCAACAATTGATACTGTAGATTCAGCAGTATGATCTGCTGCACATTTTTGAATTGCATATGTGATAATATTTTTTGCCTTGTCTTCAGACTCATCCTTGATTTGCTTTTCCATTTCATTAATTCTTTCAGCCTTCTCCTTAGTTAAGGTTTCATCAAGTTTAGCTAACAATTGCTTCTTAGCATCATCAACTGAAAGTCTAGCAATTTGTTCAAGTTGATCAAGTTCTGAATCCTTCATTTTTTGTACTTCTTCTTTAATGTCTTCAATTTCATTTTCTTTAGATTCTAATTCTTTTTGTCTTTGTTCAACAGCATACATTTTCTTATCAAGATTTTCTTCTTTTTGTTCCAATCTTCTTTCTTGTTGTTGAACTTCACCTCTTCTTTCTCTAATCTCTTGCTCTAAATCATTTCTTGATTTGATAATTTCTTCTTTTGCCTTAAGAATTTCTTCTTTTCTAGCATTTTCTGCTTCTTTTTTGCTATTATCCAATATACGTTGTGCCTCTTTTTCAGCACTATCAATTTTTGATTCAGATATATGTTTTCTAACGATAAATCCTACAAATGTAAATATAACTGCTGAGACTAGAAAAATAGTGATATAAATACCAATTTGCATATTATACACCTCTTTCTATTTAATTTTCAATGTACAAATATATATAATCAATTTATAAATATTCTACAGCATTATTTTAATATTTTATCTCATTTATGTCAATAGTTTGAGATAAGAAAAAACGTAATCATTTATAACTTGAAATTACTTTGCGGATAAATTTTTCTTTTACTTTTATTTTTCATTTAGCAATAATAATTTTTCAATGATTTGATGTAAGAAAAAAATAATAAGTTTTCCTTAATTTTATTTGTGCTTGAATTTTAAAATCATTCACACATTTATAATTTAGTTCATATTATAAAGTATAAAAAAATTATATATATGAAAGGAATTTTCAATGGGTAATTGTTTTTGGAATAATCGTGGGAACAACAACTTCAACAATAATAATCGTGATGATGACAGCGATAGTCAATTACTTAGTTACATATTTAATTCAAATAACAATACTGAAATTTTGTTGTTTATTGTTTTGTTTCTGCTTTTATTTACAACATACGGAAGAAATAATCAATTTTAATTATTGATTACTTAAAATAAAAGGTAAAAAAAAATAATTGATGATTTACAATCATCAATTATTTTTTTACTATTTTGCTTTAGCAGTAGTTTTCTTTGCAGTAGAAGCTTTAGCTGCTACTGTTTTAGTTTCCTTCTTTTCTGCCTTATTAGCTGTTTTCTTTAAATCCTTTTCTTCGAAAACGCTAATCTTTTTCTTATCTCTTCCAAGTCTTTCAACTTTCATAATTCCAGTAATCTTAGCATATAAAGTATCATCTTTACCAATGCCAACATTTGTACCTGGATGCATTTTAGTACCTCTTTGTCTAAATAAGATATTTCCAGCTTGAACTAATTGTCCATCAGCTCTCTTCATACCAAGTCTCTTGCTCTCACTATCTCTTCCGTTATCGGTACTACCTTGACCTTTATGATGTGCCATGTATTTTCACCTCGCTTCTTATATTATTTTTTATTACTATCGTAATTTTTGTTGTAAAATTTTTATGTAAAAATTATTACAAAATATTCTTATAAAAATTCTAAAATATTTTTAATAAAAATTTTATCATTTAATATATGAATATGTATGTTAAAATTCATATATTTTAATCAATTCAAGACTTTAAAATTAGCCCTCTACAATTGATTTAATTTCAACCTTTGTATATGGTTGTCTATGTCCTTGAGTTCTTCTGTAGTTTTTCTTTGCTTTGTATTTGTAAACTATAATTTTTTTACCTTTTCCATTAGCAACTACTTCGCCCTCAACCTTTGCACCTTTTACATAAGGTGTTCCAACTTTAATATTCTTGTCATCAGATACTAGGTTTACTTTATCAAAAGTAACTTTTTTACCTACTTCTGCATCTAACTTTTCAAAGAATACTACGTCTCCGACAGCAACTTTATATTGTCTGCCACAACTATCAATGATTGCGTACATTCTGTAAAAAGCCTCCTTCTTCTCATACTCGCTAAGCATAAATGCAAGGTACTCAATTGTTTGAGATTTACAAACCCGACTTAGGCGGTTTACAAGTGTAGATTATACTACATTTTCACCATCAAAGTCAAGCAATCTGAAGAAATTAGTTAAAATATCTTTCTTGTTTTTAAAAAATAGTATGATTTTTTGAAGCAATTCAATTTTACAATATTTTTTAAATTAAACTCTTCTCATATCATACTATTTTAATATTCATAATTTTTAATATTTTTCGTGCAAAAAAATATTATATTTTATTGATACTTATAATGATTTCTATCAGCTCTTGGGTCATACTCTCTATCATAATCCTTATTATTATAATACCAGTCAGTATTCTTTTGATCTGGTGTTCTTACATTATCATAAAGTAAATCAATCATAACAACAGTAGCTAAAATTACTGCTACAGCTGACCAAATAACTCCATTTATAGAATCAATATCAAATGTATATGTATCAAACATCTTTTTCAAATGGTTAAACAAATCTACGCCAAAATATCCATAATATGTTGCAATATAAAGTACTCCACCATATTTTATTCTTTTTACAAATAGAATAATGCAAAGCAAGGTTACAAATAATAAAACTATTTCAATTGGTTCATTTAATGGTTGAGTTACAAATGCTTTTCCTGTATCATACATATATGTTACGACTATTCTAAAGATCCAATACATTACCATGAATATGGCAACTAAATAATTGGCTAGAGTTTTCATTTTAATTACCTTCTTCCCAAAATAATATAAATTAAATATATTATTTTCAATCTTCGAAGTCAAATTCATCCTTAAACTTATCTTTAAAAATATCAAAAACCTTATTTAAAGTATCTTCATCATCAACACTTACATAAGATTCATCATCAGAGCCATCATTTTCAGCCTCTTTGTCTTCTTTTAAAATAACAACCTCCTCTGATTCTTCATTTTCAACATCTTCTGTTGGAAGTAAGATTACATAATTATCTCCGTTGTATTCTATGAAATCAAGAAATTCAAATTTAACATCATTTCCTTCTTCATCTTTTAATACAACTAAATTGCTATCTTCCTCATCTATATTTTTGTTAACATTTTCGTTGTTAATGTTTTCTTCCATATTTTCTCCCTTCAAATTTAATTTGTTTTTATATTAAAATTTTTTTAACAATAATACTATACAATAAATTTTAATTTTTAGCAATAACTATTTTGCATTTATTTTAAGTCATACCAACATTTGGCAGTTGTTACTTCAACTTTTAATGGTATTTCCAATTCAAATGCATTTTCCATACATTCTTTTAAAATTTTTGATGCTTTTTCTTTATCTTTTTCATTGACTTCAAGTATTAGTTCATCATGAACTTGTAATACAATTTTTCCATCAATATTTTCTTTTTCTAATTCTTCATACACTTTGTTCATTGCAATTTTCATAATGTCTGCTGCCGTTCCCTGAATTGGTGTATTCATTGCAACTCTTTTTCCGAATTCTCTCATCATATAGTTTGATGATTTCAATTCTGGAACGTACCTTCTTCTTCCAAATAGTGTTTCAACATAGCCATTTTCTTGAGCACTCTTTACCATATTGTCCATATAATTTTTAATACCATTATATTTTTCAAAATATTTTTCAATATATTCTTCTGCTTCTTTTCTTGTACTTCCTATTTGTTTAGCAAGTCCGAATGATGTTATCCCATAAACTATACCAAAGTTTACTGCTTTTGCTCTTGTTCTTTCTTGCTTTGTAACTTTATCAAACGGAATATTAAACACTCTTGAAGCAACTTGTCTATGAATATCTTCATCATTTTTGAATGCGTTTATCATATTTTCATCTTTCGACAAATGTGCAAGTACTCTTAATTCAACTTGCGAATAATCTGCATCAACATAAGTGTATCCATCTTTTGCAATAAATGCTTTTTTGATTTGTCTTCCTAACTCCTCACGTGCAGGTATGTTTTGTAAATTTGGTTCTGTTGAACTAATTCTTCCTGTTGCTGTTATTGTTTGATGAAAATACGAATGAATTCTATTTGTTCTTTTATTTATATAAGGAATAAGGCCCTCAACATAGGTTGAGTTTAATTTTACTAAGCCTCTGTATTCTAATATTTTATTTATGATAGGATGTTTATCATACAATTTTTCAAGTGTTTTTACATCTGTAGAATAACCTTTTTTATTTTTCTTTGGTGCTGGCAATCCTAATTTTTCAAACAAAATATTTCCTAATTGAATTGTGGAATTTATATTAAATTCTTCTCCAGCTAACTCATAAATTTCGCTAGTTAATTTCTCTATTCTTTGTTTTAATTTTGTGCCAAAGTTTACCAATTCATTTTTATCAACTTGCATTCCCTCAAATTGCATATCGCCTAAAACTTTTATTAAAGGCATTTCTATTTCGTCAAATAATTTTATTGAATTGTCTTTTTTCAATTTTTCAATTGTATATTCATAAATTTTCTTTATGATACACACATATAATCCCACTTCATTTTTACCCTCATCTAAACTTTCAAATAAATTTATTTGTTTTTCTGGTAAATATTCTTCAATATCAATGTTCAAATACTGCTCTGCTATTTCTTTTAGACTATGTTTTACATTTGTTGGATTCAAATCATAGCATGCAACTTCTGCATCATATTTAATGTTTTCAAGTTTAATATTATTTTCTCTTAAAAGAACATAATCTTCGCTCAAATTATATCCAATTTTTTCAATACTTTTATCCTCTAATATTTTCTTTAATTCTTCATTTTTAGGATTTTTATAATAACAGATTTTTCCAGTATTAAAATTATAAAATCCAATTCCTATAATATCTTTTTTTATAATTTTTTCATCATCTTCAGATGGTTTTGTATCAAGATAAAATATAAATTTATCTCCTAAATTTATATTATCAAATGAAGAAATATTTTCTACAAATAAAGAATTTTTTAATTCTTTATCGAGTGTATCCTCTTCACTTTTTATATCATTATCATCAACAAATGGGTTTTTATAGTTTCCATTATCTGTTAATTCTTTCAAGTGATATTTTTCTATAAATCTTTTAAAACTATATTTTTCAAACTGCTTTTTTACATTAGCATTTTTCCAATCAGTGTATTTAAAATCTTCAATGTTATCACTTATATTTGCATTCAATTTTATTCTTCCTAGTTCTCTTGAAAGAAATATTAGATCTTTATTTTCAATTAAATTATCACGTAATTTTGGTTTGAATTCATCTTCGCCTTTTTCTAATGCATCATATAAATTTTCGATTGTTTTATATTTTTGCAAAAGAGTTGTTGCTGTTTTTGGTCCAACACCTTTGCACCCAGGAATTTCATCAGAACTATCTCCCATTAACGCTTTAAGTTCAATCAAATCTTTTGGAGCCAAACCCATTTCATCTTCTATTCTTTTTTCATCATATAATTCTGTTGTAGTTTTTCCTTGGCTTGTCTTTGGAATACGCACAAAAATATTGCTTTGAATTAGTTGAAATAAATCTCTATCTCCTGATAAAATATATGCTTCAACTTCATCACTTGCAAATTTTTTTGCTGCCGTTCCTAAAATATCATCGCCTTCAAAATCAGGTAATTCAATATGTTTTATGTTCATCGCATCAAGTATTTCTTTTATTTCAGGCATTTGTTCTGCAAGCTCATCAGGCATTTTATGTCTGCTTTTTTTATAACCATCATATTGTTTTTTTCTTACATCTGCGGCTGTTTTTGAATCAAATGCAATCAACATATAATCTGGATTTACCTCATCCATATTGCTAAACATCGTTGACAAAAATCCATAAAGAGCATTGGTATACTTGCCATCATTAGATGTCATTAAATGTATACCATAAAATGCTCTATTCATTATTGAGTTACCATCAATTAAAAGTAATTTTTTCATATAAAGTCCTCTTCTATTTGATATTTATATCTCATAATTTTTTATCATTGGCGTTTTTATTATTTTAACATTACAGTTGCATAATTATTTACTAGTCTGTATCCAAATTATTTCTATGCTAAATTATTTTGAAATTTATTTACTAGCATTGGTATTTTTCAATTGCTCAATTGCTTTTTGAAGTTGAGTATCATTTTTAGTATCTAGTTTTCCATCAAATTTGTCATACTCTACTTCTACATCTGGCTTAATTCCAACTTTATTTATTGAATTATGATTTGGAGAAAAGTATTCATTTGTAGTTATTTTTATACCACTTCCATCTGATAAACCATATAATGTTTGAACAACGCCTTTTCCATATGTTGTTGTTCCAACAATTGTTCCATTGTCGCAGTCATCTTTTACTATACCAGCTAATACTTCTGAAGCACTTGCTGAATATTGGTTAACCAACAATACAAAATTCATATCAACTAATTTGTCTTCTTTAGAGAATGTTTTTTCTTCTGTGTTATTTTTATCTTGTTGAATTAACAATACTTTTCCTTTATCTGTAAGCATGTCTCCTATGTCTAATGCTTCTTCAAGCAAGCCACCAACATTATTTCTTAAATCTATTACCAATGATTTCGCACCTTTTGAAACTAAATCATTGTATGCAGTTTTGAATTCACTTGATGTATTTGAGCTAAATGTTGAAATATAAATGTATCCAACATTGTTTTCTAGCATTGAACTTTCAACAGATGGAATTGAAATAGATGCTCTTTCAATTTCATATTCCTTTTCTTCATTATTTCTTATAATTACAATTTTAACCTTTGTGCCTGCTTTGCCTCTAATATTTTGTGTAATTTTGTCTAAATCTGATGCAGTATATTCTATATCATCAACACTTTTTATTAAATCACCAGATTGTAATCCAGCTTTTTCTGCTGGAGAATCTTTTATATCACTAACAATTTCAACTCTGTTTGCATCATTATTTGCAGTAATATATACTCCTATTCCTACAAATTCTCCTTCTGTTTCTTCTGTAAATTTTTTCATCTCGTCTTTGGTAAAATATTGAGTATATTCATCTCCAAGTCCTGCAACATAACCTTTTATTGCATACTCTTTTAGATTATCTTCGTTTATTTCTCCTTTGTAATTTGCATCAATCTTTTTTCTAATTGCTTTTAGTTTTGTTTCTAATTCGCTACTTTGTAATGCACCACCAATTGTATTTTCTGTGCTACTTGCGGTGTTGAAATTTCCACTATAAAAAACAACAAATGTAATACAAAATGTAATCAATGCTGTAATAACAATTGTTAAAAAAGTTTTAAAATTTTTCATTTTCTTTTTTGTGATTTTAAAATTACTATAATATTTGCTAGTTAATATAAACTGCAAATTTTCATTTTATAATTTTAAAAATCGCTTTACTCCTTATTTAAAATTTAGGTTATTAAAGGTTACCTATAACCCATGAATGTATATTTTATTATTGTTCACTTGATAAATATTTCTTGGGATCAACTGCCACATTGTTTTCTCTTACTTCAAAGTGTAAATGTGGTCCTGTTGAATTTCCTGTTGAGCCAACCTTCATAATTTCTTGACCTTGTTTTACAGTAGAACCTACTGATAATCCTTCAATGAACTGACTTCCATGTCCATATAATGTAACAACTTTTTTACCTTCACTACTTGTTCCATGGTCAATCATTACTGCATTTCCATATCCGCCCATAACTCCATAATAGATAATAACGCCATCCGCTGCAGCATATATAGATTTACCATACATATCAGATCCACCAATATCAATTCCATCATGATTTTTTACAACACCTTGTATTGGGTGTAGTCTTGAGCCAAATGGAGAAGTTATATAACTTCCAGCCACTGTTGGCCAAATCATTACTCCACCAGAATATACTAAATCATAAGTTGAAGCAGATATTGAATTTGAGATTAATCTTTCGATTTCTTCTTGTTGCTTTTTGTATGAATCTATTTGAGCTAATAAAGTTGTTTCACTCTCGTCCAAACTTGCCTTTTCATTTTCAAGTACTGTTTTTGTATTTGCCAAAAGTACAGTTTTCTTTTCTGCATTTACTTTTGCTAACTTTAATTCTGCTTTTTGATTATTCAATTTTGTAGTCAATTGTTCAAGATTATTTTTCTTTTCAGCGAGTTGTTCAATGTCTTTTGAATCATATTCAATTATTTGACTAATTATTGAATAATTTGAAATAAATTCAAAAATATCTTTTGAACCTAAAAGAACATCCAAATATGTTGTAGAAGATCCTGCCTTATATATTTGAACTAATCTTTTACGTAGCAACCCATCTTTTTGGTCAAATTCTGCTTGGCTTATTTCAAGTTCTTCCTCTGCTTGTGCAACCTCTTCTTCAAGTTTACGATATTTTTCATTTACATCATCAACATCAACTTGATATTCTGCAATTTTATCTTCAATTCTTTGAATATACAATAGTTTTGATGAAAGTTCTCCCTCTACATAAGTTAGTTTATTGTTAGCATCTGCTAATTGTTCTTGAACTTGTTTTTTTTGTTCCTCTAAAGTAAGTTGTCTTACAGAATTTGTATCGTTTATGCTATTTGTAGTATTGCTCTCGCCCGAACCATTTTCCTGATTTTGATTTTGAGTATTTGCTATTTCACTTTGCGCAAATACATGAAAAAAAGAGGAAATGATTAGGATTATTAAAACGATTGTTGTAATTTTGTTTCTTAGTTTTTTCATTTCCCCTCCATTAATTATTTATTACATTCCCAAATATGATGCTGGGTTAACATATGATCCATTTAATATTACGCCAAAATGCAAGTGATTTCCTGTCGAACTTCCTGTAGTTCCAACGCCTGCAATTTGTTGACCTTTTTTTACTTTTTGACCTGTTGAAACGCTTAAAAATTTGCAGTGACCATATAAAGTAACTAATCCGCCACCATGGTCTATTTCAATGCAGTTTCCATATCCACCATTCCAACCTGTTGAAGCAAAAATAACTGTACCATCTGCCGCTGCTAATATTGGTGTACCACTTGAAGCAGCCATATCTATTCCTTTATGTAAGATTTGTTTTTTATAAATTGGATGCAACCTATATCCATAATAATCAGATATTCTTGAATATCCTGGACATGGCCATTTAAATGTACCACCTGTATATACTTTAGCAGAACTACTTGAAGAACTTTTCTTTTTTGCTGCTTCAGCTTCTGCTCTAGCAATAGCAGCTAAATCGTTTTCGGCTTGTCTAATTTGAGCAGTATATTCATCAATTTCCTTTTGCTTGGCTTGAGCATCTGCAGAAAGTTTGCTGACTGCTTCTTTTTTCTCACTCTTTTTACTTTCAAGCACATCATTTTTTGCTTGCTTTTGAGTCTTTACAGTATCAACTTCTTGTTTTTGAGTTTCTAATTCTTTTTTATTACTTTCAATTTCTTCTTTTTGCGTTGTAATTGTATTAATTAATTCAGTATCCGCATCGGCTATTTGCTTTACAGCATCATAATTTGATAACATATCAATATAATTTGATGATCCTAATAAAACATCTAAATAACTTGAATTTCCTGTTTTGTACATTGTAACCAATCTTTTCTTTAACAATTCTTCTTTTTTAGCAATTTCATCTGTTTTTTCATCAATTTCAATTTGTTTATTAGAAATTTCATTATTTAAATTATCAAGTTGAACCTGATATTGATCAATTTCTTCTTGTACCTTATCTATTTCGTTATTTAGAGTATCAATTTCACTTTCAGTAGAAGTTTTTTCGCTGTTAATAGAATTTAATTCGCTTTGCGCTTGAGTCTTTTTTTCTTCTGCTTCATTTTTTGAAGCTGTTGCCTCACTTTTTGTAACAGCATAAACAAGATTTGTGCTCAAAGTAATTGCGCATATTGTTGACAATGCTATGTTCAAAAATTTTCTTTTCATTTGTCCTCCATTGCTTAACACTTTTGTGTATTTCATATTTTCGAAGTTTTTCATTTACAAAATATTTAATCAAATATTTTGTTATTTCTAATGTGTTTTTATTTTATCTTTAAAGTTTTTTTTAATATATTTTTCTTGCTATCGTTTTATATTTATTTTAATAAAACTATTGCTTTCTATTTTTTACTTTTAACTTTAAATTCAAATTTCTAAACTTTCAAGTACTTTCTCATTGAAATTGAACTGCCTATTACACCAAGGCCAATTCCTAATATCAAGTAAACTGCAACGATTTTTGCAAATAAATCTGAGAAAGTATAGAAAGACAATTGAACGGTTGTGATAACACTTGAATTTAAAACTTGTCCAATTGCATAATTATAGGCAATGCAAATTATTACTAATGTTAGAAATGCTGCAACAACACCAATAATAATGCCCTCAATTACAAATGGTCCTCTGATAAAACTATTAGTAGCACCTACATATTTCATAATTGAAATTTCTCTTCTTCTTGCATATACAGTTAATTTGATAGTGTATGCAATAATCAAAATTGAAATTACAATTAATAATAAAAGTAAAACCAAAGTAACATTTTGAATAGTTCTTGCTATTCTAGACAAATTTGCAATTGTATTATTATTTGTTGAAATTTCATCTACAAAATCAAGATTCATAATTTTCTCTTGAACTTGTTCATTCAAATCCAAATCAGTAAGTGTAACAAAATATGATGCTGGGAATGGATTGTCCTCACTATAACCTTCAAGCAAATCTTGATGATCTCCAAATTGTTTTTTTACAGAGTCAAGAGCATCTTCTTTAGAGTAATATGTAACAGAACTAACACCATTGATTTTCTGAATTTCAGTTCTTAGATTTGCAATGTCGTTATCAGTAGCATCTTCCTTAATTATTACTCTCATTCCTTGCTTACTTTCAACTTGCTTCATTGCATAGTTTACGTTTTCGCCGATTAAAAAGAATATACCAAAAATAAACATTGTAGCACACATAACCACAATTGAAGCACTACTCATTTTCTTCTGTTTGAATACACTCTTGAATCCCTCTGAAATTAAATATCCTAAACTACTATTCACCGTCATAACCACCTTTTTTATCGCTAATTATTATTCCTTTATCAAGTTTGATAACTCTTTTGTTCATTCTATCAACTATATCTTTTGCGTGTGTTGCAACAACAACTGTTGTTCCACGTAAATTAATATCATTTATTAAACCCATAATGTCCCATGCAGTATTTGGGTCCAAGTTTCCTGTAGGCTCGTCCGCAATAAGCATTGAAGGGTTATTTACAATTGCTCTTGCCAATGCAACTCTTTGTTGCTCGCCACCAGAAAGTTCATCTGGGTGCATTTTTGCTTTATCAGCTAATCCAACTAATGAAAGAACCATTGGGACTTGTCTTCTAATATGCTTTGGTGTTGCTCTTACAACATGCATTGCAAATGCAACATTCTCGTAAACTGTTTTATCTGGAAGTAATCTAAAGTCTTGGAATACAACTCCCATACTTCTTCTTAAATATGGAACTCTACTTTGCTTTAAAAAAGTAATGTCTTGTCCATTTATAATTATTTTTCCAGATGTAGGCTCTTCCTCTTTTAAAAGCATTTTTATCATTGTTGATTTTCCTGAACCTGACTCTCCAATTAAAAATGCAAATTCTCCTTTGTTGATAACAAAGCTTGCATCATGAATTGCATCTCTATTTCCTGTTGGGTATCTTTTTGTGACATTCTTAAATTCTATCATTTTAACCTTCCTAGTCTGTTATTTTTTATGTTAACTATTTGCCAAATATTCTCTTATTTAGACATTTTATATCATATCAATATGAGCCCACGTTTTCAAGTAAAATTGAGTAAATTTATTGTTAAAATTTTGTAATATTTTTGTAAAAAATAAAAAACCATTATATTTTAAAATATAATGATTTTTATTTTTTATAATTCTAATACTGGCTTGTAAATTTCTAACCAATAATTGATTTGGATAAGGTATGCCATGAAACTTGGACCTGTCATTAGTTGCCCAAACCATGGATTTACAAAATTTGAACCATTCGTGTTGAGTATGCTCTCTATATCCTCCTTGTTTAAAATGCTGAAAATTGGAGAGTTCTCGTCTTCTACAATTTTCGATAAAATATTTTTTACACCTGTTAGATAGTTTGGATTCCATGTTTTTGGATATGGGCTCTTTTTTCTTTCAACTATTTCTATTGGAAGTTTGTCTTTCATAATGTGTCTTAATAGTCCTTTCTCTCGACCATTGTATGCCTTGATTTTCCACGGAATGTTGTACACGTATTCTGCTAATCTATAGTCACAAAATGGAACTCTCAATTCCATCTCGCTATACATTCCCATTCTGTCTGCCCTGTCTAATAAAGTATTCATAAACCAGTTTGTTGTTAAATATGAAATGTAACGTTTTTGTTTTGTTTCTTCATCATCACTTTCAAGTATTTCAACTTCTTTTAAGCTTTCGTTATATCTAAAATCAATATATGATTTCAAATCGATTTTTTCTGAGATATCTTTATTTAAAATATGGCTTCTTTCTTCAATATTTATTGACCATGGAAATGTGTTACTATTTAAAGCATCTTCTCTAAAGAACCATGGATATCCTCCAAAAATTTCATCTGCACATTCGCCTGTTAATGCGACAGTTGCATCTTTTTTTACCTTTTTGCAGAATAATAAAAGTGACGAATCTATATCGCACATGCCTGGTGCATCTCTTGCTATTACAGCATCTTTTAAAGCATCTATTAGCTCAGGTGTATCTAAATAAATTTTATGATGATTTGTGTGTAACCTCTCACTAATAAAATCAACATAGTCTGAATCTTGATTTGGTTGAAAATCTGTTTTATGAAAATTTTTGTCATTGTCAATATAGTCTATTGAAAACGAATTTAATGTTCCAAGGTTGTGTTCTTGATAATATTTTGAAACATACATTGTAATTATGCTTGAATCCAATCCACCTGATAAAAATGTACACAATGGAACATCTGATGTAAGTTGCCTTGAAATTGCATCATCTAATAAATCTGACGTTTTTTTGCATGTTGTTTCAAAATCATCTTCATGCTTTTTACTTTTTAATTTCCAATATTTTTCCTTAATAAATTTGTTTCTTCCAAAAATTATAAAACTTGCTGTTTCAAGTTCCTTTATATCTTTAAAAATAGTTTCACCTTGCGTATGTGCCGGACCAATTCCAATAAGTTCAGATATTCCGTTTAAATCAACTTTCGGATATATGCTTGGAAATTCGAAAAGGGATTTAATTTCAGAAGCAAAAATTATTTCATTGTTGTTTACACAATAATACAACGGCTTTACTCCAAAATGATCCCTCGCCAAAAACAATTCTTCTTTGTTTTCGTTCCAAACGGCAAAAGCAAAAATTCCGTTCAAATGGTTTACAACATCATATCCATAATAAATAAAAGCCTTTAGTAAAACCTCAGTATCAGAGTGACCTAAAAAAGAAAATCCTGCTCGTAGCAATTCATTTTTCAATTCTCGTGTATTATAAATTTGTCCATTGTATGTAATAACATAGTTGTTTCCTTGGTATTTAAAAATCATAGGTTGCTTTCCGTTTTCTTTATCTATTACAACTAATCGTTTGTGCCCTATTGAAATATGCTCGTTGAAATATTCTCCTTCTTCATCCGGCCCTCTCCTATAAAGTTTTTCTCTCATGTTCTCTAGTATTTTTCTTGATTCTTCTTCGCTCATATTTTTATTAAAGTTTGTAAATCCTACAATTCCACACATAAGAACCTCCTTTTCAAGAATATGCAAACCAATAAAAAATATAATACTTTATTCAAAAAAAAATTTCATTAAGATTGTGAAAGAAATTTTGAATAAAGTGTTATATTCTTATTTATGTAAATCTTTTTAGTAAAATTTAACAGAAAAAGGTTGCATTTTTCTTGATATAGTAGTATAATAAGAATTGTAATGTTCAACTTAGTAGAATAGATTGGAGGCCCAATATGGGTAATAAGACACTTGTAGGAGTATTCATTACATTTGCTGATGTCAATGAAATGAATGCAGCACTTAAAATGTATGCTGATGAGTTCAGAGATTGTGATGCGATGCAGTCCATGCAAAACCCTTTAAAGGTTCTTGTATGCAAAGGCGAAGGATATGATTCTCTTATAAACGGAATGAATGCGAATCACATTAAGTTCAGCACTGGAAGCCGTATCAACTTATTGAACAATGCATCTTCCATGCAGAAGTACTTTCGTGAAAAAGTTTATGCTACTCAGCAGTAAGATTGTGCTTCTCTCCAAGCGAAAAAAAGACTTGCAAATGCAAGTCTTTTTTCTATTTGTCATCATTTTTTGAATTTTTCTCTTGATAATTTGATGTATCAATGTTTTCATCTGGAATAAAGTATTTTGTTCCAAGCATTTTGTCTGGCAAATATTGTTGTTCAACCCAATGCTTTGGAAAGTCATGAGGATATTTGTATCCTACGTGATAACCTTGTTCTTTCATTCCCTCTGCTGGTGCATTTCTAATATGCATTGGAATTGTTCCAGTGTCTTTATTTTTTACGTCGTCCAATGCTTTATCAATTGCAAGATAACTTGCATTGCTCTTTTTAGAAAGTGCGTTATATACTGCCGCTTCCGCCAAAATAATTCTTGCTTCTGGCATGCCAACCATGTTCACAGCCTGCATTGCCGAATTGGCTACGACTAAAGCATTAGGATTTGCAAGTCCTATGTCCTCAGTCGCTAATATTACAATTCTTCTTGCAATAAACATTGGATCTTCTCCAGCATTCAATGCTCTTGCTAAATAAAATACTGTTGCATCAGGATCGGAACCTCTCATTGATTTTATGAAAGCACTGATGTTATCATAATGAGAATCTCCGTTTTTATCAAACACTGCTTTTCTTGTTTGTACACATTCTTTTGCAACCTCATCTGTAATATGAATAAAACCATCAGATGAAATTGGAGTTGTTAACACTGCTACTTCCAAACTGTTTAAAGCTGTTCTTACATCTCCATTTGCAACAATTGCAAATTTCTTTAATGTACTATCTTCTATTTTTATGTTATATTGTTTTAAACCCTCTTCAGCATTTAGTGCTCTTTTCAAAATTGTGTAAATTTCATCTTCTGTTAATTGATGAAGCATGAAAACCATACTTCTTGAAATTAAGGCTTTGTTTACTTCAAAATATGGATTTTCAGTTGTTGCGCCAATTAAAATAACAGTGCCTTTTTCAACATAAGGAAGTAAAGCATCTTGTTGTAATTTATTGAATCTATGAATTTCATCGATGAACAATATGCATTTTCCTGATGGGTTTAAAAGCAAATTTTCTGCTTCTGTAATTGCATTTTTTATGTCTGTTACACCAGCAGTTACAGCATTCAGCTTGATGAATTTATATTGAGTTGTATTACTAATAACTCGTGCAAGAGATGTTTTGCCACAGCCGGGAGGTCCCCATAAAATAATGCTAGAAAGTCTATCTGCTTTTATTGTTCTATATAAAATTTTATCTTTTCCAAGTATATCTTTTTGACCAACATAATCATCTAAAGTTTTTGGCATCATTCGATATGCTAAAGGTTCATTATAATCTGTCATAGTCTTTTTAATCCCTCTTTTATTATGTCTTCAACACTCATATTGTCAATTTTCATTTTAGAAACAACATCTTCAACATCTCTTCTTGTGTATCCTAAAACTTGCAAAGCATCAATTGCGTCTTTTGCATTTTGGTTGAATTTAACTGCATTCTTAACTTCGCTATCAGCTTTGATTGCATCATTAGATTTAATTTTATCTTGCAATTCAAGCACAATTCTTTGCGCTGTTTTTGGACCAATTCCAGGTAATTTTTTTAACATTGAAATATCATTGGTAATAATTGCTAATGCAAATTGTGATGGTTCAATGTTTGAAAGAATTGCAATAGCAGACTTTGCGCCAATTCCACCAACTGTTAATAAAAGTTCAAACATAGCTAGCTCATCATTTGTCAAAAAGCCATACAAGCTTACATCATCTTGTGTAACTCTCATATATGTAAAAATTTTTGTAATTTTGTCATCTTCAATTTCAGCAATATCTTTTTCAGGCATAAAAACTTTATAGCCCACATTGTTAACATCAATAATAACAAAACTATCTGATTTAAAATCAACTTTTCCTTTTAAAAATGCTATCATAATTCTATCCTTTTCTTCTTATTATTTAGATACATTAATTAAATAAAATATATTTGATTGAAAATATTTTTTAGTATAAATATAAATTTTTAGCATAAAATTTACAATTCTATTTTTTATTCATTGCAGTATACTTCATATAAAACATGATTGTATATTTTATAATAATAAAAACAGAATTCATATTTAAATCTTTCTTCTTTTCCTTTCTCGTCATCATCAATATAATAATAATCATTTTCATTGATAGTATCTTTGTTTAGATCAAAGGCTTCACGTCTTGGTGAATTATCAAAGAAACCATTAATTATGTTGATATAATAAGTAACGTCATTTTTTTCAATTCTTTTGTAATTTGGGTTATTTTCAAATTTAATATCATCTTCTTGTGTATAATAATATTTATACAAATCAGAATGAGACCTTGAAGTATTATGATCTTCAAATTTATCCACATGATAATAGCCTTTTACAATTATTGCATTTTTATCATCATACGTATGATTTTTTATCATAGTGCTCACAATCGTATAAGTTATTAAACAAATTAAAATAATATTAATTAATATGTTAAATGTAATTTTCTTCATAATCCTCCATGCTCTTTAACATGTAATGCTAAAAACATATCACCGTTTTGAAATGCAACATTTTTTATTACATCAATGGTATTGGCATTAGTATAGTTTTTATGCCAATTTTTATTTTAATTTTTCAATTTCTTCTTTTGACAATCCAGTAGCTTCAGAGATTTTATAAATTGGTAATTTCATTTTGAGAAGTTTTTTTGCAACCTCTAATTTGTTCTTTTGTATTCCTTCTATCAATCCAGATTTGTGTCCTTCTTGTTTGCCTTTTTCCATCCCTTGCTTCATTCCTTCTGCAATGCCTTCTTCTCTAGCGACTCTTTTCATATTTCTTTCATCCATTTCGCCTTTTTCTTTTAATTCAGCAAGTCTAATCAATTCTTCATCTCCAAGTATTACATCATATTTTTCTGCTGCTTCTTTTATTTTATCATTCTCTTCCATAATCTCTTTTACCTCCACACTATCTGGATTATTTAAGAATAACATCCATTGGGTCAAATTGTCATTTAGCTCCTTATGCTTTTGCTCAAGCAACTTGGGCATTTCTATTATATAAATGTCTAATTTGTTTGTCAATATTTTCTTTCTATCTTTCGTCTCAATTATTTTCCAATTAGTGTAGAAATTTTCAATGTCCTTTAAGTCTTCAATTTTGAAATTAAGAATTGCAATGCTTATTGTTCTTTCTAGTTTGCTGTAGTCTTGACTTTTGTTCAAATTTTTTGAAAACTGTTTTGACCAATAGAATAGCATTCTATCTATCATATTTCCATAATCGATCAATTGCACCTCAACATTACATTGAATATTATTTTCAAGTTTTACCCTTAAATCCAATATTCCAAGTTTGCTTTTCAAATAATCTCTGTTGGTGTGTGTGGATACATCCATATTTATTTCCGTAATATTTTCTTTGATTATGCTAGAAAGAAAGGCCTTTGTAATGTCCTCGTTTCCTGGCTTAAACAACTCTTGAAATATAACATCATTCTTTGGTTTGAATTTTCTTCTGTTCTCTAAAATTTTTTCATTCTTTAGTTTTTCATTTTTCTTTTCTTCTTCGGTGCTAGTGCTAATATTTTTTTTCATAATTGAATATCTCCTTATTTAAATAGTATTTTATTCTGTTTTTTTGATAGTATTAAGATGAAAATTTTAAATTCTAAATGAATTAAATTTTATAAAAAATTAATATGGAAATTTTTTTTAAGATTTTAAAAATTTTTGAAAAAATGAATATAGAGTGTAACGATGTTAGTTACTTTTTACAATAAATATAGTATTACATTTTTTATAAAAAATCAACCAAATTATGCTAAATTTTAAAAGAATATTTTGACAATTTTCTACAGTTTTCCAACAAATTTTACAAAAATCGTATTTATTTTAAAAAATATTATAAAAAACAACAACGAATATTCATTATGACTATTTTGGGTTTATTTTCTATTTTGACATTAAATTATGTATTTTTTAGAAAAATGTGTACATACTATGTTTTAGCAAATACATAAATCTTCAACATACAATATTAATTTTTTAGTAAATAAATTTTATTTAACGATTCATTTATTAATACTTAAAATTTTATTGCTTTAAATGATATTTCTTAAATTTTTTGCAATTATTTAAAACTTCATTTGTCACTTAAAGTTTCTTTTATTATTTAATATTGTATTATTATTTTAGGAGGAAAAATGAATCCAGTAGAATCTGTAAAAGAATATCAAAAATATGTAAATGAAAAATCCCCAAACTCTCCAATACTTAAAAATTGCATTAGAGCATTTTGGGTCGGTGGTTTGATTTGCTCAATCGGTCAAATTATTTTCTTTTTGTGCACATATAAAGGGCTTGATGAAGTTTCTGCAAATACTGTGGTTTCAATTTCGTTAATTGGAATTGCTGCTTTTCTTACTGGTTTAAATATTTTTAATCGTATTGGAAAATTTGCAGGTGCTGGTACTATCGTTCCTATTACAGGTTTCGCAAATTCAATTGTTGCTCCTGCTATGGAGTATAAAACCGAGGGCTATGTAATGGGCGTTGGTTCAAAGATGTTTACTGTTGCTGGACCTGTTCTTGTATATGGCATTTCTTCTTCCATTATTTTAGGGCTAATATATTTGCTGTTTATTTAAATTGTATTTGGCGATAAATATATAATGAATTTTAGAAAGGAATAAGTATGAAAAAAATTGGAAAGCAAACTTTTGTTATGGACAACCCTGCATATATTTTAGGAACTGCATCAATTGTAGGTCCTAAAGAATCTAATGGTCCATTGCAACAATATTTTGATAAATGTATAGAGGATGAATTTTGGGGAGAAAAAACTTGGGAAAAAGCAGAAAGCAAATTCATTAGAGAAGCCTCTTCTCTTGCTCTTTCAAATGCTGACGTGTCAGAAAGCGATGTTGATTGCATATTTGCTGGCGATTTACTTAATCAATGTATTGCTTCTACTTTTGGTTTGAGAGATTTTGGTGTGCCATTCTTTGGAATATTTGGTGCTTGTTCAACTTTTGTGGAATCTTTGATTCTTGGCTCTGTTTTTATTGATAGTAACGCTACTAAAAATATTTTGTGTGCAACATCTAGCCACTTTTGTGGTGCTGAAAAACAATTTCGTTTTCCGTTAGAACTTGGAAATCAACGACCTCAAAGTTCTCAATGGACTGTTACAGGTTCTGGCGCGTGTGTGTTAGGAAATTCTTCTCATCAAGATGTACCAAGAATTACAGCTGTTACTCCTGGAATTATTACAGATTTAGGCGTAAAAGATGCATCAAACATGGGTGCAGCAATGATGCCCTCTGCCCTCTCTACATTGAAAGCACATTTTGAGGATTTAGAAATTTCGCCTGATTACTATGATCTGATTATTACCGGAGATTTGGGATATGTTGGAAAAGATATGTTAATAGAGCAAGCAGGAAATTATGGATTTGATTTAACTCATAACTATAATGACACCGGTGTATTGATGTTTGATAAAAACAAGCAAGATACTCATGCTGGCGGAAGTGGATGTGCGTGTGTTGCAACTGTTTTTAGTGGTTATCTTTATAAAATGTTAAAGGAAAAACAAATTAGAAAATTGTTGCTAATGGCAACTGGTGCTTTGATGAATGCCACCACTTCTCAACAAGGCGAATCAATTCCAGGAATTTGCCACGCAGTTCAAATCGAAATTTAAATTTGCTATTAGATAAAATTAGAATATGAATTTGTCATTTAAAAATCTTGCTTTTTAAATATGTGAATGAATTCTAATAATATGTAGTTTTTTAATAATTGAAAAATTAAATTATATTAGAAAGTAGATGTTTGGGAGGAACAATGATAGATTTTTTTAGATATATAAATTGGATAATGATGCTAAAATGTTTTGTTGTTGGAGGACTAATTTGCGTAGTTGGTCAAGTCCTTCTTGATAAAACAAAGATGACATCTGCACGTATTTTAGTCACATTTTTAACTGCCGGAGTTATTCTTGGATTTTTAGGAATTTATCAGCATTTGATTGACTTTGCTGGTTGTGGTGCAACTGTGCCTATTGTTGGATTTGGTGCCGCTCTTGCAAAAGGTGTAAAGCAAGAAATTCAAACTCAAGGTCTTTTAGGTGCTTTTACCGGTGGTCTCAAAGCTTCCGCCGGCGGAATTGCTGCAGCAATCTTCTTCGGTTATCTTGCATCAGTTTTCTCTAAGCCCAAAATCAAAAAGCAATAGAAAATATGTAATTAAATTTACATAATTTGTTTGCATATTATTGATTTATTTTAAAAAACGTGGTATTATATAGGTGTAACACATTTTGAAACCTTTTTATAACTTTTAACAACTCAGAGTATACAAAGAAAGGAGAATATCCTATGGAAAAAAGTAAAAATAGAAAGGTTACAGTTGATGTTTCTACATCAATGACTGAAGTTACGGGAAGTATTTATCTCGTAAATATTCAGTTTACAAATGGGACAAAAATTAATATTCTCATTGACTGTGGGAAGGAAAGTTATAGTGATGAAGTAGAGCCTTTTCCAGGATTTTTCTTCAATCCTTCAAATCTTGATGCTGTGTTTATAACACATCCCCATCTTGATCATTATGGTCGGCTCGGTGAACTTGTACATGAAGGATTAAATCCATTGTGCAAAATCTATTGCACAAAAGGAGCAGAAGCAATTTTACCTCTTGCATTGACTAATTCTTATACTGTTGATTTATCAAAATATAAAAAAAAGGAAATGCCATATGACAGAAATGATGTAGATGAGGTTATCTCTATTTTATGTGGAGAAGATTACAATACCAATATCGTGATTGAAAAGACAACTGGTTTCAAAGTAATCGTAACGCCTCTTTACAACGCACATTTACCTGGTGCATGTAGTTATTTGGTAAAAGTAAGTGACAAAAATGATTCAACAGACAATATTTTTATATTTTCTGGAGACTACAAAGAGCACTCCGCTTTATGTGTTGAGAAGAAAATTCCCAAGGAAATATTTAAATTGCCTGTGAATGTATTCATCGAAAGCACATATGGTGCTCGTTCAGAAAACGATGTCACAATGAGTTTTATGGAAAAAGTACTTCAATCAGTTTATCAAGGAAAAAAAGTACTTATTCCATCAATATCTCTTGAAAGATTTCAGCTGATATTGCTAATGTTACGAAATACTCAGCTTTCTGGTGCTCTTTCAACCAAAATACCAATCTTTGCCGATGCTCCTTTGGGTGTTAACTATTCGAAAATCATGCAACATGATGATCGAATTGAGTTGCGTCCAGAATGCAAAAACTTTGAGCCTGAAAATTTAACTATTGGCTCAAGACTTTCCACTAGTATTGACGGACCAGCAATATTTGTTACTGGAGGAGGAATGGGCCATGGTCCTTCACAAAGTTACATATCAAGAGTTCTAAATGATCCTACTTTCGTGATCTTATTTACATGCTATCAAGCAGAAAATAGTATCGGTAGGAAAGTAATTGATGCAGAATATGGAGAAGAAATTATTATTCAGGGAACTCCTTGCATAAAAAAAGCAGAAGTTTGCTGGACTGGTGAATTTTCTGGACATTCTCATCAGGAAGGATTACTTAGATTCTTAGAGAAATTCAAGCATCTTCAAAGCGTTGCCATCACACATGGTGATGAAGAAAACAGGATTGGTCTTGAACGTGCAATCGAAGAAAAATATCCTGATCTTAAGGTTATGAACTTCGAAAAGACACATTATTTCAAGTATCAAGAAAATGAATTAAAGGCAACCCCTTTGTCGAAGTTAGTTTCGGTAACTAAAACATTTGATGAGATTAAGGCGCAAAAAGAGGAATTTGCTAGGAAAAGAAAGCATCGTGAAAAGACTGGCACAGTAAGGCCTAGTTACTCTTTTAAAAATTTCGTGGATAATATTACACCAAAAAAGTAACTTTTTTAAGTAATTATTCCATGTTATTTTAAACCATATTTTTTCCCAAAAAAACGGATGATTTGATGAATATCAAGTCATCCGTTTTTAATTAATCTCTTACAACATTCTTATGCTTTAGTATTCTTGTTTTAATTTATTATATTTTATTTTCATTTTAATAATAAATTTAAATATTTCAATTTGAATTTATTAATTCCAATATCCTACTCACTCTCAAGAATATTTTTCATTTTATTTACAACATAGTGGCTTCCGTTTGCGTCCTTTACATCTTCCACCATTGCCACATACAATTTTTCGCTATCATCAAATACATCAAACCAACCATTTTCAGTTCCATTCTCATCATCTTGCGAATTTTTTATCTCAGCAGTTCCGGTTTTTCCTGCAATTGTTTTGCCCTCAATTTTTGCATTTTTTCCGGTTCCTCTTTCAACTACTTGAATCAAATCTTTTTTTATTTCATTTGCAATTTGAGTTGTAATAGCATTTTGTAAATAAAATTCAGTTTCTTTTTCATTTAACTCAATATGTGGTTTTATCATATTTCCATTGTTGGCAAACATTGAATATAAACTTGCCATATGCAATGGATTTACAAGCACCTCTCCTTGTCCAAATCCAGCCTGAGCAATTTCCTTTTCACTTGCCAAATTTCCATACGTAGATTTTGACATATTTCCAATGAAATTCAAGTCTTTATTAAATCCAAATTTTTCCAAATAGTTTTGTAAATTCTGCTTTCCAATTTTCAATGATGCTTTTGCAAAATAGATATTGTCTGAATATACTAAAGCATTTTCCAAGTTAGCTGTCTCGTTGTATTGCTCCAATGTTGACACATAAAAGTCTCCCCATTTTTCATCTTTCTGCCATTTCTTTTCACTCTTTCCAAAATCATCACTCGCTGTAAAACTATTTGTCATTAAGCCAATCGCACCAATTATAGGTTTTAAGGTTGATCCTGGTGCATACGTTCCAGAAAGATACCTATTGTACAAAGGATTTTTTTCATTACTCTGAATTTGATTCCATTTTTCTTCGCTTATTCCCATACTAAAATCATTTGCATTATAAGATGGTGTGCTTACTAATGCGAGAATTTCGCCAGTATTATAATTCATTGAAACTACTGCACTTTTATTATCTTTAAACTCATCATAAATTTTCTGTTGCAAATCAGTGTCAATTGTCAAATATAAATCTTGTCCATCTTTTTGCTCTTTTTTCAAAATTGATTTTTGCTTAACATCGTTTTTCTCGATGTAAATTTCAAAGCCATTTTGCCCTTTTAATTTTTCATTGTACTCTTGCTCTATTCCTGTTTTTCCTTCTCCGTCTTGCACATATCCTGTCATTATTGAAGTGGCTTCATTAAATGGATACACTCTTGCAGAAATTTCATTTATCATCACACCTTTGATTTTCAAAAGTTCAAGTTTTTCGTCCTGCTTGTCCTTTGTTATTTTTCCGACTTCAACAAAGGTATTTTGGGTAACTCCGTCAGCTTTCAATTTTTTCTCAACAGTATTTAAATCTGATTCAACAAGAGTTGCAACCTTATTCAAATCTGTAGTTGAATCCATCTTTCCAGGAATTATTCCAATTGAATACACTTCCCCATTTTTGGCAATTGCTTTTTTATTTCTATCATATATCACACCTCTCTTAGCATATAAGGTGTTCACTCTCACTTTTTCATCATCATCAAGATCTGGATAAATCATTTTTGATGACCAAGAAATTTTATATTTTTCTCCATCACTTATTACCTTTGCACTACTATTAAAACTTAATGTTCCAGCAATGGTGTCCATTTTATTTGTGAAACTAATTGTGGTTTCGTTGTTCTCATTTTTGTTATAAGAATTTGTTGTAATAATCGCAGAAATATTTTTGGCTTCAATTCCATCATAAATATTTTTTACTCTGTTAACAAATTCTTCTTTTGACAATTTTGTATCAACTAAATCGTACATCGCATCGTAATTTTTTTCATTCAAATATTTAAAGTATTTGCGAACAACTACTGCAGGTTCTGTAAAATTTGTATATGCAAAAACACCTACTAAAAAACCTATTATTAAAATCAATAATAGGCCCCATACTTTTGATTTTTCATTTTTTGTTTTTGCCTTTTTATACTTTTTGCTGTCCTTCATATACTTTACCTTTCATTATCTAATTGTATACTTTTTCAAAGCGAATGTTATAAAATAAATTATTCCTGAAATAATTACAATCAATGGTGCTGTTGGAATGTTTATGTAGTATGACAAAATCAATCCAAGAATTCCTGAAAAAAGTGCAATTAAAATTGAATACAAATGATAATCTCTCATGTTGTTTGAAATATTTCTGCTCGATGCTGCTGGCAAAATTATCATTGAATTTATTAGCAAAATTCCAATCCATCTTATGGAAATCATTACCATTATTGCTATAGTAATTGCAAAAGCGTTTTCAATCAAATTCACATTTATTCCCTTGCTTTTTGCAAGTGATGAATTAATGCTCACTGCATTTAATTTGTTAAAGCAAAAATTCCAGAATATTATTATCAACACACATGCAATAAATAAGTATAAAATCTCTTGCTTTGTAATGCTCAAAATGTCTCCAACTAAATAACTTGAATATTTGTTGAAGTCACCCGAACTTGCTAGAATTGCCAAGCCTATTGCAATTGCTATTGATGAAAATACACTGATAATTGTATCTGATCCGTACGTTGTTTTTCTTCTAACTAAATTTAGCAATAACGCAAAAATTATGGCGAAAATTATCATTGAAATATTTATATTTGATATACCAAATAACATTCCTATTGCAATTCCTGCTAATGCAGAGTGTCCTAGTGCATCTGAAAAGAATGCCATTTTTTTATTTACTACCATTGTGCCAATCATTGAAAATACAGGTGATGCAAGTATTATTGCAATTAAGGCATTTTTCATAAAGGTATAGTGTATGAATTCAAATGGAAGTATTGTTTCCATTACATTATATACGATTTGCATTTTTATCCTTTCCTTTTATTTTTATAGTTCAATTAATATCTAAACTTCTCCAAATACTTTCTGAAATTCTTCGCTTGAAAATACTTCTTCTGGAGTACCATCCTTTAGAACTTTTTTATCAAGTAAAATTACTTTGTCAGCGAATTTTTTTACTAATCCTAAATCGTGTGAAACTAGCACAATTGACATATCATTTTTGATTTTCATCTCTGTTAGAATTTGGTAGAATTCTTTTGTACCATTCACATCTATTCCTGATACTGGTTCATCTAAAATTAACATATTTGGTAATGGATATGTTGCAATCGACAAAAGCACTCTTTGCAATTCTCCACCTGATAAATTTCCAACTTTTTTGTCAATTAATTTTTCTGCTCCAAATCCCTTTAGTCTGTTTTTTATTTCTTCATAAAGTTCTTTGTCTTTATGTAGCCATACAGGGTTGTCTGAAATATATGAAGCAAACATATCATACACGCTTGTCGGCATATCTCTTTCAACATTTAGACTTTGTGGAACATAACCAATTTTTATTTTCTGCTGTTTATTTTTCTTTACATCAAAGAATTCAATTTTTCCTGTGTGTGGTATTTCATCAAGCATTGCTTTTAGTAATGTCGATTTTCCCGCACCATTTCTACCAATTATCATTGTTAGTTCTTTGCAATGAATATCAAAAGAAACATTGTGAATTATGTATTGCTTATTTATTTTAACTGATATATTGTCGACCTTTGTCAAATGTAAATCGCAACTTTCAGTATTATTCTTCATTATATTTTGCCTCTCCTTTTTAATTTTCAAGCACTTCGTTTGTAACTATTGTATTTACATTGTCTTGGCTCTCTGATCTTTGCGCTGTTTGAATTCCCTCTAATGTTTTGTAATTGCTTTCCATTATTTCAAGATATGCGTCAAGAGATGCTTGTCCATTCATTCCAGAATTCAAAGTTATTATTTGCGCACCTGTTTCACTAGCCAAAGTTTCTGCAACTTTTTTGCTATCATTTTCATCAATTATAATAATTTTAATATCTTCATTTTTCATTTGATCTATTGTATTTTTTATTGTTTCCGCAGAAACTGATGATTGCTCATGGTCTGATTCAATTAAAATATTTTTGAAATTTATCTCATTAAGTAAGTATGATAGTGACTCATTTAACAATACACATTTTTGATTTTCAAAAAACAAAGTATCATACTTGCTCTTTAAAGTATCAAGACTCTCAATATATGAACTTGCATTTTTCTCATATATTTCAGCATTTTCAGGATTTATTTTTGTGAGTTCATCCTTGATAGTGTTAACTTCACTTATGTAATTATTTAGGTCAAGCCAAATATGAGAATTTGTTTCATCTCCATCTTTTATATAGTCTTCATCTTTCAAATTTGCAGAAGCAGAAATTACTTTTACATCTGGATATGACTCCACAATTTTGTCCGTAAAGTTTTCCAAACCATTTCCATTTTGAATGAACACATTACATTTTTCAAATTTCTTTAAGTCTGCTGTGGTTAACGAATAATCATGAATGCAACCACGCAAATTTTCAGCCATGTTGGTTACTTCAACATTTGGCGTATTTTTGGTTACATTAAGTGTCATAACATATATTGGATAAAATGATGTTAAGATTTTGGTTTTTCCGTTATCATTTTGCGTTACTTCGTTTCCTATTGAAAGTAGCCATACAATTACTAGCACTACAATAAGAGCAATCACCCATTTTTTCTTCATAATTAGTTCCTCACTTATTATATTTTTTAATACTTTTTGCTTTCATTTATTAAATAAATTTATTTGGACACTTATTAGTTCTACCGATATATTCTCCGCTTCTTAATTCATCTAATTGATGTCCAATTTTCTATGCCCTAATTATACACTATGTGTCAAGTATTTGCAATTTTAATTTTGAATTTTGATTGAGATTTTTATTATTTGTTTTAGTTTTCTCCTTTTTATACTCTAGTTCCCGTCCCTTATTTCATACTCTTTATTATTAAATTTATCTTCAGTATTTTTTTATTAAACTAATTTGCTTGATTCTTTTCTTCCTTACTTTTTCGGATTTCTTCGTACTTTATTTTGGTTGCCATTCCACCTCTAATGTGTCTTTCAAGCTTGTTTTCATCAAGCACTTTTCTCACTTCTCTATATAATGATGGATTTATCTTTTGCAATCTATCTGTTACATCTTTATGTACTGTTGACTTACTTATTCCATATTTTTTTGCAGCACCTCTCACAGTATCTTTTGATTCAATTATATAGTTTGCCAAAATTAATGTTCTTTCTTTAATCGAATCGTTCTTCATTTAAAAGACCTCCACTTCAAATACTATCGTTGTTAAATAATATTCTCAGTAGAGGTTTATTAGAACTCTCTATTTTTATTTTGAAATATATTATTGCCATCTGTTTCAAATTATTAGTAAAAAACTTTTTAAAGCCACAATAAAACCTAAATCATAATGCAAATTTTTAATCTTTGCTCATTACAAATAAATTTATAATTATAGAATAGTTTTAATTTTAAATTTATATTTTTCCTGAATTTCTTCGAGTGAATGAATGCTCTCCTCCAAATCTTTCACAGAGTCATCATAAGAATCAATTTCAAGTTCAGTCATTGTCAAATCCATTTTAGATTTCACATTGTCCAGTTCATCATAGCTGATAAAATACTCAAGTTGTCTAACACTATTTTCCCATTTATCTCTTGCATTTTGCATTGAATTAATTATATTCTCTTTTTCATTTTCATCGGCTATTTCAAAATCTTCGTTTTCACTGCACACTCGAATTATCTCGCTTTTCAAACTTTCTAAATCTCCAGTTGAATCTTGTATCGCTTTCTTCGTAAACTTTTGAAAAACGATTTCCATAAATATTATTAAGAAAATAATTGTAAAGGTTATTACTTCTTCTTTTTTCAACCGCTCCTCCTTTTGCATTATTGATATTTTTCCTTGATTTGATAGAATAAATCTCCCTGCTCGTTTATTGTAGCTACAAGTATTTTGTCAAAATCCATTTTCAATTTATTTTTTAGCCACTTATCAGTTTTATTCAAAAGCTTCATATTTTCTTCTATAACTTTGCCATCAAGAATTAAATTGTAACACATACCCTTGTCTTCCGACTGAATTTGCATATCATCTTTAGAAACAGTTTGGTCTCCAGTCTTCAACAAAATTGACACGTCTCCATTTGTTTCAAGTACCGCATACTCAATTTGACTAAGATCAAAAATATCCTTTTCTCTCATTTTCTCCTCGAGTTCGCTAATAGTGAAACGTTCCTTCTCCAAAGCCTTTTCATCAATAATTCCATGGTGTATCAAAACCTTTGGCTTGCCACAAAAGAAATCCCTAAATTTTGTTGACTTCAAATTAAAAATCGTAATTAAAATGTGCATAGTAAGTAAACCCATAATTGGCACTATACCACTAACTATCGGTACATTTGCATCACTCATTGGAATTGTCGCAAGGTTTGCAATCATAAGAGAAATAACAAATTCAAAAGGCTGTAACTCTGAAATTTCTCTCTTTCCCATTAGCCTAGTAACAGCCAGTACAACCATATAAAGCAAAATTGCTCTAGCATAATTTATTAACATACCTATATCTCCTAATAACATTATTGCCAAAGTAAAAATAAAAATACCTATATTATAATTATTACTTGCATCTTTATATTAATTTTTATTAATGTGGAAATTTTTATTGTATATAATAAATTTCAATTCATTATTGTATTTTTTATTATCGAATATCTCATCTCACTATTTTTTATTTGCAATTTTATACTCTTAATGGCATTACGAAAATAATTGGTATACATAAGAACTATTTGAAGATAATTGGTTTTCATAATAACTTTTTATTATTTTTTATCCCCAATTTTGCAATCTCGTTTTTACCTAAAAATAAGTTATCCACAGAGTTTTCCACATATTCCACTTTTTTTATTTTCTGTCGAACTTTGTCGCTTTTGTGAAAATTTTATGTTCATTTTTGGCAATTGTAAACTAATTGTAATATTTCTACTATTTGCGTTTTTACTTTATTTTTTAATGGTTTTCGCGTTTTTGAAATTTGGTTTACTTTTTATATTGTTACATTCATATTACAGAAATTTAGATAGAATTTTGATTTATTTGTCAATACATTTTCAAAAAGTTTTCCACATTTTTTATAAAAAAAAAAGTCTAGGAAAATTTTCCTAGACTTTTTACTTTTTAATCCTTACTTTTTCATCTACATTTTGATTTTGCTTTTTCGCTTTTAAGTATGGTTGCGCTAGTCTCACTCTGGTTTAATTTTAGTAAGATTTTATTAATTAGTAGTGTGGTTGTCTATTTCAGGGCCTATGATGTTTACACATCTGTCTCTTTCGGTCACAGCCAAATCATACATATCCTTTGTCCAGTTGCAAGAACCGCTCTCATAATCTTGAATAATCTGATTTAAATCCAGAAGTTCATATCTATTTTGAGTAGTTCTCTTGTCATAAAGGTACAATGGAACATATTTAGCGCTTTCGACTGAAATCTTCCCAGTTGAGCCATCACTCTTCAAGGTAATTTGGAAAAGTGCTGTGTTTCGAGTATTAGGTTTAGTTTGACTCGAAAAGAAATTGCCTTGCGAATAAATTACAAGACCTTGTCTTTCTGTACCATTTTCATCTACCGCAGTAACCATCTGCATAGGTTGAAGTACATGAGGATGGCAACCAAGAACAACATCAACACCATTAGCAATTAAAAAATTAGCAAGTTCCTCTTGTTGCTCATTTGGAGTTGTTTGATACTCAATTCCCCAATGCATTGAAACAACAATAGCTGAATTTGGATATTCACTTTTAGCTTGCAAAATTCTTTTTTGAATTTCTTGTTTGTCAATAATGTTCACACAATAACTCTTGTCAGATGGAATCGAAATTCCATTAGTACCATATGTAAAGCTCAAAAAAGCAATATCGATTCCATTAACTTCTCTATGCAAAATCGTATTTTGCTCTTCTACGCTCCGTGAAGTACCAGTGTGTGCAATTCCAGCAGAGTCAAGATTATTTAAGGTGTTTTCAAGTCCGCTATAACCTTTATCCAAGCAGTGATTGTTGGCTGTTGTAAGAATGTCAACTCCAAGTTCTTTTAAATCAACAGCCAAATGCTCAGGCGCATTAAATGTCGGGTAACCACTATAACCTCTGTCCTTTCCAGCCATTGGTGATTCAGCATTTCCAATTGTAATGTCAGCATCCTGAAAGTATTTCGATATTTCAGTAAAAATTGGAGAAAAATCATACGTGTCTGTTGCTGAATCATAAGCTTGCTTATAAACTTGCGTGTGAACTAGTGTATCACCAAAAGAAAGAATAGTTGCATATCTATCTTCTGGCTTCTTTTTTTCAATTGTACTCGCTTCACTTTGATTTTCAATGTTCTTTGCACTTACTAATTCTCTTCTTGTTTCTTCTTTTTGGTCTTGCCACCGTGCCCCAAAAATCACAAACAAAAAGCAGAAAACAATTAGTACTCCTATGAATCTAAAAAATTTTTTCATATTTGCCTCCTTAGAATGTTTGTTGTACCAATTTTTTCACCCCTATAAAGTTTTAGTAATAAAGTTCTCATAAATATGAGATAAAAAGTAATATATAAAATCAAGCATATGCTTGTTATTTAGAATATGCTATTATTATAACACAAAATTTGGTAATTATCAATAATTATGTAAAGTAATAAATTATATAAATTTAAATTGATAATGTATTAAGTAATTAGAAGCAAAAAATTATTATTTTAAAGTGCAAATATAAAAAAATAAAATGAAAGGTTTCAATTTATTCTTTAATTTATCAATTTTATTAATGTTAATTTTTAATATTCTGCGTAAAAGAAGAGTTTGATGCAACTAACTTAACTGCCGGCACAAGCTATACAATAAAAGTTGTAGTAGCAGATAATGTTGGAAATACTGCAGAATTAAGCACTACAATAGAAACAAAAGAAGCCGGAATTAGTGTATCTACAGCAATTACAAATGGTGCAATAAAAGTTGGAGATACAGTATCTTACACACCACCAACAGGAAGAACATATATAGTAAGTGAAACATATTCTGGAACAGGTTCAGATCAAAAATTAACATCAAGTAATAGTAGTGTAATAGAATGGAAAGTGTGGAATGTAGATAAAACAAATAATACTATAGATATAGTAAGTGCAACTGCAACACCATTATATTTAACAGGAGCTACAGGATACAATCAAGGTCCTGG
>CAYWAH010000001.1:0-133461 GCA_964456505.1 uncultured Clostridium sp. | reverse complement strand
CATCATGCATTAATGTTTCTACAGTGTATGTTTCTTCAGCTCCTGCAAATTTTTCTGTTTCTGTTTTTCTTCCTTTTATTGTAGGAATTGCAAGTAAATTAGTAAGTGTATCATAATAAACATCAAGCATTTTCATTGTAAATTCTCTTGCTTCTTTTTCTGTTTCATGTATAGAATGACCCTCTTGCCAGAAAAATTCTCTTGTACGTAAGAATGGTCTTGTTTCTTTTTCCCATCTAACTACACTGCACCATTGATTATATTTGAAAGGCAAATCTCTCCATGAGCTTAACCATTTTGAATACATTGCATCAAAAATTGTTTCAGATGTTGGGCGAACACATAAAGGTTCTTCCAAATCTTCTCCTCCACCTTTTGTAACCCATGCTACTTCAGGTGCAAAACCTTCAATGTGGTCCTTTTCTTTTTCTAGCAAACTTTTTGAAATCAATAATGGCATAGCACAATTCTCAACACCATTTTCTTTAAATTGTTTATCTATGTATTTTTGTATGTTTTCCCAAATAGCATATCCATAAGGTCTAATTGCTAAAAATCCTTTTACTGGGGAATAATCGCAAAGTTCAGCCTTTATTACAATATCAGTATACCATTTGGCAAAATCATCTTCAAAATTTGTAATATCTTTTACATAATTATTATTATCACTCATTGTACACTCCTTTTATTCATTGTTTTCATTTATATCACTTTCAGTAGAATCATTTTTTATTTTAGAAAGCTCACTATCATTTTCTTCAATTTCATTTGAACCTATTTCAAAATTACCTTCGTTTGAATTTTCTTCTGAACCTTCTTCATTTGACTCCATATCATCAATTACGATTTGTCTATTGCTATCAAGTTTATATTTTGGAAGTTCAGGTAAATCTTTCAAACTCTGTAATCCAAACATTTTCAAAAACTCTTTTGTAGTTTTATATGTCATCGGCTTACCAGGTAAATCTGCCTTGCCAGATGGTTCAATCAAATCATATTCAAGCAATCTATAAATAGATGCACTCGAATCAACACCTCTTATTGTATCAACATCTGCTCTAGTAACACGAGGATTATATGCTATAATTGCAAGTACCTCCAAAGATGCTTGAGAAAGTTTTGGCTTAATTCTCTTATCAAGCGCCGGATACAAATATTCATAATAATCTTTTTTAGAAGCAAGAGTAAAACCATCCTCAACTCTTACAAGCTCAATTCCTCTATTTTCTTTTGAATAATCTAATTGCATTTGCGAAATTATCTCATTAATTTTTTCAGAACTCAATTCTAAAATATTGATAAGTTCACCTATTTTAACAACTCTACCAGTTGAAAATAATACTGCTTCAATTATTCCTTTTGCTTTTTCATCGTTCATCTCTTTTTACCTCGGCTTATAGTATAGCATATTTTTTTTTATTTTTCCATATTTATTGATTTATTATTTAAATTATGTTATAAATTATTTAGTTTAAGACATAGTATTTGAGAAAGGAATTAGTTTTTATGGAAGAAATAAATGATGAGAATAAAAAGAAAAAAATCGAAATAGTCCAAGGAGATCCTAAAGATTTAAAAATTTCAGAAGTAAAAGATAGTTTATCTTTTGAAAATAAAAGAGAAGAAGAAAATAAGGAAAATGTAATCATCCCTCAAAATCAAAAGAAATGAAAAAAGTTCATTGCTATATGCAATGAACTTTTTTTATTATGCTTCAACATTTTCTTCTTTATTTTCTTCTTCGCTTTTATTTTCATCTAATAATTCAAGTTTAGAAATTGAAACCTCAAATGCAACTCTTTCTTCAACAGTTCCATCTTCATGTTTTTTCTCATAACTTCTTGATTGAATTCTACCTACTGCTTTTACTTCAGTGCCAACTTCCATATCAGCACAATATTTAGCTGTTCTTCCCCATGCAATACAAGGAATATAATCTGATTTATTATATGCTCTATTTACTGCAATTAAAATATCTGTAATTTCTCTACCAAATGGTGTTTGTCTGTAAATAGGCTTTTTGCAAATATAACCAGAAAGTGTAATTTCGTTTGATACTAAGTCTTTACTTGCTTTTAATTCATCATCTTGATTTTCAAGTATTTCAATGTCTTTTGCAAATACTGTTAAAACTAATCTGTTCTTTTCTTCTTCATAGCTGTTGTATGATCTAAATTGACCATTGATTTTTACGTTTTTTCCTACTACTAATTCATCATCTTTAAATAATCTTTCAGATATTGTAACAGGAATAACATCTGCATTTCCACTTAAACGTGGTACTCCTAATTTAAATGTATAAAATTTTTCTCCATAAATTTCATGACTAAATTTCTTTTCTTCTGTAACTTTTCCTATAAGAACAACAACATTGTTCTCTAAAAAATTTGTTTCCAATTTACTTCTCCTCCTAATTTGTTATCCAATGTATCTCTCTAGTTTTATATGTACACTAACCATATTATACCACCTTTTTTTCGATTTGTCTACATAAAATGTTTAATTTTTGCATTATTTTTTTTTACTATTATATTTCTATTAGAAAAATTTATTTTTACTTAGAAAATATGTGCTATTTAAGTTAATTTACTATTTTTTATTAATGTGTATTTTTATGTAATATTTAAAACTTGTAATTAAGTAACATTTTATTTTGCAAATTCGTTAGTGTTTGCTGTGTTTTTTACTACTACATTGGATGAGGTTTTCATTATTTTATCATTGTTTCCTGTTATCATAAATCCTGTTGCAAATAAAATGGTAACTGTACTTAGTGAAATTATATAGGAAATTATTTTGTCTTTATTAAGAAAAATGAACATATACACCTCCTAGTAATTGTATGCGAATGAAAGTTTTTTATGAAACGAAAAAAAAAGCGATATTTTGAAAAATCAAAATATCACTTTTTTTGTTTATTACCAACTATAGAAATTATTGGATTGTTTTATGTACCAATAGCCATTTTGTGCTCCATTACCTGGATATGCACCTGGATTTGTAGAATTTGCTTCACCTATTTTGGACCCAACTTTGCACCAACTTGTTGAATCACTAAATACTGTATATGCCGTTCCATTTGCTTCATTACCATCATATTGCCCTCTATATATATATGATCCAGCACTATTGGGCCCATAATAATCCACATTATTTTCATATTTAGCCCAATAATATGTATTTGTATTTTCTGTTCTATCTCTGTTAGTTTGTGGTGCAACAATTCCTATACTTCTCGCAGCATTTTCTGCTTCACTTGCAGTTGAGTAATGTCCTGTCCAATTTCCTCTTCTGTCTTTGTATTGGTAATAATAGTTGAATGTATGGAGTACAACATATGTGTTATATTCATGGGCATTGTACTGATCCCACCAATAATGTCTAGTTGTATATACTGCACAAGTCCTTGAACTTGTTATTGTACCAAAGTTAGAATAGTATGGTCCATTAAACCATTTATAGTCTACAAGCGATGCATTATTGTGTGATGTGCTTCCTCCTAAGTCAACCCAGTAACTTTTGCTTCCATTCTTACCCATGTAGAATCCATCTGCTGTAGGTGGTGAATGCTCAAATCCGGAAGTTCCATCCATATAGTCTATTGTTTTAATGTCAGGGTTTGAATTAGGTGATACTGTAATGTATACACTATTAATTCCTTCATTAGTTGTAATTGTTACATAATATTGTACGTTGAAATTCCAATTTATTCCTATTGCCTGATAGTATGTATTATGATTATACATAGGAAATTCAGATACAAATTCTCTTCTACTTGTTGTTGGCATTGAATTACTATATAAATATGGAGATCCTCCATCTGGATAGTATCCTTCCCAATGAGAGAACCAATAATGAACTTTATATCTACATCCTCCATTGTAATGCCAATAATTTTCATTATTTTGTATTGAAGCCCAAATTTTAACATTTACATTTACTTTTCTTCTATGCCATACATCATTAGTTTCTTCATATCTTGAATGACTATTTGGATCAAACCAAACATCATAAATTGAGTTATTTCCTTTCTTAATATCAAAATTCCACCAGTTTACAGACCAGTATGCATATAAGTGCATTACGTGTGGATTCATTTGTCCATTTTCAGCGCCACCTGAGCCACTAAACGATCGTTCAGGTCCATATTCATTGTATGGATATGAATCATTTATTAGTGCTTCATAGTTTTGCGTTTCCCAATCATACATATTAACTTTCCAGCTATCTGGAATTTCCCAGTTGAATGAATATCTATATTTTCCAAGTGCCGCATCGTATGTCAGCTTATCACTTTCAGATAGTCCAAAGAATGAATTGTAATTCCACCATCCTACATTACCTGATGCACTATTTGATGAAGCAATATATCCATCATATGGTCTATATTGTGGATCATATTGATAATCATTTTTTCTATCATATACTCTGTTTTCATTTGTTTGTGTCCATCCAATTTGAGTGTATCCATATCTACTATATGAAATTCTTCCATTATATGTTGTATAATTTATTCTTTGTTTATTTGATTCATTATAACCTGCATCTTTAGTTATAGATTGTCTTGACCCATTTACTCCATAAGTATATTGTACATATTGTACTTGGCTATCACCTATATTTCTGCTTGTGCCATTTTCAATGCTTCCTGTAGTAAGATCGTTTGAGTGATATGCTACGACAATCGATTTAGCAGTCCATCTTGCATATAGAACTTTTGAGTTGTTTGTACTTTCCTTATAATTTGCAGTATATGATACAACCAAATTGTTTGTTCCGGTTGAGTTTATTCCACTATCCCTTGTTGCTATATCACTTGAGTTCAGATCAGTAAATTGACTATACGGTCCTCCAGTAATATATCCATATAAATCATGGTCCGTATTATGATATGATGGTTGTCCAGCCCAAGTATGATTATCATATACACCAGTGTATTTCAAGAAAATAGTTACAGATTGTCCTTCTACTATTTCAGTAGATAAATCAATAATATCATTTCCTCTACCATTTGAAATTATTTTGCCATCTTGGTCTGCTATTTCATAATCAAATGAAAATCTAGGTGCTCCTTTAGACTCATTTGCAATATTCTGCAATTTGCTTACATCAGGATAATCTTCATATCCACATTCTGTATTATTGTTATAAATTCTTGTTGTAGTGTCAATTTTAATTATTGCTTTTACATGTACATTAATAGTTTGTTTTGAATAGTTCCCAGCTTTATCTATTACATATACATAATAATCTCCTGAAAAGTTTCTAGAATCTGAATCACTTGTTCCTCTAAAAGCTCTCCTTAATGAATCAGTAGCAATTACTTGTTTACTGCTAGGATAAGCTATTTTATGCCATATGTCTCCTTCTCCCATACTATATTCATTTTTGTTTGCCCAAGCAACTGGTTCGCAATAATATGCCCAAATGCCTGATGGAGTGCCTCTATCGTTGTAATCTTCTGCTTCTATTAAAACTCTATCCTTAACTATTTCAAGTTCCTCACATTTTGTAATTACAGGATCCATTTTATCAATGTTTGAAATACTCGCTGTTGATACTATTCCATTTATGTCATCACCATTTGTTTTTAAGCCATTTGCACCGGTTATGTCATAATCATAGAAAACTTCTACTAGTGTATCATTATCTGTTACTGTATAATTTGCTGAAGCAGTTGTTTGAATTATAGGTATTCCCTTTTCTTCATCCATTTTATGAATGTAGACTGCTGCGTGTTTGTCTTTTTCTTTGTTTTTAATGTTAACTGTAACAGTATCTTTTGTATTTGTATAACCAGTCTGTTCCTGTACATAGTAACGCGTTTCCGGTGTAATTTTTATTTCTATTTCAGGATCAGGTGGGAATATCATTACTACTGCATAAAATACTAGTTCATAATTTACGCTTGGCATTGTAAATTCAAAGTCAGGACTTTTTGAACTGCTGAAAATATATGGTGTTGTATTTGGAGGATTTGATCCCCAAGTTTGCCATTGAGTGTCTGAATTTATTACATACCATTCATAATATACTGTATAATTATAAATTGTACCATTCTTCTTTTGACTTTCTAGTTGATTAATTTTATTTTGATCAACATATGCAGTTACCTTTACTCTAGAACCAGATCTACATATTTGCGTTGCAGTCTTCGTATCATATGTTGTTTGTCCATTATTGCTAATTTGAATACCATTTACAGCAATGTCGTTTCCTTTGCTTCCACCATTATGAATTGTTAAGTGATAATCAGGAGATTCTGATGTTGAAGCAATTGTTGCTTCAGAAATAGAATAGTTTGACCCTTCATTGTGCATTCCATAAGATTTATCAAATGCCATTGTTTGAAAAGCGTATGTTCCATTCTTTTCTAGATTTTCAAATGTAGGATTATCTTGCCATTCAGTCCAATCTGTAGTATTGCTTTCATCATTCCATGTATCAGGTATGCTCTTGTTGTCTATAATCATTGCCTTTGATCTTCTATATTTGTAATATTTTATACCGCTTGCACTCTTTGTTGCCTTATATAGTTCTTTTGAGCTACCATCTTCAGGATTACCCCAATCACCATAATCTATTTGTTTTCCTTTAATAGTGATTGTTGACTCAGTGCTTCTTTCTACAGTAGGCTTTGTTTGAGATGGTTTGGTATTATCAATGTTTGACACTCTCAATGTTACAGTTTGAGCAACTTTATCATCACTCTTATCAGATGTTCCCTTTCCGTCAATTAATTGAGCAACAACTGTATATCCAGGCTGTATTTGTCCATTTACAGTTGATTCTCCTAAATATTTTATATCCATTGAATCTGTATAAATATTATTTACTATATGGTATTCGCCCAATTTTTCAAGTTCATCATCATTGCTGTTAACTGATGTTCCTGTTAATTTCCATTGAACATAATATCCTTCTGGTAATTCACTCGTTTGAAGTAATTGAACAGTAACTCTGACATATCCTGCTTGTTTGGTTTGTGTTTTTACGAATGTTGATACAGGATCAGCATTTAATGCTATTTGTCCGGATTTAGTTTGTGTTTTTGAAGTTGGTGTTAATACTTCAGCAACTTGTGATTCAACACCATCTGGGAATAATTTAGTTGTTATTTTTGTTTTTACAGCATAAAGTGTATCTGGTTTACATTTAGGGAATATGTATTTTCCATTTTTATCGACATCAATTTTAATCCATTCAGAATTTCCTTCCCAGTTATATTTATGCTTGCCATCTGTGTCTTTAGTGACTTCAACAATTCTAATATATGTCTCTTTTAATTCATCTCTTTTGTCTGTAATCTTCTGATTGCAAATTGCTGTTACAGTATCAAGTTTAGAATCATCAGCATTTTGAACAGCACTTAATGTTGGCTTATCATCAGTAGGCTTTGAAACTTCAGTATCTGTATTTGGCGACGGATTAGTTTCTGTTCTAATTTCAAGTTTTACAGGGTTTTCCCTTAGCGTTTTTTTAGGTACATCTGCATATACATAAATTATATAATCTGTTTGATAATTTAAGTCTTTAAATGTATATGTATCTATATCGTTATTTACGCCTTTTACCTTTGTTGCTGATTGACTTTGTGTTATTATTTTATTAGTTACTCTTTCTCTGATTTCATATGTAAATGAATCTACATCTTTTAATGTCATATTTCCAAATGTAAAGTCATCAGATGAATCATCAGGTGAATTTACGATTATTTCATTTCCATTAATAACTTTGGCTCCATATTTAAACCAAGCTGTTTCTGAGTTACTTTCTTCATCTGTTGGATTAGATGGTGTACTTGGATTTGATCCATTATTATTGTTGTTTCCGCTTCCATTTCCATTTCCATTTTTTAATCCATCAATAGGATTGCCATTATTATTTCGAATTTCTGTATTAACTTTTTCGGCATTTGATAAAGAATATCCATTTAAGTTTCTAACATTACTGCTTAAAATATAAGTAGAAAATTCATGTGTGCTTGCACCTCTTTCTCTTGCAAGTGCTCTAATATATGCATATCTTATATCATTATTTATTTTGATTTTTTCATCTTTGTTATTTTCATTAGGATATGATTCACTCTTGTTAACATCTAGCAAATCGTCAGTTGCTATTCTATCATCATTTGATGAAACAATACATTCATATGCTCCAGTACCAGGTTGCATATAATAGTGTACAGTTTCATTATCTCCATTGTTATCCTTGCTTTCAATATCTTGATCTTCATAATCAATAATTCTATATGCTGCAATTTTCAAACTAGAAGTTGGGTTATCTCTAAAATATTTTGTGATATTTTCATTAAATTCTTGGCATCTAGGATTATGATATGTAAGTCCTTTTTGTCCACTATATGCATTGTTAGTATTTGCAACTGCTTGAGGATTATTTTTCACATCTATACTAACTTGACTTTCATTAGTTTCATAGTTTTCTTGTACATAAATAGAATCTTTTGATATAAATTCTTTTTGCTTTGTATTAAGTACAACTGCATAATCATTAAAATATTTATAATTTCCAACAACAAGTCCTTGTAAGAAAGAAACAACTGATACATTATTTGCAATATTATACCAATCATTTTCTGTTAAAGTTGGCATTTGATAATAATATGAACTTGTCACATATTTATTGAAGTTCGCAATATCAGATGAAAGTTCATATTCAATAATACTTGAAATAACATCCATCCTATGTTGGTTAAATGATGAAGATTCTAATTCTGGATCATTTTCTCCACTAGCATCATCAGCCCCTGTAGCAAAAACTTTTTTATTTTGGTAATCGGTTTTAACGTGTGTGGATGTACCAATGTTAGAAAAAGTTTTATTTTCTGTAAGTGTATAGCTTTCATGATATGCTTTTGTTTTTATAACACAACTAGATAAAGCATCGTTAGAATTATTAACATCTTTGGCACTTGTTTTTTTATTTTTATTTGCTTCATATTCAACATCATTTGATAAATCAATTTTGCTAAGAATTGGTTCAACAATATTTGAAAACTTAGTTGCATTTACATAATAATGATATGCATTTGTATCCTGGAATAATGAGTCAGATTCTGCAGGACTTTTTACAAATTTATCTTCGTTTTCATTTATTGATCCATCTGCAATTCTGTATCTTACTAAAGATTGCAATTCACTTTCAGTAATGTATACCTTTTCATTTTTGCTTAGTTTAAAAATTGGAATTGTTTTTCCATTTTGCGTTTTATTAAGTTGATCTGTATTCTCTACGTAAGAATCATAATAATATTTTACATTATTGTAGTTAACATATCTATAATATGTTGGAGTTGAAGCATTTTTATTTGCATCTAATGTAATTAAAAACTCTCCAAGTTTTTCTGGCTTTACAACTTGTTTTCCATTTATATCAATTGTACTATCTTTGCTATTACCAATTGATGTAATTTTGCTTGAATTAATATAATATCCTGAGTTCGTAACATATTGTTTTCCAGTTTCTCCAGTGTACCAACCACTTACACTTATGTAATTATCAAGTGTATAGTTAATAATTATATCGTATTGATTTTCTTTTGCATATTCGCAAGAATAATATGTAAAAGGCTTTAAACCATATTCCATAGTGTCTTTGCTATTATCTGTTGAATAAACAACATTGCTTTTGTTTGTGCTATTATTTTTTTCAACGCTTGCATAATTCTCATAAGGTCCATATACATAAAATCCATCATATAAGTTAAAAAATACTGCTGGTGTATAATTACTTAATTCATTTTTTGTGTAACCACTTAAATTCAAATTTGATGCTAAACTATTAAAATAAGAATTAACAGATGCTTTAACATCTCTTTCTCTTGATTTATACACACTAGTAAAAGAGTTATTCAAAGTATTCATTTGATATGATCTTACGGCATCATAAGTTGCATTCATCAAAGCAGTTTTATATGAAGCCTGCTTATTTTGAACATCAATCATATTGTTTATATATGTAGTTAGTACCATTACAATTGGCACAATAATTATTACAAATATTACTGATAAACCTTGTAATTTCATCTTAGCTCCTTATGTGCATAAATATTCAAAGTAATTTTAACATTACACTACTTTTTTTTCAATATGAAAAACAAAAAATAACTAATAAATTTGAAAAATTTATTAGTTATTTTTTTATTAATAGATAAAAATACTTTATGAAAAATTGAATAAAATACTTTCTTCAAAAAATTCTTAGGTTTTCTCGTTTCGGGCTTTGGCTACTAAAAGTTGTGTCGGGGACCCTAACCCAGGCGACACAACTTTTTAGCGTAGCCATCGGTAATCAAGGTAAATCCGACCAGCCCTCAAGCTTCGAAAAACACGAATTTTTTTCATAAAGTATTTTATTCTTATTATTTAATTACAATTTTATTATCTTGGGCTGTAATGGTAGCCTTATCCTTGATCTTTCCATCAAGAATAGCCTCTGCAATATTATCTTCAATCATAGATTGAATTGCTCTTCTCAAAGGTCTAGCACCATAGTCTTGGTTTGTGCCCTCTTTTGCAACAAGGTCTTTAGCCTTATCGTCAACGTTCAAATCAATAGATTGTTTTTTCATCATCTTTTCAACATTGTTAATCATCAAATCAACAATTTGTCTTATTTCTTTATCAGATAACTTATGGAATACTATAACATCATCAATACGATTTAAGAATTCTGGTTTGAATTCTTTTTTCAATTCACCCATTACATTCTTTTTAATTGCTTCGTATTGAACTTTTGGATCTTCCGCTTCGCTTTCTGAAACAAATCCCAAATGCTTTGTTTCTGTAATCAACTTTGCTCCAACATTTGATGTCATAATAATAATTGTATTTTTGAAATTAACTGTTCTTCCTTGAGAATCTGTAAGTCTTCCATCATCTAGAACTTGTAAAAGCATATTCATTACATCTGGATGTGCCTTTTCAATTTCATCGAAAAGAATTACCGAATATGGGTGTCTTCTAACTTTTTCAGTTAATTGACCAGCCTCATCATATCCTACATATCCTGGAGGAGCACCTATCAATTTGGCAGTTGAGTGACTTTCCATATATTCACTCATATCAATTCTTATTAATGAATCTTCTGTTCCAAATAAGCTCTCTGCTAAAGCCTTCGAAAGTTCTGTTTTTCCTACGCCAGTAGGTCCTAAAAATAAGAATGAACCAATAGGTTTATTAGGATCTTTCAATCCTAATCTACTTCTCTTAATAGCTTTTGCAACAGCTTCAACTGCTTCATTTTGTCCAATGACTCTCTTATGTAAGTTTTCTTCTAAATGTTTTAATTTTTCGCTTTCATTTTCAGAAACTTTTTGTGCTGGTATTCCTGTCCATGCTGAAACAACATCTGCAATATTTTCATATTTTAATGTTAGGATTTCCTTGCTATTTTTTGTGTCCCATTCTTTTCTTGCTTTTTCTAATTCCTTCTTTTTGTTGTTTTCATCATCTCTTATTTTTGCAGCTTTTTCAAAATCTTGTATACGAATTGCTTCTTCTTTTTCTTTGTTTAAATCTTCAATTTCTTTTTTGATGTTTTTTATCGAATCAGGTTCCATATAATTTTTCATTCTTAATCTTGATGCTGCTTCATCCATCAAATCAATTGCTTTATCAGGTAAAAATCTGTCATTAATATATCTTGAAGACAATTCAACACATGCTTTTATTGCTTCATCAGATATTTTAACATTATGATGTGCCTCATATTTATCTCTCAATCCATAAAGAATTTGTATTGTTTCTTCTTCGCTAGGTTCTTGAACCATTACTTGACTAAATCTTCTTTCAAGTGCGGCATCTTTTTCAATATACTTTCTATATTCTTTTAAAGTAGTAGCGCCAACTAGTTGAATCTCACCTCTTGCAAGCATTGGCTTTAAAATATTTGCGGCATCAATTGCTCCTTCAGCTGCTCCTGCTCCAACTATTGTATGGATTTCATCTATGAACAAAATAACATCTTTTGATTTTTGAACTTCTTTAAGCATTTTCTTTATTCTCTCTTCAAAATCTCCTCTGTATTTTGCACCTGCTACCATACTAGTTAAGTCAACACTTACAACTCTTTTATTTTTTAATTGCTCTGGTACATCTCCTGCGACTATTTTTTCTGCCAAACCTTCTACAACAGCTGTTTTACCAACTCCAGGTTCACCTAATAAACATGGATTGTTTTTTGTTCTTCTCGATAATATTTCTATTACTCTTTGAATTTCTGTTTTTCTTCCAATTACAGGATCAAGTTTTCCTTCTTTTGCTTTTTTAGTTAAATCTGTACCAAATTGATTCAATGTAGGTGTTGAATTATAGCTTCCTTTATTAGAATCTTCTTCATCGTCATTTGTTTCTGATTGTTCATTTAGTGCTTTAATAACTTCATTATACAATTTTTGAGGATCAGCATTTAAATCAACTAAAATTCTAATAGCAACACTATCTCCTTCAGCTAAAATTCCACCCAATAAATGCTCTGTACCTATTTGTTCACTTCCAATTCTTCTAGCACCTAGAAAAGCATTTTCAATTACTCTTTTTGTACGAGGAGTAAAGCTTAAAACTTCAGGGTCATCTATTGGTGTTGATGTACCAACCATATCAATTATTTCTTTTTTTACATCATCAGAATTAACACCTTCATTATTTAGTATTGTTGCAGCAATTCCAGTTCCTTCTTCAATTAATCCATATAGTATATGTTCTGTTCCAATATAGTCATGTCCTAATTCCATTGCTAAATCTTGTGATATTTCAAGTGCTTTTTCTGCACTCGCAGTAAATTTATAATACATTTCGTGCCTCCTTTTTGTTATTTTTTATTTATTATTTCTTTTACAACTTTTGCTCTTTCAATATTGCAATCATATGTTGTTAAATTTTTTCCAACACGTTTTTGCAAATTTGCATTTTTTGTATAAAGCATAAGTTCAGAAACTTTTGTGTCATTCAATTCCTTTATTATCCCTAAATCTGTGCCAAGTTTTATATTTGATAACAACTCGACAGTTTCATCTTCTGAAAGTTTTCTTGCATTAGATAATACACCAAAATCTCTATAAACGCTATCTTCTAATTCTAAAGATTTTGTAGTTAAGTATTTTCTTGCAACTCTTTCTTGCTTAATGACTTTTTGTGTTATTAAATTCAAATTTTTAATTATTTCTTTTTCAGTTATTCCTAATGTTTGATTATTAGATATTTGATAAATATTTCCTTCTGATTTTGAATTTTCTCCATAGTTTCCACGAATGCTCATTCCTAAATTGTTAACAATATTCAAAACCTTACGAGTACTATTCGTAATTGCTAATGCTGGCAAATGTACAAGTACAGATGCTTTCAAGCCTGTACCAACATTTGTAGGGCATGCAGTAAGATAACCATATTGTTGATGGAAACTATATGGTACAATTTTCTCTAACTTTTGGTCAATTTCGATTGCTAAATTCATCAAGTTTTCCAAATCAAGCCCTGAAGAAAATACTTGTAATTTTATATGGTCTTCCTCATTAACTACTATGCAAATATTTTCATCATCATTTATTATTATTGCAGTATATGGGCGTTTTAACTTTGCAAATTCAGGGCTAATCAAACGTTTTTCAACAAGGCTTTTCTTGGTAATATCATCTAGGTCTTTCATATCAATAAATTTTAAGCCATATCCTAATGAAATAGTTGCATCTTTCATTAAATCATAAACTTTCTTTAAGTCTTCATCACTGCATTTTGGTGTGAATTTTATTCCATCAATATTTCTACTTAATCTAACTCTTGAACTTAATACAACATCAGAGTCTTTTCCATTTTGTAAATACCAATTCATTATTTATTCATCTCCTTTAACTCATCTCTAATTTTTGCAGCATCTTCATAACGTTCTTCTTTAATTGCTTTTTTCAAATCTTTTTGTAATCGTTCTTTTTTGTTTTCTTTATTGTCATTTTTTATTTCTTCATTTTCTGTCTTGTCTTCAGATTTGTTACCTTCAATCTTAATTGGCTTTACTTTGTTGTTAACTCCTCTTCCAATATGTTTTGCTGTGCCATGAAGATTTTTTAATAATGAATCAATTGGATTTGAAAATGTATCATAGCATTCGCTACAACCAAATACACCATCTTTAATAAAATCATCATAAGTCATTCCACAATTTTTGCATTTTACAACAGTATTTTCAAAGCTTGGTAAGAAATTGTTTTCAACATAATCGTTGAAGAAATCTCCTAAGAAGCTATTGAAATTGATTGGAAAATCAGGCATTTCAGAATCAATTCCTAATTTTTTAGCACATTCTGAACATAATGCTAATTCTTTCTTTTCTCCATTTATAATTTGAGTATATCTTATATTTGCTTCATTTTTACCACAATTTTGACATTTCATAATAAATACCTCCTACATATTTATTTTAAATTTATTCAATTTTTTAGTGACTTGCTTTTTCTTATTTTCGATTTTTTCATATTCTTGCTTTTATAAAAATTGTTAATTGCTCTTTAATTTATAAGATACAATTTTTTATCTAGTTTTATTTTTATACAAGTGTAATTAACATGTTTTTAAATATCTTTGCTCTAATTTCATCTTTTGTATTTTTTGAAAGTGTACTAAGTACATTATCACTCGTTGCGCTCTTCAATAAGTTCGCTTCTTTTGAATCAATTATTTCATTATCAAGAAAATTCTTTACGAAGATTTCAACTTCTTTAGCAGTGATTTTGTCTCCTACACTATTTATTGTATGCATCAAGTAATCGCTTCTGGTTACATTTGCTCTTCTAATTTTGATGTAGCCTCCTCCACCACGTTGACTTTCTACATAATATCCTTGCACAGGAGTAAATCTTGTAGATATTACATAATTAATTTGTGATGGAACGCAATTAAAATGTTCTGCTAAATCGTTTCTTTGAATGATTGTAGAATTGTCATCTTCATCAAGCATTTCTTTTATAAAATTTTCGATTACATCAGATATTCTCATAGATTCCCTCCTTCTTTTAAAGTTTCAAGTACTTGTCAAATTCTTTTCTTAGCATTTAATTATTAGTATTAACCATCTGCATATCATTTAGAAATTTCAATTCACAATTAAGATTTATTATTTTCTTTATTGGTAATTGTAAATTTTCAATTTCTGATTTTATGTAAAGTTTTGACTTTGACTTTCTTTGACTTTCAATTTATATTATAGCACCAAAAAATAAAAATGCAATAGTTTTTGTCAACTTTTTCAAATTATTTTTGTTTTCTCTTTGAATTATTTATATCAATTCCATTCTTAATAATTAGAAAATTTTTGTATACTTATATTTTTATTGGCTTTATCTGCTCCCTATTTAATTTGAATCTATCCTATAAGTAAAATTAAAAAGTCACTCTTAAAAGAGTGACTTTTTAATTTCAATTATTTCCTATTCTTCTGGTTCTAGTAATCCAAAGTTCTTTCCATCTTTAAGTTTGTAAATAACCTTTACCTTGTTTGAACCTGCATCAATAAATGGCATAAATTTATTCTTGGGATCAGCCTCCAACAATAATTTTGCGTCTTCTTCTGTCAAAGGTTTGATGCTGTAGAAAATAGTTTTTACTATTTCGCTATCCTCATTTAAATCTTCTTCTGTTTGTTGTTCTTTAAAACGAATACTCTCTGTCATGTTTTGCTTATCTTTTTTAGTTTTATTTTTTCTAATTTGTCCTTCAAGTATTTCTATATCTTTATCAACAGAAGCATACAAATCTTGGCTTGCAGTAACTGCTTTATATAATTCAGAACCTGCACTAACTCTGATTTCTGCTACTTGTTTATTTCCTTCAATTCTTACTGTAGCTGAAACATCATACTCTTCTCCAAAGTATTTTGACAATTTTGAAGTTTTATCACTAATATAATTTTTAATTGAATCTGTTAATTCTAAATCCTTTCCAGTTATATTTAAATTCATAATTGCTTTCTCCTTATCTTTTAGAATTTAGGTTTGTACAAAACCTATAAATTTAAACATATTATATATATAATTCTAAAAAATATCAAGTACTATAGTGTAAATATTTAATGTACAATCTGTGTGCAAAAAAGAACTCGGCATTGCCGAGTTTTTAAAATTATTTTTCTTCTTTTTTTGCTGCTTTTTTAGTTGTAGTAGTTTTCTTAGTTGTTGTTTTTGTAGCTGTCTTTGTTGCTGTTTTTGTTTCAGCTTTTTTAGTAGTTGTTTTCTTTGCTGGTTCTTCAGCTTTTGATTCTACCTTTTTAGTAGCTTTTTTAGCAGGTTGTTTGCTGCTTACTTTTTTCTCTAAAATAGATTTTCTTCTAGCAGCTGCATTTTTAGATATAACACCTTTTGATCCTGCTCTATCTATTAATTTTTTAGCATCATTTAATAATTTTTCAACATCTTTTTCACCATTTTCTACAGCAGTTGTAACTTTTTTAGCAGCTGTTTTATATTGTGATTTAATAATGCTGTTATTTAATGCTTTCTTTTCTGCAACCTTAACTCTTTTCTTTGCTGACTTAATATTTGGCATTTATTTTTCCTCCCTCTTAAAGTATATCATCTTAAAACGTGAATATTATAACATCTTATAATGTAAAATGCAAGTTTTTTGAATTAAAATCCTTGCATTTTACATTAATTTATTCAAATTAAACATTATGTTTTTTATTTTTGAATTGCTTTGTAGTTTTGCAAAACTTTATCTTATAATTTTGTTTTAAAAAAACATATCACTAATGAAGCAACTATCTTTCTTCTCTCTCATCATTTTGATTTTGGTTTTGTTTTTTAGAATTTGCAGGTGTGCTATGTTGTTCATTAAGTTGTTCAGGTGATACTTGAACGCTTTCTCTCATTTGGCTTGGAGCTGGTTTTGAAGGATCTTCAACTGATTCTTCTTTATCATGTTTTTCATCAGATTCTGTTTTAACAACTTCTTCAGTTGTTTTTGCAGGATTTAATGCTTTTTTATTGTTAAGTGAGAATGTATCAACAATCTTCCATCCAAGTTTTGTGTACCAATGTGCTTTAACCTCAACATTTTTAGTTTTATTTGTATATGCTTGATGTGCATGTTTTGCAATTTCATCGTATGCATTTCTATTATTCTTCTTTAATGATTTCATTGATTTCAAGTTATAATTAATGTGAACTTTTCCACTATTTTCTCTAATAGTGCTTTGATAATCTTCAATAGCATTTTTTAAATCATGTCTTAAAGAATCAATATCTTTATTTGAATCAACACCTTTAAAGTAATTTACTAATGAATTGATAATGTTAAAGTCCAAATCATCATAATCATCTCTTGTTCCTTTTAATAAATCTTCAAAAGTATCTTTTGACATAATTGTTTCAGAATTTCCATTTATAGTTCTATTTAAACTATCAAATTTAATTCCATTTTCTCCGTCAATTTCGTATTCTTTTGCAGATTTTTCTATCTTATATTCTTTAATAGATTTTTCTATTTTAACACTATTTCCATTTACTACAATCATACCATCTCTAGCTGAAACTGTATATAATTTATTTGGATGCAAATCTACAAAATCAGGAACATTAATTTCATCACTATTTGACTTTTCATCATTTACTTGTTCTTCTGCAGGTTGACTACTTTTTGGTTGTACCTTTTCATCTTCTTGGGTTGGTGTTTCATTTGAAGAAACATTTTCGCTTTCCTTTGAATTTTCTTCTTGTTTGCTGTTATTTCCGATAAGATTATTTATAATATGTTCAGCCTGTGCTCTTCTTCTTTCACTATATTCTTCATCTGTTAATGCTCTTATTTCATCTTCATGTGATTTTTGAGAATCTGCTGGCATTTTAGTATTATTTTCTTTAGGTTCATTCTCTTTAGGAGCATTTCCAGCATCTGTTCCATTAACAGGAAATTCGCTATCTTTTGCAACTTCGTTTGCTGTATAAAAATAGTTATAAAATTCTTGTTTAAAAGAATCTAATTGTGCTTTATCAGCTTCCAATTTACTAATTTGAGATTCAAGTTCTTCAATTCTTGCTTGGTTATCAGGCATATATGTATTATCAACATAAGGATCATCAGCATGAAATTGACTAATAACTTTAGCCTTTTCTGTTGCAAGTTCAGAATTTAAAGATTGTAATTTTTCTTCAACTGATTTGCTTTCTTCATTAATACGATCAACATATGCTTTAATGTTATTTTCAATTTCAATATGATTTTTTAACATTTCATTGTAAGCAAAATCCTTCTCTGGAGAATATTTACTTCTTAATTCGTCTTCAAATTCTGATGAATAACTATTTAATCTTCCTGTATTTTGATTGTATGTATTTCTTCCTTCATTTAAAGCATCTTCAACACTTTGTGTAAGTGATTGTTTTCTGTTTGCCATGCTTACATTTAAAGAATTACTATTTTCAATTAATTTTTTTAATTCAGTCATTGTTACTTTAATTTCTTGACTAATATTATTTTCTTCCATTTAAATTCCCCCACAAACTAAAATTATACTTTTATTTTACCATAATTTAACTATCTTTGTAATAGTTTATGTAAACTTAATTAAAAATTTTCATTTATTCTATGAAATTATACACAAATATAATATCGATTTGTTAAATGTATTTGAATTGTAATCAAAACTTAATAGATTTGACATATAGGCTGTTTAAAATTTGATAAATTTAGTTTGTTTTTTATTGTTTGTTTTCTAACTATTGAATAATTATTTCTTTCCGTTAAATATTTAAATTTTTATTTTACTCTGCCATTTTTCAATAAATTTTAAATTTTTTCTATTCGAACAAATTCATAATTTCATCAGTTGAAAGTTTGCTAATAAATGTTTCATTTGTTGAAAGCATATCATCAGCAAGCTTTGCCTTCTTCTGTTGTAAATTATAAATTTTCTCCTCAATAGAATTTTTAGTAATCAATTTATATACCTGTACATTTCTCTTTTGACCAATTCTGTAAGTTCTATCTGTTGCTTGATTTTCAGCAGACAAATTCCACCAAGGATCATAATGTATAACAACATCTGCACCAACTAGATTCAAGCCTGTTCCACCTGCTTTAAGTGAAATTAAAAATACTTTAACATCATCATTATTATTGAACTCGTTTACTAATCCCATTCTATCTTGTACTTTAGTTTGACCTGTCAATTTCAAATATTTAATATCAAGTTCTTTTAATTCTTTTTCAATGTATGGAAACATTGAAGCATATCCAGAGAACACTAAAAGCTTGTGCCCACCTGCAACAGCATCTTTTATAATCTCAATACATTGAGTAAGTTTTTTGCTTTCTCCTGTGTAGTTTTCCAAGAATAATCCTGGTTGACAACAAATTTGCCTTAATCTCATAAGCAATGCAAGAATTTTCATTTGACTTTGAGCAACACCATTTTCTTCAATCTCTTCTTTGGCTTTCTTTCTAGCATTTTGCATATATGAAAGATAAATATTTAATTGCTCTCCAGTCATCTCATTATTCAAAATTGTAATTGTTTTTTCTGGAAGTTCTGTTAAAACTTTTTCTTTTACTCTTCTTAATGTAAAAGGCTCAATCATTACTTTTAATCTTTGCAATACATCTTCATTTTCTTCTTTAACAATTGGCGTTTCATATTGTGATTTGAATTTATTATATGAATATAAATATTCAGGCATAATAAAATCAAATATTGACCAAAGTTCAGAAAGAGAATTTTCAATTGGTGTTCCTGTCAATGCAAATCTTGTTTCACCTTTTAATTCCTTTATTGCCTTTGCATTCTTAGTATTATTATTTTTTATGTATTGTGCCTCATCAGCAATCAAATATTTGAAATGAAAATTGTATTTTGCATACGTATCCATATCTCTTTTTAGTAAATCATAAGATGTAATTACAATGTCAAACTTATTTATGTTTCCAATTTTGTTTTCTCTCTCATTTTGATTTCCCGAAATAACTACTGTTTTTAAATCAGGTGTAAATCTCTTTGCTTCCTCTTGCCAATTCAATGTTAAAGAACTTGGACAAATAACCATACTAGGTTTTCTGTTTTTGTTGTCCTCAACATATTTTTCAATTACAGCTAACACTTGAACTGTTTTTCCAAGTCCCATATCATCACAAAGAATTCCGCCAAGATGATATTCATCCAATGTTTCTAGCCAATTGAATCCAACTTGTTGATACTCTCTAAGTGTGGCTTTCAAATTTTTTGGAAGTTGAAATTTATCAGAAATTGTTCTGTTATCAACATCATCAACTAAATTTTTATATTCTTCGTTTTGTTTTATTACAATGTCATTCTTCTTTAAAATTCTATCTAAATATAAGCTTCTGTAAACTGGAATATGAATAGTTCCAGATGCTAATTCTTTATATTCAATATTTGAACTTTGTGCTATTTTTTGCAAAGTATCTAATGTAGGATTGTTTTCCAAATCAATAAATTGACCATTTTTTAATCTATGAAACTTTTTCTTAAGCTCATATTTTTTCATAATTTGCTCAATGTCTTTTGGATCATAATCTAATTCTGACAAATCAATTGAAAGCAAATCGTTTTCAATTTTTACTCCAATTGAAGAAATTTTTGGAGTAATGATTTGCTTCTGTCTGAATTCATCTGTTGCAAGGACCTCAAATTTATTTATAAATTCGTTTATTCCAGATTTCAAAAAATCATAAATTTTATCATCATTCGTTAATATTAACTTTCTGTTTTCAACATCAAGCATAAAGCCAGCATTTTTAAACATGTCTAACGCTCTTGATTCTTCCATTACATTTCTTGGGAATTTTTTAGTAATGTTTTCAAAAGGGCTAAACTCATATTCATCATATTTGAATTTCAAATCGCACACAATAAAATTGCTATTGTTTGTATCCAAATAAGCCTTTACTTTAAGTTCCTTTGGCATATATTTTTCAATGTTTTCTTCATCAACGTTTATCTTAATTTCTTGCTTAATATCTGGTGCAATTAAAGAATAAAAATCCGAAAATTCACTCTTCTTAAAAGGAATCTCTTTAACATAATTTATTCTAAATTGATCTAACAATTTCAACTGCATTTTTTCAAAATCTTTTGAGCATCTGTAAAGTTTTTTATCATACAAAAAGTAAATATATTTTTTCCCATTGATAACAGAATAGTTATAAACATCAATATTTGTTGTAATTGTAAAATCGTTTTCGCTTTCTTCATTTATAAAAAATTTCACATCAGGTTCAGTATCTAAAAATTCAATAAGATTTGTTGAATACTTATCTTCTAATTCAATTTTTTTATTTTTGCAGGCCTCAAAAAAATCGTCCATGCCAGAATCAGACAAAACTATAAAATCATTGTTAACACTGCTATAAAAGTAATTGCTTGAAACATCATTTACGTACTTAATAATTTCAGAATATTTCATAATAAAATCAAGCAAAGGAATTGAACCTTCTTCAAATGCTCCCTTTGTATGAATAAAATCAAGTTTCAAACCATATTTATATTCTTTGTGTTCAACCATTCTATCATAAAATTCTGTTAACTTACGAAGTTTGTACATTTGAGTTTTTCCAATGTAAAACTCTACTTTAAAATTTTTGGAATTGAAACTATAAAATATTTTTGGCACAATTTTTATATCACCAGTTGAACTGATTTTTGCCTTGTTTTGTTTTTGTTCTTGCTCATAAAATGAGCTGATCATTTGCCTATATATTCTGTATTTTTCTTCATTATTGTCTTTTAAGTTCTCTGACATTGTATCTTCCCTTCAGTTTTGATTTGCAATCTTTATATTTATTTTTTCTTAGGCTTATTATTTTACCTTTAGTATTTATTTTTACTTTACTTAATGCATTATTTATCAATGATTTATTATATTCCTTTTTTTGCTTTATAGCAAGTGAAATCTTAAATTTTTCCCAGAAAATTTAACCAATTTCTAAAATTTTTATAAAAGAAAAAAATCACAAGAAAATATTCCTGCGATTTTTTCTTTTAATCAAATAAGGTCAAATAAAGAAATTTGACTGTATTTGTTCTCAAAACGGTGGTTTTCTTCAGAGAAGTAAAAATTTCCATCTTTAACATTCTCTATAAAGAGATCCTTCATTTTTCTAGACAAATTCGTTTTTTTTAAAAGGCGACAAGCATCCGCACGAGCATCATATTCTTCTGTATGTCCATCTTTGTAAGTAAGTTTGAAGATTACCTTTGAAGGTTGATACTCACCTGCTCCTTCTCCATACTTGTTCTCCATGTACTGTCTTCCAAATTCACTCCGCTTTCCTGACTCTTCATACCTAATGTATTCTGCTTTAACCATGTTGCTCTCCTTTCGGTATTCGGTATGTTATCAAAACAAAAATTTATATTACGCTTTTGATTATAGCACTCTTTTATGATTTTGTCAAATTATGTAAATTGCTAAATATAATTTCTTTTTACTATAAATTTTCATTTTTTATATTCAAAAATTTTAATCTTAAAAATTTATAAAAAATACCATTTTGTAATTTACTATTTAACTTTAACTACAACCTTGAAATTTTTTCAGTAATAAAATAATTTTAAATGTTCCATTCTTTAATTCTTCTGATTGCTTCGATTGAATTCTCCTTTGTTCCAAAAGCAGTTAGTCTAAAATAGCCTTCTCCATGTTTTCCAAATCCACTACCAGGTGTACCAACAATATTCACTTCGTTTAAAAGTTTATCAAAGAATTCCCATGAAGTCATATTGTCAGGAACTTTAAGCCAAATATATGGAGAGTTAACTCCTCCATAAGCTTTAAATCCAGCTTCTTCAAGCCCATCTTTAATAATTTTAGCATTATCCAAATAATATTGGATATTCTCTCTTATTTGCTTTTTGCCCTCTTCTGTATATATTGCCTCTGCAGCTCTTTGAGCAATATATGAAACACCATTAAACTTTGTACAAGTACGCCTATTCCACAATTTATTCAATGAAATTTCATCGCCATTTTTAGTGTAACCCTTCACGCTTTTTGGAACAACAACATAGGCACATCTTAAGCCAGTAAAACCAGCAGTTTTCGAATAACTTCTAAATTCAATAGCTACATCTTTCGCCCCTTCAATTTCATAAATGCTATGAGGAATATTGTCTTCTGTAATGAACGCTTCATATGCAGAATCAAATAAAATAATTGATTTGTTTTCCTTTGCATAATCAACCCATTTTTTCAATTCATCCTTTGTCAACACTGTTCCTGTTGGGTTATTTGGAAAGCACAAATAAATTATATCAACCTTTTCTTTTGGCAATTCCGGAATAAAATTGTTCTCTGCAGTAACAGGCAAATAAACTATGTTTTCATAAATGCCTTTTTCTTCATTGTATTTTCCGCTTCTTTCAGACATAACATTTGTATCAATATACACAGGATAAACCGGATCAGTAATTGCAACTTTATTCTCCTTTGCAAAAATGTCTACAATATTCCCAGTATCACATTTTGCCCCATCAGAAACAAAGATTTCATCTTCATCAATTTCAATACCATGTTCTCTAAAATCATATTTTGCAATTGCATCTCTCAAGAAATCATATCCTTGTTCAGGGCCATAACCTCTAAAACCTTCAGGTGTTCCCATTTCATCAACTGCTTTGTGCATTGCTTCAACACATGCTGGAACAATTGGTTTTGTAACATCCCCAATTCCTAATTTAATTATTTTTTTGTCAGGATTTTCTTTTGTATATTCTGCAACTTTCTTAGCTATTGTTGAAAACAAATAACTATCTTGCAACTCCAAAAAATTTTCATTTATTAAATTCATAAAAATCACCTACCTATCTATCTCACCTTCAAATACTGTAACTGCTGGGCCTGTCATATATACATGGTTATCTTCCTTGTTCCACTCAATATTTAAAGTTCCACCAAGAAGTTCCACATTTACTTTTCTATCAGTTAAATCGTTTAGGTTGCAAGCAACTGCTGTAGCGCATGCGCCAGTGCCACATGCCAAAGTTTCTCCGGCACCTCTTTCCCATACTCTCATATTAATATTATTTCTATCAACAATTTGAGCAAACTCTACATTTATTCTTTTTGGAAAAGCCTTGTCAACTTCTATAATTTTTCCGTATCTTTCAACGTCAAAATTCTTTGTTTCGTCAACAATTGTAATCGCATGAGGATTTCCCATAGAAACACAAGTAAAAGTAAAATCTCTATCTTCAACTTTTAGTTTAAGATTTTTCACAATTTTTTCATCTGAAATTACAGGAATTTTTTCAGGCTCTAAAATAGGCTCTCCCATATCAACTCTAACGGTATCCACTTTGCCATTCTTAATGTTTAAATTCAATGTTTTTATTCCTGCAAGTGTTTCAATTTTCAATGTGGTTTTATATGTTAATCCTTTGTCATACACAAATTTTCCAACACACCTAATTCCATTTCCACACATCTCCGCTTCAGAACCATCTGCATTGAACATTCTCATTTTGAAGTCAGCAACATCACTTTTGCAAATTAGAATTAATCCATCTGATCCTATTCCAAAATGTCTGTCACTAACAAAACGAGCTAGGTCTGATTCATTGTCTATTTTTTGATGGATTGCATCCATATAGACATAGTCATTCCCTAGCCCTTGCATCTTTGTAAATTTTTTCATAATAATCACCTCTTTGGGTAGTAATAAAGCAACAAAATATAATTATATTTTTGCTAGTTGCTATTGTATCATATGAAAAAAGCAAAGTAAATATTTCAATAATTTTTTTAATAAGTATTTTTCACTATTTTTAATTATTGGTATATTTTAATTTTTCAAGTTGCATTAAATTTTACGTTTTGTAATTTCACTATATTTTAAATTAAATACAATGCATTATTTCATCATTTAATATAAATCATATAAAAAATTATGACATTTTTAGTGCTTTTATGCAAAAGAAAACACCAGCCTAATTATTGGTTGGTGTTTTTGACGGGATTAATTGGTAGTCCTGCAATTAGTTTTTTCCCTCTTCTTTCTAGGTAGAAATACTTGAAATATTTTATACCAAAAATCGGCGAGAATAACAACTACAATTATTGCGAAGCCAAATTCAAATACTTTCATAAAAATATTTGAATTAGCAAACTGCCGGATCATTGGATCCGGATTTTCATACCAAGTTTGTTGCCTTTTATCAAGAAGTTCTTGCACTTCTTGATTCATATCAGTGGTATCTGTGTAACCCTGATACTTTTTGGCATCATCTTCAGCTGCTTGAATCTCTTGATTGAGATTAATCATCTGAAATCCTGGAATGACAATTTTTATTATTGCCATATATCCAATGAATAATGTGCCAATTATGGCTAATAGCAGTAAGATTACTGCCTCTAGCTTACGTTCCCGTCTATTGCTTTTTCTTTTGCTGTTATTTTCCATGGTATGCTCCTTTCAAAGCAACTAAATATAAAAATTGTTTTCAATTGTATTATACTATATTTTACCAATTATGTCAATATTTATCTACCAAAATTTGTATTTTTTTATTTTAAAAGCATATAATGCAATGCCTAGTATTAAAATAACTAATAAAGCTTCTTTTTCATTTAAAAATTATTAATATTATATTAATAATTAAAATTAAAATTTATACAATTTTCTTAATATGTTTCATTATCAAAATTCTAAATTTATTTGATATTTTATATCTTCTATGTTATAATAATAGCATATTTTTTGTATGCCTTACATCATGTTTTTTCATTAGAAAGAGAGGTAAAAAAATGAAAGGAGAAAAGAAAATAAGTCGGTGCCAAAGAATAGCAATTAACTTGCGTTCAATTTGGCTGTGGTCCATTGGATTTGTTTTAGGTTTTTTCATTTTTTCAGCAATAATGAATTCACTGAACATTTGGGCTGCATTTAGCATTATTATTTTGCTTGTACTAGTAAATTTTTGGGCTTTGGTTGATAATGTATCATTTTTTAAAGCACTTGAAAAAGTTGAGGCAGAATATCACAATATTATGGAAATAAAAATTAAGCCTCAAAAAAATTTTAATACAAGTCAAGAAATGATAGACTATTATCAAAAGCTTGAACAAGAGTGTACAAATTTTATTGAGTCTTGCAATACTCTTTTAACTCATAAGGGATTAAAAAAAGAAATTCAGTTTGAGTTAAATCTTTTTAAAAGCAATGTCAATAAAATTTGCATTAACACTGAAAAAATTTTAAAAGACTTTTAATAACCTTTCAAAAAAACTCCGAAGTTTCCTAACTATGAAACATTGGAGTTATTTTTTATTTGTATTTAATTATCTAATTTTATTTTACTTTTTTATAGTAAAATATTATTTGCTTATTCATCTTTTTTCATTATTTTATCCATATCTAAATTAGGAATATTGGGTTCTTTAAATTTGAATAAAGCACTACTAGCAATAACTGCTAAAGTTATATACATCATTGTTTTTATATCAAAATTGCAAAAGTAAAAAAATGTTGCAAGTGCTAATCTAAATATATTTTGTGTAACTTCATATGCCAAATTATAACTATTGTATTCAAATTTTTTGCTTAATGAATACATTGCTTTGTTTTCGCTTAGTTCATACATTTTAGTTGCAAATCCTTCAATAAATGAAATTATTAAAAGCAAAATATATGTAACATTTATTTTGCAAAAATAAACTACACAAATAAAAATTGTACTTATTTGAATATAATCTTTCTTTTTAAAATCAAGCCTTTTTCCAAAAATATATGTAAATAAAATAATTGCAATATTTGAAATTAGTTGTACTATACCAATTGTCTGGTATGTGTTTCTTATATAAACTATCAAATATAGTGGAAACAAAAATTTCAAAACATTTTGTAACTCATAAGCACCAAATATGTAAAAGTCTTTCTTAGGTGTATTTTTGAAAATATATTTTAGATCAATTGGCAAGTCATTGACTTCAATTTTAAATTTCATTAATTTTAATGGTATTACACTTATCAAAAATAGTATTATAGATATAATTGTAACTGTTTTAGTATTTAAAAATTCAAGTAATAATGAACCTATATATGATGCAGCAATTATAGCTATTTGATTAAAAATACTTGTAACTGCATAACTTTTTCCTTCTTCATTTATTTGCATTATTTGCATGTTGAAAAATCTTCTAGAAATCCAGTATGCTCTTCTATATACTCCATAAATTATTGCAGTTATAATTAAATATGTAGTACTATATGTAATAAAATTTAAGTAAACTTGTTCTGAAATAAATGCTATAATTCCTACAATGCTTAGCAGTCTTCCATAGCCTTTTTTACAAATATATGTAAATGGATATGAAAGAATCAAAGATGTTATTTGAAATACTAGAAAATATAATAATAGTTCTTTTATTGAAAAACCAAATTTATATAAAATAACTGGTATGAATGTTTCAATTAAACATCTTGAAAATGTTGAAATAAATACGTATGTATCAAATATTTTTTTATTATCTCTTTCCATATTGCTCCTAATCTTCATTTGTTTTTATGATTTGCTTTATTATTTTATATGGTAAGTTTTGGTATGGGGCCAATAAGCAGAATCGAACTGCTGACCTACTGTTTACGAGACAGTTGCTCTACCAACTGAGCTATATTGGCATAATAAACTATACACCAATTTACTTTAAATTCAAAGTAAATTGGCATATAGCATTTAACTACACAAATTCATTTTTCAAGGAATTTTTATAATCATTATCTTTGCTTTGTAATTTTTTATCATTGTCTTTACTTTGTTTTGCATTCTTTTTAGTCGTTGTCTTTGCTTTGTTATGTATATTTTCTAGTCGTTGTCTTTGCTTTGTTTTGCAAATTTTTTCAATGTTTGATAAACCAAATAGTTTACTGTTCCCGGAATGTCTTTGTCTCCTGCAGGAACTCCTGTTAATCTTTCAATTCCCTCATCAATTGTTGAAACAGTGTAGATATGGAATTTCTTATTCTTTACTGCTTCAATAACATCATCATTTAAGTCAAGATTTATTACGTTTCTTTCAGGAATCATAACACCTTGCTCTCCGGTTAAGCCTCTTAATTTGCAAATTTCAAAGTATCCTTCTATCTTTTCATTTACTCCACCAATTGCTTGGATTTCTCCTTTTTGGTTAACAGAACCAGTAACAGCAATTGCCTGACTTATAGGAAGTCCTGACAAACTAGAAAGCAATGCATAAAGTTCTGTACTTGATGCACTATCTCCATCAATTCCGCCATATAGTTGTTCAAAGCAAATGCTTGCGGTCAATGAAAGTGGCATGTCTTTTGCAAATTTTTCGCCCAAGTATCCATTAAGAATCATTATTCCTTTTGAATGGGATGAGCCAGACATATCAACTTCTCTTTCGACATTGATTATTCCCTTTTTGCCAGTGTACGTGTTTGCTGTAATTCTTACAGGTTTTCCAAATTTATATTCACCTACAGTCATTACTGTTAAGCCATTTATTTGTCCAACCTTTGAGCCTTCCGTATCAATCAATAATACTTTATCATTGATCATTTCTGTGAATCTTTCATCATATTTCAATGTACGTTTTTTTCTTTCTTCTAATGCTTTTTCAATGTATTCTGCAGTAATAACTTTTTCCTTATCTATTTTTGCCCAAGTTGCAGCCTCAACAATTATTTGTGACATCTCGCCAAATTGAGTTGATAATTTAGTTTGATTTTCAGCTAGTCTTGATGAATATTCTGCAAGTTTTGCAACGCCTCCTTTATCAAGTGGTGGCAAATCTTGGTCAGTACAAAATCCATGAACAAATCCTGCAAGGTCATTTAAATTCTTTTCATCAAGTGGTGCATAGTCTTCAAATTCTACTTTTATTTTAAATAGTTTTCTAAATTCTTCATCAACAGAAAGCAATGTTTGATATACGTTTTCGCTTCCAATTAGAATAACTTTTACATCAAGAGGTATTGGCTCTGGTTTTAAAGAAACGAGTACCATCGAGCCTTTTTGATCTGCTGAATTTTCAATTCCAATTTCCTTATTTCTTAAAACTTTTTTCAAGTATTCATAGTTTGTTGGGTTTGCTAACAAATCACTTGCTTGGAACATAATGTACCCACCATTTGCTTCTTGCAAAAGTCCCGGTCTTAGCATTGTATAATCTGTTTTTAGCATTCCATAATAATTCTCATATTCAAGTTTTCCAAAAAGGTTATTAAATGAATAGTTTGAATCACTAATTACAGGAGCACCATTTGTATTACTATTGTCAACAAAAACGTTTACTCTGTAGTTATCCCAAGGATTTTGCATTGGCATATGCGCTCCTTGTATAGGACCTTGTTGTTTTTTTTGAGGATCATCATCAATAAACAAATCAATATTTTTTACGATATCTTTTCTAACTCCATCTAAGAATTGAGTTATTTTCTTATTTCTCTTGCAATTGCTTTTTACATAAGAAACATGTCCTTCAATCGTTAAAATAGCAACATTTGATTTCCATTCTTCAATTTTCTTTTCAGACTCTTCATCAAGTTTTTTAATTTGAGCAATAACCTCAATTATATGTTGTTGAACTATTGTTGATTTGTCTTCATATTCCTTTTTTACCTCATCATCAAGTTTTTCGAAGTCTTCCTCTTTTATTGCCTTTCCATCAACAACAGGCATCATATAAATTCCATTTTCAGCACTTTTTACTTGAAAACCATATTTCTCAGATTTTTTATTTAGATCATTTAATAGTTCTGCTCTTTTCTCTTGATATTGTGATTGAATAATATTTTTTTCTTTTTCAAAATCATCATTTTTAAAGGTGTTTTTTAAATCTACTCTGATTTCTTTTATGAACTTATTCATCAAATCCTTAAATTTGTTGCCCTCGCCTGCTGGCAAACTTACAGCTACTGGCTCATTTGGATTTTCAAAATTATAAATATAGCACCAATCATTTGGAGTCTTTTTCATTTTAGATAACTTCTCCAAATAATTCAAAGTGTATGTTGTTTTTCCAGAACCTGTTGGTCCTTCCAAATATAAATTGTAACCTTTTGTATCAACCCTTAGTCCAAACTCTAAAGAGGCTATTGCTCTTTCTTGTCCGACACCTTTGTAATTTGTAGTAAGTTCCTCTGTTGTATTGAATTTAAAAATATTTGGATTACAACTATATTTTAAATCTTTATAATCAATTTCATTTGTTTTTTTCATTATTCAATTCCTTCCTTTGTTATAAGCTCATCAATATCGCATCATCAGTATTGTTATAATAGTTCTTTCTCAAACCATTTTGAACAAAACCAAATTCTTTATACAGTCTCCTTGCAGTAATATTATTTTCATTTACTTCCAAATTTATTTTATTACAATGCGTTTTTCTAACAACATAACTAATTAAATCTGAAGCAACTCCTTGATTTCTCATGTCTTTACGAGTAACTAAATTCATTATTTCAACTTCATCTAGCACCTCTCTATAACTTATAAAGCCAACTACTTCACTATTTTGTTTTGCAACAATGTATGTACTATTTTTAGTATCTTCCTCAAAAGCATCAGTGCTCCATGAATTTTCAAATTTATCATAATTGCTTAAAATATCTTCAATGTCTTTTGAATTAATTGATAGAAAATCTCTCATTGAATTACTATCATTTTTCTTCTCTCTTTGCATTTCTGCTTGAGTTTTTCTTAAATACATTGGAAAAATAGAATTTGAATCTCCATAAATTCCTTTTTCATATCTATTTAATGCACACATTGCAATTGGTAAAGCTAAATTATTTGAAATATCAACATAGCAATGTTCTTTTACTTCTCTGCCCTGTGCTTTTTCTCTTGCACTCTTTGCATCAATAAAAGTTTCAATCTTTTCTCTTGGAACATCTCCTACTATGTAAACTTTTTCTTGAAAATTCAAAAACTCAACGCAATCCGGTATAGGATAAATACATGGATTCTTGTAAAGTGAAAAATTTCCGTTATGCATTCTATAAACTGCAAAATAAGCATTTCCATTTTTTGCATCAATCATTGAAAGAATTTTGCAATCTTCTTCTCCATTTTTTAGTATTATTTGATATGCTTGTGCTTCCAATGAGTTAACTCCAACGCATGGCGTATCGTTTGCATCAGCAAATGCTTTAATCGTTGCTATTCCAATACGAATTCCAGTAAATGAACCAGGCCCAATTCCACAAGCCAGCAAATCCATATCTTTCACATTAAGATTAAGTTCATCTAATGTGTCCTTTATCATTGGTATCAAAGTTTCAGAATGTTCTTTTTCAGATCTGTTCTCTACTTTTTTTAATACATTTTCATCTTCCAAAATTGCGATAGAGCAATTAGGAGATGATGTATCAATTGCTAAAACTTTCATATGTATCCTCCTTTCAAAAAATATTTTATTTATGATTATTGCTCATTTTCCGTAAACTTTTGAAAATCAATATTTTCAAATCTGTTTCCATAAGTATCAATCACAAGTTTTCTTGCATTTTCATCATCAGGATCTTTTTCAAACGAAATTTTTATATAATCATTTTGCAAATTATCTTCAATTAATTCTCCCCATTCAAAAATGCAAATTCCTTTATCTAAATATTCTTCTCCACCAATATTTTCAAATTCATATACATCTGAAAGTCTATACAAATCAAAATGAAATATTGAAATTTCATCATTCTTATATTCATTAACTATCGTAAAAGTAGGGCTTGAAATTTCATTTTCAAGATTAAAATGCTCCAATATTCCCTCTGTAAATTTAGTTTTACCAGCACCCAACTCTCCAGAAAGAATTACAATATCGCCTTTCTTCAAAATAGAAGCCATATTTTTAGCAAATTGTTTTGTTTGTTCTTCACTTTTAGTAGTAATTACTTGCATTTATGGTTTCTCCTTTCTCTTACATTATTTCGACTTTATTATATAATACTCAAGTATTTTAATCAAGTATTTTAAATAATTTTGCACTAATTGATGTTCTTTAGTTTTTTATTTAATGTCTCCTAATTTGGGGTCACATCATTTTTTATTTATTTTTTTAATTTGAACCATTCACACAAAATATTCTTTTGCAGTTTTGTGCCTCATAATTTTAGTATTATAGATAAAAATTTTTTTATAAAGATTTTCAAAATAAAAAAGTTTTTACACAAAAATGTAAAAACTTTTCATATATAATATTTTTTCCAAGCCATTTTTTCCTTTTATTTTATGGACAAATGTAACATAAATAATCTCTATTTTCTCTTTTGAATAAATTAAAATTAATCTAAATCTTCAATTTTCTTTGATTCTTCTATTTCTATTTTTTTGTCTCTCTTGCCAAATAAATATACTAAATGATATGTACCAAAGAATAATAATCCAACTAATGCCCCAGTACTATCAATAATTACATCAGTAAACCTTGATGTTCTACCTGGTACAAACATTTGATGGTATTCATCAGACATTGCATACAAGAAACATAAAATAAATGCAATAAAAAATGATATCCAAAAATGTTTATTGTTTGTTAAAAGGTTTAATAAAAGGCTTAGAATAAATGCTAATACAAAATAGACAAAGGCATGTGCTACCTTTCTCATAACAGGGTTAATTAATTGTGAAGCCCTTGCCAATTTATTATCTGTAGGGTGTGAATTTGTTATTCCATAATCATTAGTTACACTTAGTGTATCTTCAATAAATATTGCTAAAATATCTGTGCTTTTTCCATTCGACTTTTGAGTATTCATGTCAGATAGTTTATAAATGCATACGCACCATGTAACCATCAGAATAGTTAATAAAATGCAAATTATTATTTTATAAGAATATTTCATTTTATAAATTCTCCTTTTTTATTCTTATTATATAATTAAGTATACTAAAATGCAATCTCTTGGGGGTATTTTTAAAATATTTTATTTTTTATAATATCAATTTTTTATTTTAATAAATATAACATTATGAGTTCTAATTAATAGTGAACTTTAATTTTTGATTCAAATCTATTGACTTTTGGTGCTATTATAATGTATAATTGCAAAGTACGAAGAAAGATTGAATTACTCAATCATCCCAGATATACATTGGAAGGAGATGATAAAAGTGCCAGAGATAAAAGTTAATAATGGAAATGTTGAAGATGCCATCAAAAGATTTAAAAGACAATGTGCTAGAAATGGAATTCTTCAAGAAGTTAGAAAAAGAGAATGTTATGAAAAACCTAGCGTAAAAAGAAAGAAGAAGTCTGAAGCTGCTAGAAAGAGAAAGTTCTAATTTTATAGAAAATTTAAAAAATCTAATTGCAAATTGCAATTAGATTTTTTTATTATAGTAATCGTAATAATAAAAAATACAAATATGTTATTTTGCAGGCACGCGTAGCTAATTCTCTTTGAAAATTTCGTTGAATTGCTCTTCATTGATTTTTTCATTTTCTAGAAGAACACTTGCAACTTGATCAAGCTTATCTCTATGAAGCACTAAAATATTTTTAGCCTTTTCATAAGCATTATCAAGAATAATTCTAACTTCTTTGCCAATTTCATTTTCCATATTGTCGCCCAAAAGTTGTAATTGATAAGGATCTTTTTCTAAATTCATTGAAATTGGGCCAATTTTATCATCCATACCATATACTGTAACCATATCACGTGCAATTTTTAAAGCAACTTCTAAGTCGTTACTAGCGCCTGTAGAAATTTCATTTAAAGCGACTTTTTCTGCTGCTCTACCTCCTAACAAAGATACAAGTTTTTCTTCCATTTCAGTTTTTGAAATGTAGAATTTATCTTCATTAGTTTTATACATTGTATAGCCACCAGCAACACCTCTTGGAATAATTGATATTTCTTTTACCACATTTTGAGTTGGTAAATATCTGCTTACAACAGCATGTCCTGCTTCGTGGTATGCTGTTAATTTTTTATCTTTATCAGAAACAACTCTATCTTTCTTTTCAAGTCCAACAGTTACCTTCTTTAAAGCATCTTCAATATCATCTGTGCTGATTGCTTCATGATTTCTATTTGCTGCATAAATTGCTGCCTCATTTAAAATATTTGCAATCTCTGCGCCTGAAAATCCAGCGGTATCTTCTGCAATAGATTTTAAGTTAACATTTTCATCAAGCTTTTTATTTTTTGAATGAATTTTTAATATTTCTTCTCTATCTTTAATATCTGGTAAACCAATTACTATAGTTCTATCAAATCTACCTGGTCTTAATAAAGCATCATCAAGCATTTCAGGTCTATTTGTTGCACCTATTACTATTACTGATGAATCTGTATCAAATCCATCCATTTTAACCAATAATTGATTTAATGTTTGGTTGTTTTCAGTATCTGCACTATTTGAGCTTGATCTTCTTGCACCTATTGCATCAATTTCATCAATAAAAATAATACATGGCGACAATTTTTCTGCTTTTTCAAATAATTTTCTAACTCTTGAAGCACCAAGTCCTGCAAACATCTCAATAAATTCTGATCCACTCATCGAAATAAAAGGAACGTTTGCTTCGCCTGCAATTGCCTTTGCTATCAATGTTTTTCCAGTTCCAGGCTTTCCTGTTAAAAGTACTCCCTTTGGAACTCTTGCTCCCATTTTCTTGTATTTTTCAGGGTTCTTAAGGAATTCTACAATTTCCATTACTTCTGCTTTTTCTTCTTTAAGTCCTGCTACATCTTTGAAAGTTACTTTAGTATCTGATACATCTGCATCATATACCTTTCCCTTTTCTCCCATTCCTTGCATTTTTAAAATCATCAAAAACATTGCTGCAATAATTATTGTAGGAATTAAAGAAATTAAGCCTTCAGACATTACAAAAAGAGGATTCTTATTTTTTTGCTCTAGTACAACGTCTTTTCCTTCTAGTGTTTTGTTTTGAACTAATTCAACAAATGCTTGCGTATCAGGTACTATACTAGTTTTCTTTTCGTCATCATCTGATTGTCCTTTATATTTTATTTTTATTGACTTGCTTCCAACTGTCATCTCAATTTTTTCAATTTTGTTTTCATCAATATCTTTAATCAATTGTGTATAATCAACTTTGTTGTCATCTTCTTTCTTTATGTTTTTTGTTGCAAAATATGTGCATAGTAAAGCCAAAGCAACACATACAATTGTTAATAAAATATATAGAATTTTCAATTTTAATTTATTATCTTTGTTAGAATTTTTGTCTTTTTCAGGCTTATTATTGTTGTTATCTTTTTTCTCTTCTGACATTTTAAGTATCCTTTCTTTTAGTCATTATCGTTGCTTTCATTTTCTTTGATTTCAGCAGTAGATTCATCATTATCATTTTTGTTCTTTGATTCTTTAATTCTCTTTTTTATTTCTTCATTTATTTTATCGTTGTTTTTAATCAATGTTGAGCGAAGCATTATGATTGCTGCAAAAATATAAATAAATGAAATTATTGTGTACATTACATTAAAGTATTCCATTTTAAATCCAGTTAAAATATTAAATACAATATAAACTATATTTAGAATCACAGGTAATGTAATTGCCGAAGCAGAAATACTGAATGCAGAATAATATTTTAGTGGCAATTTCATAATACCTATGAGAACCCATGCCAATAACGATAAAGCCAATGCATTAAAGAACAATACTATTCCGTAAATTATAAACATTAATATAAATACACAAATAAACATGCTAGAATAAATATTTGAATTGTCTTTAAACATGCTTATTATTTCTTCTTTATTTATTGAATCTTTCCCAATTTGGCTTAATACATTCTGATAATCTCCTGTTATTAAGTTACTATCAGGACTTTTAGTTATAATCTTGTTTTTTGTAAATATTATAGTGTAACCATCTTTTAAGACTGAGTCTAAATTATTGTATTTTTCATAGTCTTCAGTATTATCCAAAACAATTTTTAAAGGAACATAAGTATTATTTTTAATAGTTATTGGATCAGCGGAGTCAATTGAAAATTCATTGTTCTCAACTTTAAAGTCTGGTAAATCATTGTATAAATAGTTGCAACAATCCACAATAATTGTTGACATTTTATAAGTAAACACAATTGCAAAAACTAAAGCAAAAATTGCTAATAGTTTAAATAAATATCCTACAGATTTTGATGCGCTTTCCCCTGCAACAATATAATATTTGTCAAAATCAAAAATACTTGTTTTTACTCTTTTCCAAAAAGATAGTTTCAATTCTTTAGGTTTGTTATCATCTTTATTATTTTTGTTTTCAGAATTTTTTCCACTAGAATCTGTCTTGGCTGTATTCTCTTTATTTGATTCTATGTTTGTATTTTTAATTTTTTTTTCGTTTGATTCTGCATTTGAATTTTCATTTTCTTTTTTCAAATCTTTTTTTTCCATTAAAAACCTCTTAATATTTTATAATTTTACTACAGATATTTCTCCATTTTGCAAATCAACAATCTTATATCCTTTGCTTTGTATTTCATCTCTTATTTTATCTGCTTCTGCCCAATTTTTTTCCTGTTTATATTGTTTTCTTTTTTCTGCTAATTCCATTATTTCTTCAGGAATTTCGCTTTCTTCGCTGTCTAAATATTTTTCTGAATTTGCCAAATCTAATCCTAATACTCTATCAAATTTAAGTATTAGGTCTGCAATATCTTGAGATTTCTCGTTATTTTTCAAAGCATCCCATACAATTCCTAATGCTAATGGCATATTCAAGTCATCATTTATTGCTAATAAGAATTTATTTTCATAATCTTTTATTTTTGCTTCATCTATTTTTGCTTTTCCACCCACATGTGAAAAATAACTATTTCTTAGTCTATTTAAAGCAACTTGGCTAGATTTTATTCCTTCAAAAGTAAAGTTCAATTTGTTTCTATAATGTGAACTAAAGCAAAATAGTTTATATGCTAATGGTTCAATTCCTTGTTCTTTCAAATCACTCAAAGTGTAAATATTTCCTAATGATTTAGACATCTTTCCACCATCAACTAATAAGAACTCGCAATGCATCCAAAAGTTTGCAGGGTTGTGTCCAAAAGCACCTTTGCATTGTGCTATTTCGTTTTCATGATGGATGGAAATATGGTCAACTCCACCTGTGTGAATATCAAAGTGCTCTCCTAGAAATCTTCTAGACATTGTAGAACATTCAAGGTGCCAGCCAGGGTAAGATTTTCCCCAAGGGCTATCCCATTTCATAATATGGTTTTCAGGCGCTTTAATCCATAAAGCAAAATCATAAGGATTTCTCTTTTCAGGATCAACATCTACTCTCGCACCAGCTTCTTGATCATCTACTTTATTATTTGACAATACAGGATATTTATCCAATTTTGATACATCAAAATAAATACCCTTGCTTGTTTCATAGCCATAGCCATTCTTTATTATTTCTTTAACCATCTCCATCATTTGGTCAATATTCTCTGTTGCTTTTGTTAAGATTGTTGGTCTTTCAATGTTTAAAGAATCGTAATCTTCTAAGAATGCTTTTGTATAAAAGTCTGCAATTTCATAAGGATCTTTTCCTTCCTTTTTTGCAGCCTTTTCCATCTTATCTTCACCTGTGTCTGCATCAGATGTTAAATGTCCAACATCTGTTATGTTCATAACACTTTTTATTTTGTATCCATTATACTCGAACATTCTCTTTAAAGAATCTATAAATAAATATGTTCTGAAGTTGCCAATATGAGCGTAGCTGTAGACAGTTGGTCCACAGCTATACATATTGACTTTTCCTTTTTCAACTGGAATAAATTTCTCTTTGTCATGTGTTAATGTGTTATATAAAAATATATCCATATTTCTTGTATAGGTAATTATTATTTAATAAATAATTCCTAATCCCTTTCCATTATTTTTTTTGTGGTATCTGTTGCTGTTTCTGTATTTGTTTTATTTGTGTTGTTTGTTGTTTTATTTACTATAATTGTAACTTTAGTTCCTTTAGCTGCTTTTTCATTCGCCTTTGGACTTTGTGATACAACTTGAGCATTAGCATATCCGGCAACATCTTCTTTATATTGTATATCAACAGCAAATCCTGCAGATTCTATAGCAGTTTTAGCTTCTGATAAAGTTTTCTTTTCAACATTTGGAACTGTTTTTCTATTATCAGATTGATTTACTGTAATGGTTACTTTGCTTCCCTTTGCTGCTTTTTCTTTTGCTTTTGGGATTTGTGAAGAAACCTGATCTTTATTATATCCATTAATATTATCTAGTTTTGGATCAGCAACAAATCCTGCAGCCTCTAAAATTTTCTTAGCTTCTGTTTGAGTTTTTCCAACAACATCAGGTACCTCAACATCTGGTGCTTTTGTATGAACATCACATGTTTCTGTTGGAAAATCTTTAGACTCTGAAATTTTTGGTGACCAAGTTGCATTCTTTTCTGTGTCAATTACGCCAGGGTTTGTTCTTTCCTCAACATCTGGACAAAATTCAGTTGCTAATTTTCCGGTTTGCTTACAAACTTTAATTGTTGTATGTCCTGTGCAAACATCAGGAACATTTGATTTTGCAAATATTTCAGAATAAGTATTTGTACATTTGTCCCCTGCTTTTCTACCTGTATCTTTACATACTTTTACAGTAACAATTCCATCAGGCTTTTCAAAAGATTTTGTAGCTAAGTCTTGATGAACAAGTTTCATTACATTAAACCATACTGTTGCTGCTGGGTTTGTTCCTCTAAATTCACCATTGTTGTTATCGTTTCCATACCAACAAGCAGCTGCATAATATGGAGTAAATCCACATAACCATCTATCACCTGCTGTTTGTGTTGTACCAGTCTTTGCTCCAACATCCATTTTACCTAAATATGAGGCAAATCTACTTGCTGTTCCTGATTTTACTGGTCCTGTTAGTAATGATTCTTCTATATATGCATTTTCTGCTGACATTACTTGTTTTGTTTCTTGCTTTGCTTCAATTACAGTGTTTCCGCTTCTATCTAATACTTTTGTATAGAATGTAGGTGTAATATATTTTCCACCATTTGCAATCATTGCATATCCTGCAGCCATTTGTAATGGAGAGACATCAATTGTTCCCAAAGCCATACTTAATCCGGCACTTGCGTCCGCTTGAATATTTAATTGTGATAAGAAATCAATTGATTTTTGTACTCCCATAATTGAAAGTAATTTTATTTCTGGAACATTTAATGAGTGTGTAAGAATTGTTCTCATATCAGTTACACCATAGTATCTATCACTATCGTTTCTGACAGTATAGTTTCCTGCAAATGTTGTTTTAGCATCATAGAATAGTGTAGCGGCAGTAATTACATTATTTTCAAGTCCAGGTGCTATTGTAACTAATGGTTTAAATGAAGATCCACCTTGTCTCTTTGATGTACCTCTGTTTAATCCTAATGTATCAGCATCTGCACCTAATCCACCCATCTCTCCAACAACATATCCTGTTGATGGCTCGATAATTACCATTGCAGATTGACCTGTTCTATCTGCATTACGATCTTTTGGATTCGTTCCTTTTACTTGATATTTAGGGTCTTCAAATATTGTTTTCATTTTATTTTGAATGTCTGTATCTTCTGTTGTGTATATTGAATATCCACTGCTTATTAATACATCTCTAGCTTCACTATACTCTATATCATTTTTATCTGATAATTCTTGTGCTATTTGGTTGATTGCTGCAGCTGCTAAATATGAAACATCAGATTTTCCATTTGATAATGAGCCTTGTTTAAATTCTAGTCCATTATTGACTTCATCTAATGCTTGTTGTTTTTCTTCATCAGAGATTTTTCCTAATTCAGCCATTTTGTTGATAACTGTTTTAGTTCTGCTTTTTATTCTTTCCATTGTTTCATCATCTGTTGAAGTAAATGGATTATAATATGCTGGTGAATGGTTTATTCCGGCGATAAAGCATGATTGAGCAATGCTCAAATCTTTAGCAGATTTACTGAAATAATAAAGTGAAGCTGATTCAACACCTCTAATTTCCAAGCCATTTGAAGAACCTAGATAAATTCTATTCAAATATCTTTGTAGAATTTGGTCTTTTGTTAACATCTCTTCAACTTGATTTGCTCTAGACCACTCTCTAATTTTTCTTTGAACACCTGCTGCGCCTGATCTTTGGTCATCTTTCATTGTGATTTTTACTAATTGTTGTGTAATTGTACTTCCACCAAAATTAGACTTTCCACCCGTAAATATGTAACTTAATATAGCATGAGTAGTTCTTTTAACATCAACTCCCTTGTGTTCATAGAATCTTTCATCTTCAATAGAAACAAAGGCTTCTGGTATTCTACCCATTTCAGATAATTCAACCTTTTTGTTAATTTCGTCACCTGTAAGTGTAGTAATTATTTCTCCATCTTTATTGTAAATTTTTGCTCCACCATCACTTAAAAATTCATCTTTTGAAATAGTCCATTTATCAGTTTTTAGTATTGCAAAAAAACCAGCAATTGCAGCCACAATAAGAATAAGAAGAATTATCAATAAAGTTTTAAAAAATATCTTAAGTTTTTTGTGGTTCTTCTTTGTTTTTGTTTTTTTATATTTTTTCTTATCGTCTTTCTTGTTTTCTTTATTGGTTTCTTTTTTTGTTTTAGACATAATTACATCCTCACCTAAATCATCCTTATCAATTGGATTTAAAATTCTAGTTTCATCATTATCAGAAGCATCTTCATTTTTAAGTTCAATATTGTCAACTAACTTTGTTTCATCAATATCTTCGTTTTTCTCATCTTCATCAATTTTCATGATTTTAGTTTCATCTAAATCTTCATAATTAGAATCATCATTTTCTGTTTTCATAATATGTGTTTCATCTAAGCCAAAATCCTTTTTATTTTTATTATTTTTATCATCCATAAGATAATACCTTTCTCTTTTCATTTAACATTTGTATTTCAAACTTGTTACTATTATATTACAAAAAAAATAATAATACAACATTATCTCGAATAAAAATAAATAAAAAAATAGCGCAATGATAAAGCAATTTATTTATGTTTTTGCCTTAATCTTGCGCCATTTTAATTTACTTATTTTGTTATAGATAGGATTTTAAATTTGGAAACATTACCATTTGGTAAATGAGCTTCAACTGTATTACCTTTTTTAGCTCCTAATAAAGCTGCACCGATTGGTGATTCATTTGAAATCTTATTTGTTGCTAAATCAACTTCTGTTGAACCTACTATAGTATATTTTACATCTTCATCAAAATCTAAATCATGTACTTTTACAGTATTACCTACTTGAACTGTTTTTGTATCTATTTCAGATTCATCTATTATTTTTGCATGTCTTAGTTTGTTTTCTAGTTCAATTATTTTATTTTCATTTGCTTCTTGTGCAGATTTGGCTTCATCATACTCTGAATTTTCTGACAAATCACCATATCCTAAAGCAACTCTAATTCTATCTGATATCGCTGTTCTCTCGTTGGTTTTCAAATTTTCAAGCTCAGCTTCCATTTTATCATATCCTTCTTGTGTCAAAATAACTTCTTCATCTTCCATAATCAGTCATCTCCTATAAAATAATATAATAAGTAGCACGCCAATGCTACTTATTCTTAAATTACGTGTTTTATAGTACTCTTTTTTTAAAATTTTGTCAATATATTTCATATATTTTTCACAAATTTTTCATTGACAAGATTCTACAAAAATTTTGTCTGAATTTATTTTATTCCTTATATTATTATAGTTTCCGGCTTTTAACATCTCACACGTTATAAGTTTTGATTTTTCAAAATTTTTGTGTTCGCAAAACGTTCTCATAATCTTTTTAGAATTCAATATGATTGAAGGTTGTATTTTTTCGTAAACATTTTCTGGAAGTTCAACTCCATCTATAAAATTTATCATTACAATATTTGAATTCATATTAAATTTTTTCAAATTTTTAATGTCAAAATTTATTGCAAATCTGGCCTTTTTTAAAGCCAATCTCTTATTAAAAGAAACAACTATGTATTTATTTTCTCTTTCCAGTGATTTTTCTAGATTCTTAAATTTCGTATTTTCAGTAATAATATTTACTAAATTAAACTTGTTAACTAATTCTCTTATTATGTAAACATTTTCATCTGTATATTCATTTGTACAAATGTATACATTCGTATCATAAATTTTATATTTTGTTCTTATAGAATCTATAATATCTTTTATAAAATATTTTGCAACGTTTCTTTCGTTAATTGTTCTGTAATCTATTTTTAAATTTCCTTCTGTTACTATAAAATCAATCTTATCCTTTGTTAACTTTTCTTTTAAAATTCTTAAAGTTTTCTTTTTTGTATTAACTATAAAATATTCACTTTTTCTATATTTCAAGTTCCAAACCGGTTGGAATATAGAATGAAATATAATTGCCATATAGTCAATAAAAATATGTATAAAGTTTTTGTTTTTATTCACTTTTTTTATATTTACATATCCAATATTCATAAAAAAAACTCCCACATATATTATATGCAAGAGTTTATTATTTTATTACTAATTATTTATTGATAATCTTTTCAATTAGAATTGAACTTTTACATTCTCACGTTCATTTTCAGCAGCTTCAAACATTTTTTCTGTTGTGAAATGGAACATTGAAGCAACTATGTTTTGTGGGAATAACATAACAGCATTATTGTATTTTAATACAACAGCATTGTAGTATTTTCTAGATTCTGCTATGTCTTTTTCAAAGTCTTCTAATTGTCCTTGTAATTTTACAAAGTTTTCATTTGCTTTTAATTCAGGATAGTTTTCAGCAACTGCAACTATTTTTGAAAGTTGTGCGCTTAATTTATTGTTAGCATCAATTTTATCAGCATTAGACATATCTCCATATGAGCCTGATCTTAATTCTGCTATTTCTTTAAATGTAGATTCTTCGTGCTTTGCATAGCCTTTTACAACTTCAACAAGGTTTGGAACTAAGTCCCATCTTTTCTTTAAATAAACATCCATTGTTGCAAATGCTTCTTGAACTTTGTTTTTTAAGCGTATTAAACTATTATATGTATTAATAATCCAAAGAACTATTAAAACAGCAATAATAATTAATATGATTACCCATAATTTCATTTTCAAATCTCCCCTCATTTTTGATAAATTTATTATAACAAAATCATAATAAAAAATCAATAATTTACATGTTATTTTATATTATAAATTTTGTTTGCATTTTCATAAGACATTTTAGCAACTTTTTCTTCTGAAATTTCTTTAAACTCCGCGATTTTTTTAACAATATACTTTAAGTTTCTTGAGTCATTTCTCGTTCCTCTTACAGGCTCTGGAGAAAGATAAGGTGCATCTGTTTCAATTAAAAATCTGTCGTCAGGAACTTGCTTGGCAATTTCCTCTCCATGTGAATTTTTAAAAGTAACAATTCCAGAGAAAGAAATATAAAATCCAAGTTTCAAACCTTCTTTTACTAGTTCTCTATTTAATGGACAACAGTGAAAAATTCCTTTCTTATTTACTGAGTGTTCTTTTAAAATTGATAACGTGTCCATTACAGCATCTCTAGTATGTATTACTATTGGAAAATCATACTTGTTCGCATATTCTATTTGCTTGATAAAAACTTCTTTTTGAATTTCAATTGGAGTATCATAATGATAATCAAGACCTATTTCTCCAATTGCAACAATTTTATCTTCTTGTGTTCTATTCTTTAACAACTCTTCAATTTCGATTAATTCATTTTTATAATTTTCATTTATATCATTTGGAGATATTCCTACAGTTGAATATATATAAGGATATTTCCTTGCAAGAGCAATTGAATTCTTTGAGCCTTGCAAACTATATCCTGCTGAAATCATTCTTGTTACTCCTGAATTAAATACATCTTCTATCAATTGTTCTCTGTCGCCATCAAATTTTTCATCATCATAATGACAATGATTATCAAAGTATTCCATATCTATACCTCATACCTCTATTTAAAAAGTTCACATGAATATCTCATGTGAATTATAATTTGTATTAAAATGTACTTTAGTAAGCTAACATATTGGGTTTAAACTATTTAGTTTCTACTACTGCAATTGCATAATCTTCAATATGTGACAAGCTCACATTTATTTTTAATTTTTTTACTTCATCAGGCAATTTATCGGCATTTAAAATTCTTATGTAAGGTCTACCATCTTTATCATTTAATACTTCAATGTCTTTAAAATCAATATCATATTTACTATTTAGTGTAAAAGATATTGCTTTAAATACCGCTTCCTTTGCAGCAAATCTAGCAGCATAATGTTGATATTTTGTTTTACCCTTAAATTTTTCACAATAAGCAATTTCGTTTTGAGTAAAAACACGCAATGCAAAATTTTCATCTTGCATTGCATTTTCTATTCTATTAACTTCAATTATATCTGTTCCAACCATAATTAATCCTTATTTACATTGTGGTAATTATTAAATTTATTATTTCTATTATTACTACAACTACTGATAACATAATAGCAAAATTTAATAAATTTTTGCTTTCGTCCAATTTACTATTTTTATAAAGCAAATCAAATTGGTTTTCCAACTTAACATATCTGTCATCAAGTTGTAAATCATCTTCCCATTTGGTAATTTTCATTGCTTCACTTTCATCATCAGTTATTCTTGAATTAAATACATCTTGAGTAAACCCCATAAATTTTTTTCTAATCGCATCAAATTTTTCTGGCTTTTGTAATTCTTGATGTATCTTTTCAATATAAATCATTTTATACAATTCAAAAATATATGCATAATCTTCAGCAGTTAAATTTTCTTTTTTACTTGGCAAGTCATAGCTTTTTTCACTTCTCAAGTTTATTTTTTCAATTTTTTCTGCAAATTTATTTTTAACAATTGTTTCTTTTTCTTTTTCATCATCTGTAACAACAAAGCAGATTCCTTCTTTGAAGCAAATTATTTTTGTATCATTCTTTTCAAATATATTTGTTTGATATTTAGCGCAAATTATTGATTTAACATCATTTTCAATTTTATTGAATTCTGTTTTGTTAGTTAAATTAAATGTCCAAAAAATGTAATCTCTAGTTGTTGGTAAAAAATAATTATAAATATCAGCATTATCTTTCTTGTTAAAAACAACAACCTTGTATTTTTCATCTAACAAATTCTTATAATAATCTGTTACTTTTTTTGAATCAATTATATATGGATATATTTTCATAAAATTCCTTCTTTCGTATTTTTAAAATATATTTTTACTCGTTTACATTTGTATAATAGTTTGCATTTAAGTCAGGTGCTAAATGATATTTTCCAATAAAACTTATTACCGTGTTGTATGTTAAATCAAGTGATGGTTCAACTACAATATTTCCTTGTGCATCAATTGCTCCCCACTTTCCATCTTTTTTAACAGCAGCATAGCCAAATTTATTTTCTTCTGTTGCATCATCATAAATATAGTCAACAATTACAATTCCGTTTTTATCAACAAATCCGTATTTTCCATCTTTCTTTGATAGGAAAATAGTATTTGATGGATATGCATCTTTTTGGTCTTCTTCCTCTAAAGTATATTTGTAATATTTGTATTCGCCATTTTCTCTAACTTTAACGAAGCTATATGTTGTATTTATTTCAGAAACAATTCCTGTACACTTTACTGTTAAATTTGTATCAAGTAAATCTGTTGTACCATCTTCATTATCTGCTTCAATAAATCCTTCTTCACTCATGTAAGTAATTTTAGTATATTTAAATGGAATAACTTCACTTCCTGTAATATCAATTATTCCATATTTGTCATTCTTTTTAGCAATATATTTATCGTTATACAAATATGATAAATCCTGATATTCAGCATTCAATACAGTATTTCCTTCTGTATCAATCACTCCGTAATTATTACCTTTTTTAACTATAATATTTTCTCCATCAATGCTTACTACATCATCATAACCTGTTAGTTTCAATACTGATTCATCACCTTTTTTTACTAATTCTAGTGAATCATTATTTTTAACTACATACATATCGCTTCCAGTTACAGGTAAGATTTCATTATATTTGCATTCAAGTACTGTTTGTTTTGTGTAGTTTACTAAGCCATATTGACTACTATTATTTTTTACAACAAAACCATTTTCATATTTATCTGTTAATGGTTTGATATCTGCATATGTATTGTCAATTATGACATTTCCTGCATTATCAACTAATCCTTTTAAATTATTTTTAGTTGTTACATAGCAATTTTTTATTTTATTTAAAGTTTCAATTGAATCATACTCTGGTTTTAAAAGTTCTTTTCCTTCAAAATTTATCAAGCCATATTTTCCATCTTTTGAAACTTTTAAGGTATTTGTATCATAAAAAACTGATCCTGTACTATCAATATTTTGTATTGCCTCTACTGAATCATATCCTGAAAATAATACTTCTGATTTATCATTTATCGCTTTAGACTTATATGTTCCATTTGTATAATCAACATTTGTTTGATAAATAAATATTGCCTTTGTTGAATCAGGAATAGTAAGCATTTCATTATAAGTAGGGTTAATTACAAATTCTCCCTTTGAATTAATTATTCCCCATTTATTATTAGTAAAAACTAGTTGATATGAATTAGTTATATTTTTAGTTTTTGAGGTTTTTTTATCTTTCTTTAGAAAGTTTATCATAAGTGCAACCATTAAAATAATAAGAATTAGGCTAAGAAGAACAACTACTACCTTTTTTACATTTAATTTTGGTTCTCCATCAAATCTTCTTCCTCTACTCATACAATTTCTTTATAGTATAAAACTGATATACTATAATCTCCTTTCTAGCAATTTAAAGCACACTTTTAATTGCTATTTACTACGATTATAATATATCAGTTTTCTAAACATTTTTCAATATATTTTTTGCATTTTTATGATACAAATTATTTTTTTAATGTAGATAATAATGTTTTTTAGTTTTCGAATTTACCCTCAACTTTATATCCATTTAGAAAATTTGTGTAGTCCATTCTTTTTGAATTCTCTGGTTGAAGTTCAAGTAAGCTAATTACTCCATCTCCTGTTTTTACAAGTAATCCTTTTCTTCTATCAGCTAGAATAATTTCTCCTGGTTTAAATTTGTTAATTTCAATGTTATCTTGTATTAGTTCATTCAAAGCATTTTCATTAACAATTTGTGCTATCCAAACTTTTATTTTTTTTCCATTGTATATAGCATATGCTCCCATTTCAGGGTTAAGCCCTCTTATTAGATTTTTAATTTTTAATGAACTTTCATTCCAATTTATTTTTGCAATTTCTTTTGTAAGCATTGGAGCAATAGTAAATTTTTCTCCTTGTTTTTTAGCATTAACTAATTTTTTTATCTCGCTTTTTATATCATTTACATTTGATATTTTGCTAGATTCTTGCTCTATTTTTGAAACTGTTTCTACTAATTTCTTTCCACCTAAAATAGCAAGTCTATTCCACAATTCTCCTAGTGTTTCATCATCTCCTATTGAAACTTTTTCTTGTAAAATAATGTCTCCTGTGTCCATTCCCTCATCCATAAACATTGTAGTAATTCCTGTTTCTTTATCTCCATTGATTACAGACCATTGAATTGGGCATGCTCCCCTATATTCTGGAAGTAGTGAACCATGTACATTTATTGAGCCATATTTAGGAATCTCTAAAATTTCTTTTGGTAAAATTTTTCCATAGGCAACTACACAGAATAGGTCTGGTTCTATTTTTCTAAGTTCTTCTGCAAACTCTTCATTATCTCTAATTTTGATTGGTTGTGAAATATTCAAATTTTTTTCAACTGCAAATTCTTTTACAGGAGAAAAAGACATTTTCATTCCTCTTCCTTTTTTTCTGTCAGGATTTGTTACAACCAATGCTATTTCATTATCTGTTTCATATAATGCTTTTAAAGATTCTAATGCAAAATCAGGTGTTCCCATAAAAACAATTTTCATAGAAATTATATCCATTCTAAAATAATATTTAGGTTTTTAAAGGTTACCTATAAACCTGATTGATTTTATTTTTCTTTTCATTTTTATTTATTTTTTTAATCAATTACTCTTTGTCTTCTTCTGAAGGGTCAATGTATTCAAGTGTGCCAGGTTCCATTCTGTCAACAAAAAGTATTCCATCTAAATGATCTATTTCATGGCAAAGTGCTTGTGCCAATAAATTATCTGCTTTGATTTTTACCTTTTTTCCATTTTCATCAAGAGCCTCAACGACAACTTCTTTTGGTCTAATTACTTTTGCATATTCATTTGGAAAGCTTAAGCAACCTTCATCAACTTCTTGTTTTCCCTTTTCTTTGACGATTACAGGGTTAACCAATTTCAATGATGGAGATCCATCATATTTAACATCGATAACAATTACTCTTTTAAGAACACCGACTTGTACAGCAGAAAGTCCTACGCCATTGTCTTCATGCATAGTTTCATCCATATCATTTAATAGTTCTCTTATTTTGTCATCAACTACTTCAACCTCTCTTGATTTTTTTCTAAGTATTTCATCATTTTGATAACGTAAATTTCTAATTGCCATTTATTACTCCTTTTATAACATATTATTTGGATTTACCTCAATATTTAATCTTGTGGTATCAAGTTTCAATTTATAATATTCATTCATAGCGCCATTTAATAAATCATTTACTTTTTCATCATATAAACATTTTATTAAAATTCTCATTCTATATCTATCTTTTATTTTATCAATAGGACATGGAACTGGGCTATAAAGAATAACTCCAAATTTTTCATTAATTACTCTATCTTTCAAATATGTATGAATTTTTTTGGATACATTTTTCAATTCATTTTGATTTTTGGAAGTCATCTTCAAAACAATTATATCGCAAAATGGCGGATATTTCAATGCTTTTCTTATTCCAATTTCTGTATCATAGAATGAATCATAATCTTGCGCTTTTGAATATTCAATTGCATAATGTTCAGGATTGTATGTTTGAATAATAACTTTTCCTTTATCTTTTCCTCTTCCCGCTCTTCCAGCAACCTGTGTTAAAGTTTGGAATGTAATTTCACTTGCTCTATAATCTCCTATATTTAAATTAGTGTCTGCAGCAATTACACCAACGAGAGTTACATTAGGAAAATCGTGACCTTTTACAACCATTTGAGTTCCTATTAAAATATCAATATTTTCATTTTTGAATTTTGACAAAATCATTTCATGAGAATTCTTTTTTGTAACAGTATCAATATCCATCCTAATTGTACTTGCCTGTGGAAACATCAATTTAACCTCATCTTCAAGTTTTTGTGTTCCACCACCAAAATATCTAATATTTTTGCTATGGCAATTTGGGCATTCTGTTACTATGTTTTGTTCATAGCCACAATAATGACATTTCAATTTGTTTTCTCTTTTATGATATGTAAGTGTGATGTTACATCTCTTGCATTTAATAGTTTCTCCGCAATCTCTACACATTACAAAAGTTGAGAATCCTCTTCTATTTAGGAAAAGAATTGTCTGTTTTTTGTTTTCAATATTTTTGTTGATTTCTTCTCTCAACTTTCTACTAATCATACTTTTATTGCCTTTAGCAAGTTCATCTCTTAAGTCAACAATTTCTACATCTGGTAATGTGCTTGAATTTGCCCTATTTTTTATAGTTAGCAATTTTATTTCATTGTTCTTGGCTCTATTAAATGTTTTCATATCAGGTGTTGCGCTTCCAAGAACAAGTGGAATATTTAATCTATCAGCTAAAAATTCACTAACTTCAATAGCAGAATATTCAGGCTTTTTTTCAGATTGATATGACTCATCATGCTCTTCATCAATAACAATTAAACCAAGATTAACACAAGGAGCAAAAATTGCAGATCTTGCCCCAATAATAATCTTTGCTCTACCTTCCTTTATTTTATTCCATTCGTCAAATCTTTCTCCAACAGAAAGTTTGCTATGCAATACAGCAATTTGTTCACTTCCAAATCTTGCTACAAACCTTTCAATCGTTTGTGGTGTTAAAGAAATTTCCGGTACTAACATAATACTTGATTTATTTTGCTTAAGCATTCTTTCAATTAACTGCAAATAAATTTCTGTTTTTCCAGAACCAGTAATTCCATAAATCAAATATTCCCCATTATCTTTAATTGAATTGAAAGCATTTTGCTGTTCATCATTTAATTTTAAATCCACAGTTCTCACAACATCTCTGTTGATAAGCGGATTTCTTTCAACTTTAGCAAGTTCTTTTTTTACATATCCTTTTTTTACTAATGCGTTTACTACTGCAAGGTCTTCTCCTGTAAACATTTCAATATCTTGAATGCTTGAATTATTATTATTAATTAAAAATTCAAGAACTCTTTTTTGCTTATCAGATCTAAATTTTTCTTCACTTAAAATTCTTTCAGTTTCTTCTTTTGGATTAGCTAAACTAATGCAATATATTTTTTTATCATCAATTCTGTTTTCTATGTTTTTAGAGGTTCTACCAGGTGGGAGCATTAGCCTTAAGCAATCTGCAAGATTACAGAAGTATCTTTTTGACATCCATTTTGCAAGCTCTATATATTCATCATTTATTTGTTCTTTTTGTAAAGCGCTTATTGGTTTCACTTTATAATTTGTGTTTTCTTTAATGTTGATAACAATCCCCTGCTCTAAACTTTTCTTATTTCCGAAAGGCACAAAAACTCTGCTTCCAATATGAACATCAATGTCGCTTGGAATTTCATAATCAAATGTATGATTTAAATTGTTTACACTACTTTCAATTATTACTTCTGCTATCATTTTTTGCCTTTCTATTTTTACATATTTTAACACACAAAATGAAACTTATCAACAAATTTTTTCATATAAAAATAAATCCAATTGCTAACTTTCATTAAACAATTGGATTTTATTTTACTTTATAATTTTATATTATAAACTATTTTTTTTGTAATTAACAATACTTACAATAGCAATTGCTAATACTGTTCCTAAAACAACTACAGATAAAATAATTGTATTTGCTTTTGTTCCTGTTTGTGGAATTGGTTTTGCAACTTTTGGAATTGTTAATTTAACTGCTGGACATTTTGGTGTAGTAACAGGTGTACCAGCTTTACCATTTTCAGAATAGTTAATCGTTACATTTTTATTTGTTGGTAAATCTTTGTCCAATATATCACTACTAAATTTGTCTTTCAACGTTAATCTATAAACTAATGTACATGTTTCTTGAGGATCTAGCACATCAAGTTTCAAATTAATCGTTTTATTTTTAGCAGTATATTTAGCATCCCACATTTTTGCAGTGTCAGAGCCTGCTGCTTTGTCATGAACTAAATTATATTCAATGTCAGGTGCTGTTGTGTCTATTTTATTACCTTTTCCTTTAACACTACTTTCAAATGAAATGAATGAAACATTAAAGTTATTGTAAATATTATCTGGTATTACATCATCAATATTAATGTCTGTTAGTGAATAAACTTCTCCAACTAATGCATCAAATATATTTTCTGAAATAACAGTAATAATATTTTTGTCTGCTACATTAAATACCATTCCTGTTGTAGGAGCATCTTGTGTTCCAAAAATATATTCTACAGCTTCTTTCTTTGTCATGTTTTGAATTTCTTCATCAGTAGATGTTGAATTTGATTCTTTTAGTGTAACAGAATTCTCAACTGTATCTGTTAACATATCAATTAATCCAGAAATAATATTATATCCTTTTGAAGTCGCATCTGTTAATGCTTTCTTTGTAGCATCAAATTGATCTCTTTCATAATAGTATAAATGTTTATCCTCACTTGCATATTTACCTAGTGAAACATTTGGAATACCATCTGTTAATAATATAATATATTTTTTTGATGTTGTATCTTTTGAAAACATTGACTTTGCTGTGTCGATTCCAGCCTCAATATCTGTTTGGGTAAAGAAATCATGTTTTCCTACATTTGATAAACCTGATGTAACAGTATCTTTGTTTGATGTTAATGCAGTATTTACAAATGCATCATCCATTGTTCCTCTTTTTGCAGCATCTTTTGCTGTTGCATATTCTGCAATACCAATCTTAATGTCTGGTTTTATTTCATATAATTTATTAATTAATGTATTTGCTGCAGATAGAACTGCTTGTTTTCTTGTCATTTCAGTTCCATCTATTGTTACTTTATTTTTGTCCATACTTCCTGATGAATCAATTAAAAGAACAACTTCTCCTGGTAATTGTTTAGCCTTTTCAGCATTATTTTTTACAGTTAGAGTAATATCAATTGTTTTGTTTGTTGCATTGAAATCACTCTTTGATTTTGTAAATTCTCCATATTTTCCAAATTTTACGTCTGCCTTGTCATCTTTTACTAATGTCATAGTAGCTTGTTCTTTTGCAACTTGTGTATCTGCTAAGGCAAAAGTAGGTAACATAACTAACATAAATGCCATTAAAATAGCAACTAATTTTGTTAACTTTTTCATATTACTATCCTTTCCTTTTTTCTTCAAATTATACTAAAATTATAACACCAAGAAAAATAAAATACAACAGAAATCTACAAAATATTTTAAATAATTTTATAAAATTTATACATTTTAATAATAAAAAAATTACGATAAAATATTACAATAAAATAAATTTAACTATTTTAATTCAACTATCGTTACTCCATAATCTCCTTCTCCATAAGAAGCAATATGAAAGTCCTTTACATATTTTGAATTCTTTAAATATTTATGAATTCCCTCACGTAATTTTCCAGAGCCTTTTCCATGAATTACTCTTACTGTTTTTAGATTTGCCATTTTTGCATTGTCTAAATATTTATCAAGGATTTCACAGCCATCTTGTACTGTCTCGCCTATTAAATTTATTTCAGATGAAACTGTTGATGCTTTGTTATTATGTATATGGACACTGCTATTATTATTTTTATCTAAAGATTTTGTTTCCTTGTTATTTAATTTCAACAAGTTTGAAAAATCCAAATTATCTCCACCAAATTTGTTTAGATCATTATCAAGTTCACTACGTAATTGATTTGCTTTTTTAGCATCTTTAGAATCAAGCTTTGATAAATTGTTTATTATTCTATTTGCTTCTTCCTTTGCATCAACTAAAATTTCTTTGGCTTTCTTTTTAGATTCTTCTATCTTTTCTTCTTCTTTTTGAAGTTTATCAGAATATTCTTTCTGCAAATCTTTTCTCAACAATTCTATTTGATTTAAGTTCTTTTGCTCTTCTATTTTTATTTTTTCAACTTCAACTTTGTCATCATGCATTTGCTTCATTATTGTTTCAATATCTGTATCCGGCTTGCTTATCAAACTTGATGCTCTATCAATTATTTCATAAGATATTCCAAGTTCTTTACAAATTGCAAATGCATTACTCTTTCCAGGAATTCCAAGTAATAAATGATATGTTGGTTGCATTTTCTTAATATCAAATTCACAACTAGCATTTTCAAATCCTTCGTGTGATAAACAATAGGTTTTTATTTCATGATAGTGTGTTGTAGCAATTGTAAAAGCACCTTTTTTGTTAAACGTTTCTAGTAAACTAATTGCTAAATTTGCACCTTCAATTGGGTCTGTTCCAGAGCCTAGCTCATCAACTAAAATCAAACTTTTTTCTGTAAACATTGATAATATTTGTACAATATTTTTTATATGTGATGAAAAAGTACTTAATGATTCTTCAATACTTTGTTCATCTCCTATGTCTGCAAAAATATTGTCAAATACTTTTATTGAGCTCCCCTCTTGTACTGGAATATGCATTCCTGATTGTGCCATCGCAGACAATAGTCCTACCGTTTTTAATGTAACAGTTTTTCCTCCTGTGTTAGGTCCTGTAATAACTAACGTAGTAAAATCTTTCTTTCCTACTTCTATAGTTATTGGTACAACTTTTTCTTTATCAATAAGTGGATGTCTAGCATTTTTAAATTCAATATAATTCGTAATGTTAGGGCAAGTGCAATCGTTATTTACAGCATACTTTACTTTTGAAAAAATGAAATCTAACTTTCCAATTATTTCAACATCTTGCTTTATCAAATTTGAAATTGGATACACCATCTCTGATAAATTTTCAAGTATTCTTGCTATTTCATTTTGCTCCTCAATTGTTAAATTATTTATACTATTATTTATCTCAAAAACAGCCATTGGCTCAATGTATACAGTGGATTTGCTTTGTGATATATCGTGTACAAATCCTTTAACTTGATTTCTATATTCTTCTTTTACAGGAACAACATATCTGTCATTTCTTACTGTAATTACAGGATCCATAATATATTTTGAATATGTTGTTGAATGAATTATTTTGTTTAATTGTGACTTTATTTGCAATTCCAAATTCTTTTTATTTCTTCTGATTGATGCTAACTTTTTTGAAGCATTATCAGAAATTTCATCCTCTGAAATAATTGAAAAGCATATTTTTTCGTAAATATTATCATTTACATATAAGTCATTAAACAAATTTGAAATTAAAGAATACTCTGTTTCATCAATATTTGCAACATATTTTTTTAATTCTTTTGCTGTATTTAAAATTTCTGCAATATCCAAAAGAGATTTTGCATTAAGTAAAATGTTACTTTGTATTCTTTTTAATATTAAACTCATATCATCAATTTGTGAAATTGGTGCGCTTCCTCTTAAATGATATAAATTGCAACCAGAGGTTGTTTCTTCAAGTAATTTTTTTACTGTTTCTTCATCAGATGATGGTGTTAACTTTGAAGCAATCTTTTTTCCTTCAAATGTTTCACACTCGTTTTCCAATGAATCTCTAATTACATTATATTCTAGTTTGTCTAAATATTTTTCAAGCATTTTATTTTCCCTCATAAATCAATTTAGGTTTTAAAAAGTTTCCTATAAACTTTCAATATTTTTTCTTATCTTATTTTATAAAAATTTTAGCAATCTATTTTAATCATAAATTACATTCATCAAACATAGTCCATTGGCTGGCAAAGTTTTTCCAGCCAAACTTCTATCTTTTGCATCAAGAATTTCTTTCATTTTTGAAGGTTCATATTTTTCTTCTCCAATTTCAATCAATGTACCTGCTATAATTCTAATCATATTATATAAAAAACCATTTCCTGTTAGTGTAATATAAATTAAATCTCCATCTCTTTTTACACTTGCATCATAAATAACTCTAACAGTTGTTTTTCCGCTTCCGCCACTTGCTTTAAAAGATTTGAAATCGTGCTCTCCAATCAAATATTTTACAGCCTCATTCATTTTATTTTCATCAAGTTTATATTGATAATGATATTGCATATATCTATAAATTGCAGTCCCTTGTTCTGAATTATTTATTGTATATTGGTATGTTTTTTTCTTGCAATGATATCTACTGTGAAATCTTTCATCAACTTCTTCTGCCTTTTTTATTCTAATAGATTTTTTTAGTTGTGAATTTAGCGCATAAGGAATTTTTTCAATTGGAATATTATTTTCAATTTTAAAATTTGCAACCTGATTTAATGCATTTACACCTGCATCGGTTCTTCCAGAACCAATTAAATCAACTTTTTCTCCTGTTACAATTTCAATTGCTCTTTCTATTTCTCCTTGAATATTCAATTTATTAGGTTGTTTTTGCCAGCCATTAAAATCTTTTCCATCATATTCTATTGTTATTTTAATATTACGCATTTATCTCTCCATTTACTTTTTATTTTTTATTTTTAATTGCATATAAATAATTGCTAAATTTTGCATTTTTTAAATTATATGTTTTTAATTAATAACAAAATAAATAATATTTTTTTATTATTATTTTTTAATAATAATAGGGCTCTTATTATGAGCCCTATTTTGTTTCTTTTGTATCTATTTTTTCCTTTGTCATAGAATCCTTTTTTGTTTCTTTTTTATTGTTGATTTTATTCTTAAAATCTGTTATCTTCTTTGCTCTTTCATCTGTGCCAAATCTTGAAGTAACTAATTGCTTGAACAATATTCTCTTTAATGAATCAATTGTTACATCTGCAATAAGTGTGCCATCTCTTGCAATTGAAATCTTTCCAGTTTCTTCAGAAACGACAACTGAAATAGCATCAGTTTCTTTTGAAATACCAATTGCTGCTCTATGTCTTGTCCCTAATTTTTTTGAAATATCTTTATCATCTGCAAGTGGTAAGATTGCTGCAGCACATGCTACTTTGTTATTGCTTATAATAACTGCTCCATCATGTAATGGTGTGTTTGGTACGAATGTATTTACTAGTAATTGTGGAGAAACTTCTGCATCAATTTGAATTCCTGTATCAATAATATCTTGAAGTTTTACTTCTCTTTCAAATATTATCAAAGCACCTGTTTTTGTTTTAGCAAGTTCTTCTGTTGCAATTGCAACTTTGTAAATTGTTTCTCTTGTTTTATCTCTAATGCTTTCATCAATTCCAAAGAATTTTGTAAGAATTGTATTTGATCCTAATCTTTCAAGTCCTCTTCTTAACTCTGGTTGGAATATTATTAAAAGTGCAATTACACCATATGTCATAATAGATGACAATATAAAATTAAGTATATGCATCTTTAATAATCCACTTAAAATTGTTATGATAATTAAAAAGAATATTCCTTTTATTAATTGCCATACTTTTGATTTTTTTGCAAGTTTTATAAACTCATAAATCAAAAAAGCAACAATTAATATATCTAAAATTAATGTAACAATCTCCCAAGGATTTTGTGTTATTTCTTGTGTATATTGTGAAATATCAAATGTGAATTGTTTATTCAAACTATTCATCTCTTTTCCTTTCTATTTCATCATTTTATTTATTTGCATATACTAAGTAAAATACTAGAGAAGCGCATACTGCAAATATCATTAATAACGCAATAATTAGAGCAGTAATTCTAATTGCACCATCTCTAAAGTGATGCTTTGTTTTTTCTTTCTTTTCTTTTTTCTTTGCTAGTTTTTTGGTTTTTTTATCTTCTTCAGAATCATTTTCAATTTCTATTTTATTTTCTTTATTTTTAATATCTTCTTTTTTTACTTCTTTTTCTGTCTTTTTATTTTTCTTGCTTAGTTCTGCCATTTTTGTATTAACTCCTTTGTTTTTCTACATAATATTTTAGCATTGCAATATTGTAAAGTCAATTACTTAGCTAACATTTTTAAGCAAATTCTTCCCATACCTGATTTGCTAAATCTAAGCCTTTTTTGCTTAATTTAACATAGTTTATATCAAAAACAATTAAATCTTCATCAAGTAATTTTTCAAAAGTATCTTTATAGATAAAAATAGGATTTTCATTAAATTTATGTTCAAACTCATTTAAGTTAACCCCATTTATTTTTCTCAATCCAAGCAAAAAGAATTCATCCATTTTTGCTTTTTTATCTTGTCTTTCTTCTATTTGAATATTTTTAAATTGTTCCCCTTTTTCAAGGTTATTAATATATGCCCTCAAATCACTTGTATTTTTATATCTTACATCATCTTCATATGACGAGGCATTTAGTCCAAATCCAATATATTCTTTTTGATTCCAGCAGTCCATATTGTGTTTTGAAGCATATCCTGGTTTTGCAAAATTTGAAATTTCATAGTGTATAAATCCATTCTTTTCAAGTTTTCTTTTAGTAAACCAATACATATATCTTTCAATCTCATCATCTGGCAAAGATAATTTTTTATTCTCAATTTGCTTTTTTATTTTTGTACCATCTTCAACAATCAAAGAATATACAGATATATGTTGTAAATTTTCCTTTAGTAATAAATTGATTGTATCTTCTACATCATAAATTGTTTGGTTTGGAAGACCAATCATAACATCTGCATTTATGTTTGAAAATCCAACACTTTTTGCTATTCTAATTGTTTCCAAAAATTGCTCAAAATTATGAATTCTATCAATTTCCTTTAAGAGTACATCATTGGCTGATTGTAATCCCACACTAATTCTGTTAATTCCTGCTTCAATATATGTTTGCATTTTTTCTTCATCAACAGTTCCAGGATTAATTTCTATTGTAATTTCTGCATTATCATCAATTTTGAATTTTTCTCTTATTACATTTAATATGTCTTTTATACTTTTCGCGCTTATATATGATGGCGTTCCACCACCTATATAAATTGTTTTGACTAAATAATCATTATTTTTCTTTATTCTTATTTCATCTTTCAAACATTTAATATATTGTTGTATCAAATCATCTTTACCTGCAAATGATACAAAATCACAATAGCTACATTTATGTTTACAAAATGGAATATGAATATATGCTCCAATTTCTTTCATATTTATTCCTTCATTTATTTTGCATTGTTTAATTTTTTTATTTCACATATTCTTATGTATTCTTTATAGTCTAACATTTTTTTGCTTCAGTTTTATGTGTTCTTGAATCTACTTTAATTAGCTAAATGCTTTTTGCTTTATTAATAATGCTTTCCATTCTGTGATATACTCCAGATTTTCCAATTTTAGGTTCAAGCATATTTCCTAAATCAATTAAACTTGCTTCTGGATTTTTGAGTCTTAAATTTGCTAACTCTTTTTCTTTATCTGTAAGAATATCAAATTTTTTGCTGTCTTTTAATTTGTTGATATAGTTTATTTGAACTACTGATGATTTAATTGTTTTTCCCATATTTGCAGTTTCATAATTAACCATTCTGTTAACCCTATTACGTACATTTTTTAAAACTCTAGTTTCTTCAAATTTGAGTACACTTTTATTTGCTCCAATAAATGCTAGAAAACTTGATATGCTATCTCCATCTTCACTATATACAATGTATTTTTCTTTTCTATTATGAATTTTAAATTTTAGTTCTCTATCTATTAAAAGATTTTCAAACGTTTCAGCATTTTCTTTTTCATCAAAAGTAATTTCTATATGATAAATATTTTGAGGATTATTTATTGTGCCTGTTGCCATAAATGCACCTCTTGCATAATTCTTTGCACAATTTTCATCTGTCAAGTCAACTTCTATATCAATTCTTTTCTTTAATTTAATTGTATATACTTTTCCTTTAATTCCTATAGAATAATTTTTCTCTCCAGCATTTTCTAAAAGTTTTGCAAAGCGATTTATATTGTATTCACTCTCTGTTGAAAAAGTTGTACTATCAAAAGTTGAAAAATATCCAGCAAGTTCTTGCTTAACAAATTCTTTTTTCGAAAGATTATTTATTTGACCTAGTTCCTCTTTTATTTGCATTGAAAAACTATTCATAAAATTACTCTCCTCTATTCCATTTTATTTCTCTATCATTTCCTGCAAAATCTTTTTTGCAAATTGCATTCTCAAATAAGTTTAACACATCATCTTTTTGATCAAATCCAATTTCCATAATTAAGGTACCATTTTTATTTAAATGATTTTGAATATTTTTTCGTAAATATCTATAAAAATTTAGTCCATCTTTTCCTCCATCAAGTGCGATTCTTGGTTCATTTTGTACGTCTTTAGCAAGATTATTTATTTCATCACTTTTTATGTATGGTGGATTTGTAACAATCAAATCAAATTTTTCTTCAATATTTTCGAACATATTAGATTTTATAAATTTGATGCATTCTTTGTTTAAAATTGTTTTTTCATTTTTTCTTGCAACATCAAGTGCTTTTTCACTTATATCTGAAGCAAAAATATTTGCTTTTTCTCCAATATATTTTTCAATAGAAATTGCAATTGCTCCGCTTCCAGTGCATAAATCTAGAACTTCAATTTTTCTATTACAATTTGTATTCATGTCTTTAATTGTATCTATAGCATCTTGTACAATTACTTCAGTATCAGGCTGTGGTATTAGTACACTCTCATTTACGAAAAAATTCAATCCCATAAATTGTTGCCTATGAGTAACATATTGCAATGGCTTTCCGTTTTTTATTTGTTCAATTGCATTCAATATCTCTTTTTCTTTGCCATTCTCTATTTCATTTTTAAAATTTACTACTAAATAATTTGAATCAACGTTTAACTCATATTTTAATAATTCTTTTGCATCTAATATATCAATTCCATTATTTGTAGCATATTTTGTTAGTTCATTTATTGTCATTTTCACTTCCTATTTTGTTCTATAAAATTTGAAAATATTTTCTTGATCTTGAGTTTTTTCAAATTTACCATCATAAATATTTTTTCCTGTGACAGTGTCATTCAATGGTATTTCTAAATATACATTACATATATATTTTTGGTCGTAATTGTTGATTATTACAATTTCAAAAGACACACTACCTGAAATATCTGAAAGAACAACTCCTGCTCTCTTTAACAAACTTCCATTATAAGTTACATCTGTTGTAACATCAGATAAAATTTGATTTTTCTTTACATTTTGATTTACAAATTCCAATGTAATTGGATTTGTAGCATCACAATATATTTCAGGTTTAGAATAGTCTAAATCTCCATTATTTAATACTTGATATGCAAGCTTTGGGTTTACTTCAATATTTTTTATGTCTTGATTATTTTCGCTTGTTTCATCGGAATTAGAATTTGTATCATCTGCATTTGAAATATTTTCATTTGTTGTATTTGAGTTTTCTTGATTTTCATCTGTGCTTGCAGAATAATAGTTAAATATTCCTCTTCCAAAATAATTTGGATTTTTATAGTATAGTTTTTGTTCTCCTTTGTTAAAATTGCTAAACTTTACATTTTCAATGTACATCTCTTTTATTGAGTTTTCATAATCCAATTTATTGTCATCTCTATTATTAATATATAAAGCAATATCTGTGTACTGGTAAATATCTAAATTCCATAAAGGTCTTGTTACTTTATTTTTTATTGCATCAGCACTGCTATACATATAAATTTTATCAATACTATAAACAGTTTTTTCGTTTAACTTAAAGAAATTGTCTGCTTGTTTTGCAAATTCATCATTTACATGTTTTATTGAAAATATTCTAACTAGTGAAATTGTTAAAAAAATGACCATAACAATAAGAGCAATTAGTTTCCTACTTGCTCTATATTCATCATTACTATTAAAAATAACTGTATTTTTCTTTTTCAAAGCAAACTCCATTTCAATAATTTTATATATGTATTTTAGCATTATATAAAATGAAATTCAATAGAATTGCTTATTTATTTATACTACTTACTTTTATTGTTATTACACTCATGTCATCTTTTGGCTTACCAAAATCATTATCTACTGATTCTTTTAAAATAATGTCTGCTATTCTTTCTGGGCTATCTGTGTTAATATCTTCTAGCAAATATTTAAGCCATTGTTCTGGATTTTGATATTCTTTATTTGACTCTAAAATACCATCAGAGCAAATTACAATAATATCTCCATCTTCCAAATCCTTATCATATGTATCAATTTTCACATTATCTACAATTCCAGTTGGGAGTGAATTTGATTTTACCATGATAACATTTTTATTTCTTTTTATGTAAGTTGGGCACGCTCCATTTTTAAGTATCTCAATCTTACCAGCAAACAAATCAAGTATTTCAACATCAAGTGTTGCATACATTTCTTCCTTATTGGCAGAAAGTATTGCTGAATTAATTAAGTTGATAGATGTTTCCTTATTAAATCCTGATGTTAATAATCTTTCAAGCATGCTTATTGCAATATTACTATTTCTTTTAGCATCAGGGCCTGTCCCCATTCCATCGCTTATAGCAAGCATATACTTTCCGTCATTTAATCTAACAGAAGAAGTCATATCTCCTGAAATAATGCTATCGTCTTTTTTAGCTTTTGCCATTCCAATTTGCAATACATATTTGTCACAAGATGTAAATGTAAATTCACAATTGCTTTTTCCTTCTCTTAATCCACATACCTGATTTTGTAATTCAACTTTTTCATCCAATGCTCTTGATATTTCTCTTTGAATTTTTTTCATTGGGCAATTCTTGCCATCGAAACTATCACATACATTTGCTGTAGCATTTACAATATATTTTCCTGATTTTTCTTGCTTTATATGTAAATCTTTTAATTCAATATGATTGTCTTTAAGCACATTTATTATTTTTGTTTTATATTCTTTAAACTTATCATCTTCAGTAATTGTTGTTGAGATTTCGTCCTTAATATCATTTATTGCTTGCTTAACATTGTTGATTTCACTATTGATATGATTGTTATTTTCGATTATTTTCTTTTGCCAAACTGCACTATTTTTGCAAATTCTGAAAGCTGAATTTAATGCTTTTATCATATCACGAATTTCTTGTTTTTCTTTTTCATTAACTTCACTATTTTTTGAATTCATAACATAGATATTGTGTTTAGCTAAAATTGAGATCATTCCATTCTCTGTAAGAATGCCATTGTCAATAATGTTTTCAAAAGTGTCATTTAACAAATTATTTTCATTTTCTGCAAAATAGTCATATAAAATATTATTTTCCATTCCTTCAATTTGTTTAGAAACTTCATCTTCAAATAGCTCTTCGTTTTTATCAAAGTCCTGTTTTGTTTCTGTGTTTTTTGAAATGTTGTCTAGTGTTTTTGTAATTGTATTTAATTTTAAAATTGTTTCAGTACCCTCTTCAAGTTCTTTTGAAGCCTCTGGCAACAATTTTGTTTTTGGTAAAATTTCATCAATATCAAGTTTTACATTTTTAGGAAGTGCTAATAATCCAATTGCAGCAATCAAAATTTCTTGATATTTTATGATATTATTTGTACCACCATTTTGAGCATAAGTAATAATGATGTTTCCTAAAAAGAAACCAACAATAACTCCAATTTTTCCAAATCTATTTAATAAACCTGCAATCATTCCAGAAATTGCATAAGTGCCAATGATAATTGGATCAGCATTACCTATTATTCCAAGCACAATTCCAACAGTTATACCAGAAATACCACCTAATAAAATTCCATTTCTGTAACCTAGCATCAACACAATGAAAATGCAAATAATGTTTCTTATTGAAAATGAAAATATAGAAAGATTTCCTAAAGCAGAAACTGCAATTGTAACAAGTAGGCTTGCACCCACAACCTCCTCTATAGAGAAAACTTTTTTAACTTCATATTCTCTAATTACAGAAGTAGAATTTACAAATATTTTATAAAAGATATATGTTGTTATGCTCAAAGTTAATGCAACAATTAAATCATATATGTAAAACGATGTGAATATCATTTTAATAAGAGATACAATCAATGTTGATAATGCAAGATATCCTCCGAGTTTCATTTGCTCTTGTTCTTCATAATTTTGCTTTGGCTTTCTAGTAAGTATCATCGCAAACATTACTGCACTTGTAAAAACATACATCAAAGTAGTTTTAAATCCGAAACTTTATTGCCGTACCTATTAAAGATGACAAATAAACCATAAGAATTGGCATGCCATTACTTGAAAGAGCAAATACCAAAGCCAATCCAAATGGTGCAATTACCATTGTACTATTTGGTCCTAAACTAACCATGGAAATCATTAGTGTAAGAATGTAAATAATAATATTTGGAATCGTAAATAATTTTGAAAATGTTTCACGAAAATTTATATTATCAAAAGTAGTATTACTTTCACTTGTGCTATTAACTTTATCATTATTATAATTCGGAATATTCTGTATCATTTTTCACCTCTAACCTTTTTCGTTAATTGTACAACTTATCTTTAGTATTTTGTGTAATATTCTGTCGAGAGGTTCAAAAAAGTTTTCTACTTTTTGCCTTTAACTTGTGTATTATTCTACATTATTTAACCAGAAAATACAATATCTTATAAAAGATTTTATGATTTTTTACTTGCTTGGATTCTGCTTTTTTATATCATATCTATAAATTGCAATAACAGCGGAAGTAATTTCAAATACTGATGAGATAATTCCAGTATATGCTTGTACATGTATATTATAAAAAATCCACAAAATTGGGTTTAGCAAAGCAATTATTCTAAACAATTTCAAATTATTTTGCCATAATCCATATCCATAAATAATTGGAGAAATAATTGCTAAAATACTATATGGATCCTTATATGTTGCAATTCCGTTAACTAATGACATTGCAATTACCAATAATAGTACCCATATTGGATTCTTCTTTTTATTGTTTGTGCAAAACTTTTCAAAAAGAATTCCTCTACAAATTCCAATCAAGCAAGAAATAGTTGCTGTATATGCTCCAAGAAACACATATTGCAAAGCATAACAGCAATTGCTTAAAATTTGAAGAATTAAAATCTTCTTTTTATTATTTTGCTGTATTGAAATTACAATAAAAATAATTGCAATCAATCCAAATAATTGTCCAAGCCAAAACATAACCTTACCTATTTACATATCTTTCTATTTTTCTATCGGCTTCTCTCTTTTTAATGTCTTCTCTTTTATCATATAATTTCTTACCTCTGCCGATGCCTAACTTCATTTTAACCAAATTATCCTTAAAATATAACTCAATTGGAATTAAAGAATAACCTTTTTGTGATGTTAAGCCTATTAGCTTATTTATTTCTCTTTTATTTAAAAGTAACTTTTTAGGTCTCAATGGATCTTGATTAAAGATATTTCCTTGTTCATATTTGCTTATATTCATTGAATATACAAATACTTCTCTATTTTTTTCAATGATTGCATAGCTATCTTTTAAGTTTACTTTTCCTGCTCTTATTGATTTTATTTCTGTGCCATAAAGAACAATGCCCGCTTCGATTGAATCGAGTATTTCGTAATTGTGATATGCAGTTGGGTTCTTCGCAATTGTTTTTATCATAAAATTTTTCCTTAAATAAATTTAACTAAATTATAATTAAATTTTATTAAAGTTAAATATATTAATTTTTTTGCCCTTACCGGATTATGCTTTTATAATGTCACTCAATTCACTTTTAAAAAAGTGAATTTCGGACTACTGATCTGAAAGTATAATCATTCGCCCTTCGCTTGCGCTCCGGTTGCTCGCTGCGCGGGCATGCAAAATTAATATATTTAACATTTATTATTTTTACATATTAAAATCTATGCCTTTTGGCTGCAGCCAAATACATCTCTCATCTTGTGTTTTACTGTCTCTTTGATGTAGTCTCTTCCAAGTCCCATATATTTTCTTGGGTCAAATATTTCTGGACTTTCAACAAATGTTTTTCTAATTCCAGCAGTCATAGCTAATCTCAAATCTGTATCAACATTGATTTTTGAAACGCCTCTTAATGCTGCTTCATGTAACATCTCATCTGGGCAACCTTGTGCTCCTGGTAAATTTGCTCCATATTTGTTGCATTCTTGAACATATTCTTGAATAACAGTAGATGCACCATGCAAAACGATTGGTTCGTTTGGTAATAATTCTTTTACCTTTTCAAGAATATCAAAACGTAAATGTGGCTCTCCTTTAAATTTATATGCGCCATGGCTTGTACCTATTGCAATTGCTAAAGAATCACAGCCTGTTCTTTCTACAAAGTCTTTTGCTTGTTCTGGATTTGTAAACATTGCATCACTGTCTGCAACATTTACTTCATCTTCGATTCCTGCTAATTTTCCAAGTTCGGCTTCTACAACAACTCCATGTGCGTGTGCATAGTCAACTACTTGTTTTGTTAATTCTACATTTTGCTCATAATCATATTTTGATCCATCAAACATAACTGATGTGTATCCATTATCAACACAAAGTTTGCATGTTTCGAAGTCTGGACCATGGTCCAAATGCAATACCACAGGAACATCATGTTCCTCTAATCCTGCCTCAACCATTTTTTTCAAATATGGAATTCTTGCATATTTGATTGCACTTGATGATGTTTGTAAAATTACTGGAGAATTTTCTTCTGCAGCAGCATCTAATATTGCTTGTACAAATTCCATATTATTGATATTGAAAGCGCCTATTGCAAAATGCTCTTTCATTGATTTTTCAAACATTTCTTTTGAACTAACTAATCCCATTTTTTATACCTCTTTCTTATAATTATTTTAATTTCTCTTCGATAAGTTTTGCTATTGCATTTGCTTTTTCAGTTATGTATTCTTTATCTTGACCTTCTATCATTACACGAACTAATGGTTCAGTGCCTGATGCTCTGATAAGTACACGTCCATTTCCAGCAAACTCATTATTTAATTTTTCTATTTCTTTATTTATTTCTTCATCTTTATCAAAATCATATTTTTTGTCTGAATTTACTTTTGCATTTATCAAAACTTGTGGATAAATGTCTATTATTTTTTCTAACTCTGAAACTTTTTCTTTGCTTTCAAGAATAACCTTTATTAACATTAATGATGTTAGAATTCCATCTCCTGTTGGATTGTAATCCAAGAAAATAATATGTCCAGATTGTTCTCCACCCATATTATCTTCACTTTTTAACATTTCTTCAAGTACATATCTATCTCCAACTGTTGTTTGTTTAAAGGTAATTCCATTCTTTTCGCAATATTTTCTTAATCCTAAATTGCTCATAACTGTCGCAACTAAAGTGTTATTTTTTAATTTGCCATTTTTCTTTAAGTAATTTGAAACTATAGCCATAATAACATCACCATCAATTTCATTTCCATTTTCATCAACAGCTAAGCATCTATCTCCATCGCCATCATATGCAATGCCTAAATCACATTTATTTTGAACAACAAATTTCTTAAGTCCATCAATATGTGTTGAACCACAATTGTCATTTATATTTATTCCATTTGGTGTATTGTTTATAATGTAATGATTAATTCCAAGTGCAGTGTATACTTTGTCCGCAATTACTGATGTAGCACCATTTGCAGTGTCAATTGCAACAGTGAAATCTTCAGAATGCAATTTTTCAAAATCATCTTCAAAATTCTTTCTAAAGAAATATAAATATTCATCTAGCAAATACTCTGCATTTTCTGAAACACCAATTTTGTTGCTTTCAGCTCTAAGTTCATCTACTTTTCCAGATTCAAGAACATCTTCAATTTCTTCTTCCAAAGAATCTGAAATTTTCATACCCTTATTGCTAAAGTATTTTACGCCATTAAAATCATATTTATTATGTGATGCAGAAATAACAACACTTGCATCTGCTTTTAATTTTTTTGTTAAATATGCAACACCAGGTGTTGGAATAACTCCGATCAATTTAACATTTGCGCCATAACTTAAAAATCCTGCTGTCATAGCGCTTTCAATTAAAGTACCTGAAATACGTGTGTCTCTTCCAATTAAAATTGTAGGTCTTTTGTTTGAATGTTTTGCAAGTACATAAGCACCTGCTTTAGCAACTCTGTAAACGAGTTCTGGTGTTAATTCACTATTTGCAATTCTTCTAATACCATCAGTTCCAAAATATTTCATAGTCAAACCTCTTTATGTATTATTATTTATTTAATCCCCAATTTATTTGCTTTCGTAAAATCACTCTACGGCTAAATAATATCACAACTAATTTTATTTAACAACAATTTTTTTCATTTTACTATAATAATTTTAAAAAAATTGAGCATCATATATAACGAAAAGAGCAAATTCTTTTCAATAATCTATGGAGGTGAAAATCATGGCTGGAAGACCAAGAAAAAGTGCAAAAAAGCCTGAAGCTTTAGACAAGTTTAAGTATGAAGTTGCTAACGAATTAGGTGTTTCATTAGATAAAGATAATGTTACATCTAAAGATGCAGGTAAAGTTGGTGGAAATATGGTTAAGAAAATGATTCAACAAGCTGAATCTCAACTTAACAAATAACCTCTTTAAATTAAAAAGTGAACTAGCATTTATGCTAGTTCACTTTTTATTACTTGTTTAGTCCTTTTAAGAACATCTCGTTTAGCATTTTAGGATTGGCTTTGCCCTTGGTTTCCTTCATGGCTTGACCAACTAAAAATCCTAAAGCTCTATCTTTTCCTGTTTTAAAATCAATAATAGATTGAGGATTTGCCTCTAGTATTCTATCAACTAATTCTTGAATTTCAGATTCATCTGAAATTTGTATCCAACCATTTTCCTTTACTATGTCCTTTGGAGAACGTGGATTTTTAAACATTTCCTCTATTACGTCTTTTCCAATTTTTGAGCTAATAGTTCCATTGTCAATTAATTCAACAAGTTCTGCCAATTGCTCTGCTGTAAATGGAATATCATCTGGTTCCATTTCATTCTCATTTAAAATTCTAGCAATATCAGATGTTAACCAATTGCATACTCCCTTGTAATTTTTGCAAATGCTTCCTGCTTTTTCAAATATGTCAGAATATGCTTTTGATGAAGTTAATGCTTTTGCATCTTTCTCTGAAAGTCCTATTTCCTTCATATATCTTGCTTTTCTACTTTCAGGTAATTCTGGCAAATTCTTTCTAACGTTTTCTATGTATTCATCTGAAAGTTTTATTGCAACTAGATCTGGTTCTGGGAAATATCTGTAATCTTGAGCATCCTCTTTAGATCTCATTATATATGTTCTTCCTTGAACATCATCCCATCTCATTGTGTCCTGTTCAATGGTATTTCCTTTTTCAAGTTCTTGCTGTTGAGCCATGCTTTCATAATCAATTGCTCTTTGAATTGATTTAAATGAGCTCATGTTTTTCATTTCATGACGTGTGCCAAATGGTTCTCCAATTTTATGTACAGAAACGTTTACATCTGCTCTTAAAGAACCTTCTTCCATCTTACAATCAGATACTTCAATGTATTGCAAAATTGATTTTAGTTTTCTTAAATATCTATCTGCTTCAGTACTTGAACGTATATCTGGTTCTGATACAATTTCAATTAATGGAACTCCTGATCTATTTAAGTCAACTAAGCTTCCACCAGAAAATTCATTATGGTTTAATTTTCCTGCATCTTCCTCAATATGTATTCTTAAAATTCTAATCTTTTTTGTGTTACCATCATCGCCTTCAATTTCAATATAGCCATGATTGCATAATGGCTTATCATATTGAGAAATCTGATATGATTTTGGTAAATCTGGATAGAAATAATTTTTTCTATCGTTTTTACTATCTTGCGAAATAGAGCAATTTGTTGCAAGTCCTGCTTTTACGGCATATTCAACAACACTTTCGTTTAATGTTGGAAGTGCTCCAGGCAATGCCATACATATTGGGCATACATTTGTGTTTGGCTCATCGCCGAAACTATTTTTGCAAGAACAGAATACTTTTGTTTTTGTTTTTAATTCTGCATGGACCTCAAGTCCAATTATTGTTTCATAATCTCCTGACATTTATTTACCTTTCTATTTTACTATTGGTTTATGATTTTCTCTAAATTTGATTTTTTGTTCAAATGTATATGCAGCATTAAGTATTGTTTCTTCTTGGAATCTATTTCCTATCAATTGCATTCCAATTGGCATATTGTTTTTATCTACGCCTGCCGGAATTGATATTGCTGGAACAGATGCTATATTTATTGATACTGTGCAAATATCTGCCAAATACATTGACATAGGATCTTGTGTTTTTGAGCCTATTTCAAATGCTGTTGTTGGGCAAACTGGTGTTAACAAAACATCATATTTTTTGAAGCATTCATCAAATCTATTTTTTATTACAGTTCTAACTTTCTGTGCCTTTTTGTAATAAGCATCATAATATCCTGATGACAATACATACGTTCCTAAAATTATTCTTCTTTTAACTTCTGGTCCAAATGCTTCACTTCTTGATTTAACAAATAAATCATTCAAATCTTTATAATCTTTTGCTCTATAGCCATATCTAATTCCATCAAATCTTCCAAGGTTTGAACTGGCTTCAGCACATGCGATTATATAGTAAGCGGCAAGTGCATATTTTGCAACATCTAATGAGCATTCTTCGACTTCTGCTCCTAAAGATTTGTATGTTTCAATTGCCTCATTCAATTTGTTCTTTACTTCTTCATTAATACCTTCTCCAAAGAACTCTTTTGGAACACCGATTTTCAATCCTTTTACATCATTTTTCAAGCATTTTGTATAGTCAACTTTTGGTCTATCATAAGAAGTAGAATCTTTTTCATCATGTCCTGTAATCAAATTCATTAGCATTGCAGAATCTTTTACATCTTTTGTAATTGGTCCAATTTGATCAAGTGATGACGCAAACGCAACCAATCCATATCTTGAAACTAGTCCATAAGTAGGTTTCAATCCAACTACTCCACAAAAAGATGCTGGCTCTCTAATTGATCCTCCTGTATCTGAGCCTAATGCCCAAGGTACCTCATTTGCTGCAACAGCTGCAGCGCATCCGCCTGATGAGCCTCCTGGAACTTTGTTCAAATCCCATGGGTTATGAGTAACTTTAAATGCAGAGTTTTCTGTAGAACTCCCCATTGCAAATTCATCCAAATTTAATTTTCCAAGGCTGATTATTTTTTCATCATTCAATTTTTCAATTACTGTAGCATCATATGGTGCAACAAAATTCTCAAGCATTTTTGAAGCGCAAGTAGTTTTTGTGCCATTTACACAAATATTATCTTTTATTCCAATAGGAATTCCTGCAAATTCATATTTGCTTCTATCTATGTTTTCTTTATCAACTTCTTCTGCCTTTTTCCCTGCTTCATCTAAATATGTAGAAATAAAAGCATCGACTTTTTGATCATTTTCCTTTATTTTTTTTGAATACGCTTCAACAATCTCACTCGAAGTTAGTTCCTTATTATTTAATTTTTCAACTAATTCATGTACTGTTAATTCTGTAATATCAGACATTCCATTCTCCTATTCTTCATTAATAACTTTTGGTATTTTAAACATATGATTTTCAATATCTTGAGCATTATCCATTATGCCTTTTACATTATCGAATTTCTTTACTTCATCTTTTCTGAAAACATTGTAATTATCATTTGCTCCAATTGTTTCTTCACAATTGTCAACATTTACTTCATCGATAACATTAGTATAATTTAAAATCTCTTCAAGATTTTTTAGATATTCAGGAACTTCATTCTCTTTTATCTCTAAATCCGCTAATTTAGCTATATGTAGTAATTCTTCTTTGCTAACGTTCATATTACCCTCCTAAAATTCATTTAATAATATCACAAAAATATTATTTTTACAAATATTTTATTAGATTTTATTCATTTAGCTATTGTTATTATTATTGTTGTTGTTATTATTGTTATTTCCAGATGAACCACCACTAGAATTCTATATTTTGAAATGGTAAGTTTATTGCTTGTATGTGATAGTATGCATTATTTTTATGCTTTAAATAATGATAATCTCTCCAATCAGATGTTGTGAAAAACAAATTATTTGGAACATCTTTTGCAAGTTTGTTGTAATATAATCCTAATATTTTAGAAATATCAACACAATAATAATTTTCTTTGTCAGATGGATTTTTTTGAATTGTATTCGTAAAGATTTGATGTGTCATAATGTGCTCTTGCTTTACTCTATTTTCATCTCCATATTGTGTTAAATTTCCACTTAATAACATCATATAAAGAGAATTGCTAGCAGGATATAAGCTATCTTCCAATACACCTTTTTTTATATATAATTTAACTTTGCTTTCATCAGTCAAATAAATTATTTCTCTTTTACTTCTTAAAATTTGTGATTCCAATTTATATTCTGTTCCATCAACATTTAAAATGAATGCTTCTTTGGAATATATTTTTTGTAATTTCGGATCTTGCTCAATTATTGATGTTAAACTTGGAATATCATCCCATACTATTTTTTTGTCTTTTGGATAATATTTTTCCATAAGTTCAGGATGTACTTTTTTAATATAAACATAAACGCTTCCATCATTATGAATATCCTCTGGATATAAGTCAGGATTGTCTTTATAAATTTCTTGTTGAAGTTTGCAAGTATATGATTTATTTGAATTATATTTATTTCTTACAAATGGACAACCTGTTTTGCACAAATACAAGTACTTGCAATTTGCACATTCTTCATTGAAGCCAATTTTTTTATCTATTTCAAATATTTTATTCTGTGCATTTTGAAGTATTGTTTGGACATCGTCTTTATAAATATTTCCATAATAAAATTCATTATGTTTTTGTCCTCTAACACAAGAATAAATATCTCCGTTACGCTCTAATAAGAAGAACTTTTCACCACAATTATCACAATTTGAGCAATAAGTTGGATTGAATTCTGCAAACCATGTATTACGTACTCCATAATCTAATGATGTTCCTCTAAATTCTTGATTCATTCTTTTATAAAAATCAACTTGTTCTTCTTCTGTCATTGCATGTAAAATATCATGTTCTGGATCATCTACAAAACCTATCATAAAATTGAAATCATTCATATCTAGGCATGTATTTTGATCTAGGTATTTTATATTTTCAATCATTTCTCATATTTTTTCCCAATCTTCTATTATTTTCGCTTTACATTCTATCACATGTGGCTTGCTTTTTCAATGCAAATAATAGGATATAATAATTTTTTAAAAACAATTGTATTATAAAATTATTTCAGTATTTAATAACATAAATCATTATCTCAAACTAACTTTCATTAAATTTTATTATTTTTATTGCACTCTCCAATGTGTTAGTACAACATAATTTTCCATTAGTATCTGTATAAATTAAATCACTGACATTTGTTTCTTTTTTTATTTTATCCAAGTCGTTTGCTTTAGAAATTTGACTTTTAAATTTATGTGCATCATATATTGCTCTAATATCATAGCCTTGTCTTCTTGATTTAAATATTAAATACTTGACTTTTTTATTTTCTATTTTTGGAATTGCCTTTCTATATGGTAAATCTTTTTCAAACGCAACATAAATATCATCTGAATTATTTACTTTATCTAGAATAATTTCTATTGCTTCAACTTCTGCAATTGCGTGTTTTATATATATGTCCCAAAATTCATTGCCTAGTTTTACTGCATTAATAAATCCTTCTTCTTCAGGAATATCTTCATTCCACTGAGGATTACAAAGTTTAACAAAATCAGGAGAAATTTTACTTTTTAAATATTCTTGTTGCATATTATCGGTAGCATCAATATATTGAATAAGCTCACTATCCATATATTCAAAAGTTTTTTCTAAATATTTAACATTCTGTTCTCTCAAATATTCCATTCCGTATTTTTTCCATAGCAAACCAATAGAAGAATAGTATATTCCATTTTTTCTTTTTCCATTTCTATTCTTCTGATGATGATCAAATTCACCATAGTCAATGTCAAAAATAACTTTATTTTGTGTTTGCAACTCATTAGTTGTTGGAACTCTAAGCAATATAACTCTATCTAATATTTTGCTAAGAAAAACCGTAGCCATAACATCATCAACATGAAATGTTCCAGAATGTGTTATACAATTTGCTTTATTAATATTATTAGTTAAAAATATATTATTATATTTATATGTATCCATTTTTCCTCCAAAATAATTATACAATTGCAACTGTAATTTTTCAAGAATATTTACCTATTAATTTGAATAATAAAAAAAGCAATGGCGTATGCCATTGCTTTTTTGAAAATAAAAGGGGATGTTTTCTATATTATAACCAGGTATCTCTATCTGATTATGCTTATATTATAATAATAGAATTTGTCCATTGTGTGAACTAACTATGGTTGTTCTGCTAATTTTATTTCTATATCTTGTTCTTTTTCATTTCTATTAATTGTTAATTTTATCGTGTCTCCTATTGAATGTTTATTCTTAATTTCATTTAATTGATCCATTGTTTCAACAGTTTGACCATCAGCTTTTACAATTATGTCTCCTACTTGTAGTCCTGCTCTTTGAGCTGGAGAATAATCTTCAACACTTCTTACATAAGCACCTTTTACTAGATTATATGTTGGATTTGCTTTTATAACTTCATCAGTTATGTCGCTTCCTGATATTCCAATATAAGGTCTCTTAACTTTATTGTATTGAATCAAATCACTATAAATTGACTTTGTTGAATTGATTGGAATTGCAAATCCTAATCCTTCAACACCTGTTCCTGATGCCTTGATTGTATTAATTCCTATGACTTCACCTTTGCTATTAACTAAAGCTCCACCACTATTTCCTGAATTTATAGCGGCATCTGTTTGAATAACATTATATTCTTTTCCTTCACTATCTGTTACACTTCTATTTAATGCACTTATTGAACCTGTTGTAACACTGCTTTCCATTCCTAATGGATTTCCAATTGCCATGCACCATTCACCAACTTGAACAGCATCAGAATCTCCTAATGTTGCAGCGGTCAATCCAGTCTTATCAATTTTAATAACAGCTAAATCTGTTTGAGCATCTGTTCCAACAATCTTTGCTTCATATTCAGTTTTATCATTATATAATGAAACTGTAATTTTTGTAGCTTCTTGAATTTCATAAAATAAGTTTGAAGAACTATTTGTTGTTGAGCTTGATACAACATGATTGTTTGTCAAAATATATCCATCATCACTTATTATTACACCTGAGCCTTCGGCAGAAGCTGTTGATAATTTGCTAGAAAATACACTATTTACAGAGTAAGTTACTTTAATACCAACTACTGAAGGTAAAACTTTTTGTGCAACATAAACTCCTGTATCAGAAAAATTAGATAGTGAAACCAAATTTGTATTTACGTTATTATAATTAATATTTGCTGAACTATCTGTTGTAGTATTTTTATTTTCCGTTAATGCTGAATGTACTGCAGGTATATTATAACATGTACCCATAACTAATGCAGCACCAAGTATACCACTTACAAAAGGAATTACTACAGTTTTTCCAAATGAATGATTTCCTTTTTCTTTTTTCTGTGATTGCTTGTTTACTTTGTTTTTCATTTCTGCAGCATTTGCATTAATATAATTATTATCCATTTTAAAATACTTCCTTTCAAATTACATAAATAATTTATATCTATACTATAGCCTATTGAAAATTATTTTTCAACATCTAGCATTATAATAACCTAGAAATGTGAAAGAAGTGTGAAAAAGTTGTTACAATTCAATTAAATTTTGCATTTTAAGCATTCATTTTTTATTTATAAATTGGATTTACAAAAAATATAGTAATTACAAATTCAAAATCACACTATTAAATATTATGTTATTTTTATTTAAGTTTTTTCATATTTTAATCAGTATAGAATATATTTTAATAAATATTTTTGAAGAGGATTGGTATGAATTTTTTCTGTTTTAAAAACTGGTTGATGAATAAAGCAATAAACATTGTTGTTGTTATTGTATTTTTACTGTTTGTTATTTTTATTATATTTACTGCAAGTATTTGCTCTGATTTTAAAGGATTAAACGTTGCTAAAAAAGTTAATAATTACATTATGGTAAGTTCAAAAGCATTGAGTACAAAGAAAATATGCTGGGGATTGAAAAGAAGTAAAAATCATGAGCAACCTGAACTGGATAAAAACGCAAAAGAAATATTAGATGAATTTGACGGGCTTTCAATTGGAAATAAAAATTCTAACAAAATCTATTTAACATTTGATGTTGGTTATGATGGAGGTTATATGAATCAAATTTTGGACACACTGAAAAACAATAATGTCAATGCTACATTTTTTATTACAGGTCAATTTGTAAAAACTAGTCCAGATATAATTCAAAGAATAATTAACGATGGTCATATTTTAGGGAATCATACTGTTAATCACAAAAGTATGCCTGATTGTACAGAGGAAGTAATAAATAAAGAATTGCTTGATTTAAATAAAAAAGTATATGAAAATTTTGACTATGAAATGAAATATATGAGACCGCCCAAAGGTGAATTTAGTGAAGCCAATTTAGCGTATGTAAAAAAACTTGGCTTTACTCCTGTGCTTTGGTCTTTTGCCTATGATGATTGGGATGACAATAAACAAGGAAAAGAAGAATATGCAAAAAAGAAAATTCTTGATAATTTGCATAATGGAGAAATTATGTTATTACATGCTACTTCAAAAGATAATGCTAATATTTTAGACGATATTATAAAAGAAATCAAAAATCAAAATTATCAATTTGAAAGTTTAGATAATTTTGAGCGTTAGTCTTGTTTTGTTTAATTTTTTATTTTATAATTGATATGTAAAAAATTTGCAAATTTTATAAAAGACAAATTAGTAATAAACTAAATGCTTATATAATAAAAGCTTCAGCTATAAATTTATTATACGAGGTAAACAAATGAAAAATAATAATAAAACTATGATGCAATGTTTTGAATGGTATTTACCAAATGATTGCAACTTATGGACAAAATTGATAAATGCCGCTCCTGAATTAAAGAAAAATGGAATAACCTCTGTGTGGCTTCCACCTGCTTTTAAAGCTGCTAGTGGAATAAATGATACAGGTTATGGCGTATATGATTTGTACGATTTAGGCGAATTTAATCAAAAAGGAACTGTTCGCACAAAATATGGTACAAAAGATCAATATATTGCTGCAATCAACTCTTTGCAAGTTGAAGGAATACAAGTATTAGCAGATATAGTTTTAAATCATAAAATGGGCGCTGATGAATCTGAAGAAGTATTGGCTTGCAAAGTAGATTATGACGATAGAAATAAAGTTATAGAAGATTACAGAAAAATAAAAACATGGACAAAGTTTAATTTTGAAGGTAGAAATAATAAATATTCATCTTTAAAATTAGATTGGACAGATTTTTCTTCAGTTGATTATGATGACTTAAAAAAAGAAAATGGAATTTTTAGATTTTATGGTAAAAGATTTGCTGAAGATGTTGATAAAGAACGTGGAAATTATGATTACTTAATGGGAGATGATGTTGACTTCAACAATCACGATATGGTTGAAGATCTTCATAATTGGGGAAAATGGTTTGTAAATGAAACTCATGTTGATGGTTTCAGGCTTGATGCAATAAAGCACATAAGATATTCTTTTTATAAGAGTTGGCTAGAAGATATGAATTCATATTTTAATAAAACTTTTTATACAGTTGGTGAATATTTTAGTGTAAACATTGATACTCTTTTGTACTACCTTGATTATAATCCCAATATTACAAGTTTATTTGATGTTCCACTACATGATAGATTTCAAATTGCCTCAAAGAGTAATGGCAATTTTGATATGGGTTCAATTTTTGAAGACACCCTTGTTGATAGAAGACCATCAAAAGCAGTAACATTTGTTGATAATCATGATACTGAGCCAGGTCAATCATTGGAATCATGGGTTCAAGAATGGTTTAAGCCTCTTGCCTATGCAATGATAATGTTTAGAAATGTTGGAATTCCTTGCATTTTTTATGGTGACTATTATGGAATTCCTGCAAAAAATATTCCTCCTATGAAAGAACTTTTAGATATATTTTTGCAAGTGAGAAAAAATATTGCTTATGGCGAAGAACATGATTATTTTGATGATCATGATATAATCGGTTGGACTAGAGAAGGCGATTATTATCATCAAGATTCTGGAATGGCTGTAATATTAAGCGATGGGCCTGGTGGTGGAAAGCAAATGAATGTTGGAAAAAATTTAGCAAACTCTATTCTTTATGATTGTACAGGAAATGTTAAAGAAACTGTTTATGTTGATAACGAAGGAAACGGAATTTTCTATTGCAATGGTGGAAGTGTTTCAGTATGGATTAAAAAAGATAATATGTATAATTTATAAAATTAAAATTTGTTTTAGAAATATTATAATGCAAATTTATTAAATAGGATTTTACTAATATTATAAAAATTGACAATTCTTTGTTTGCCTAATATAAAATTTATCTTTTTTCAATATTTCAATTACATCAAATCTTATATTAAATTTTTCGAGTTTATTAGAATAAATAAAGAACTTTGAAGCAGAAACTATGTGTTTCTGCTTTATTTTTGTAACGGCTTCAATAGGATAACCATAATTTGAATTTGACCTTGTTTTTACTTCAATAAAGACGATTTCATTTGTATCATTGTCAAAAGCAATAATATCTATTTCTCCATTTTTACACGAAAAATTTCTTTCTATTATTGTGTATCCTTTATTTTCTAAATACTTTGATGCGATATCTTCTCCAACTTTTCCAAGTTTTTTCTTCTCATTTTTCATTAAGAATTTCCTTCATTTACTCTGTTGTAATTTCCTCTATTATCAGATTTTATAAATCCATCTAATTCAAGTATTGTAAGTCTTTCATTAACATAACTTATAGGCTTTTCAATTATTCTTGCAATCCTATTAGCATTAATAGGTGTGTCCCCTATTTTATCTATAATTTCTTTATATTCTTCATCCAATTTTATTTCTTTATTATTTTTTTCAAATAAATTATCATATTCTAAAGTGTCTAAAATGTCATAAGGAGATGTAACTAAATTTGCTCCATTCATAATAAGTAAATTAGTTCGTACACTTCTAATATTATCAATGTCTCCAGGTATACAAAACACTTCTCGATTTTGATCATTAGCAAGCCTTGCAGTAATTCCACTACCACTTCTAAACTTTGCTTCAATAACTAATGTTCCAACAGATAGTCCGCTAATAATTCTATTTCTTCTTGGAAACATTCTCATATCAACTTCTTTATCAGGCTCCCATTCGCTTATAATTAGTCCATCATTTTCTAAAATTTCATTAAATAATCCGATGTTTTCAGGAGGATAAATATGATTAAATCCTGAAGCAATTACAGCAATAGTTTTCCCATCATTTTTCATTGAACTAAAATGAGCATAAGAATCAACTCCTCTAGCCAATCCACTTACAATAGTTAATCCTTTTTGAGATAATATACTTGAAAATCTTTTTGTTTGACTAATTCCGTATTCATCTATATCACGAGTTCCAACAATCGCTATCGATGGTTTATTTAGTAACTCAATATTACCCATACAATACAATTCTTCAGGGCAATCTTTTAATTCTTTCAATAATGTTGGAAAATCATTACACTTTTTATTTAATACTTTTATCTCCAATATTTTTCTCCTTATTATTCTTTTATTTTAAATCAATTTAGAAATATTTTTTATCTAAACTTCTATATTGTATAGCCTCTGCAATATGACCAGTTTGTATGTCTTTAGACTTATCCAAATCCGCAATTGTCCTTGCAACTTTTAAAATTCTATTATATGCTCTTGCACTCAATCCCAATTTATTAAACGCTTTTTCCAAAATCATTTTTGAATTTATATCAAGTTTACAATACTTTTTTATCATCTTTGGCGTTAGTTCTGAATTTGAAAAAATACCTTCATCTTTATATCTTTCCAATTGAATTTTTCTTGCTTCATTTACTCTTTTTCTAATCTCACTAGATGTTTCAATTTTGTCATTGCTTTCTAATTTTTTATATTCAACATTTTGGACCTCAATTTGAATATCAATTCTATCTAGCAATGGTCCACTTATTTGAGACATATACTTTGTAATAGCCTCTCTTGAACAAGTACAATCTTTAATATTAGAACCATAATATCCACATGGACATGGGTTCATAGAAGCAATAAGCATAAATTTACTAGGATATGTAATTTTGGCATTAACTCTACTAATAGTAACTTTGTTATCTTCTAACGGACCTCTCAACTGCTCCAAAGTATGTTTATTAAACTCTGGAAGTTCATCTAAAAATAGCACTCCAAAATGTGACAAACTAATCTCCCCAGGGTTTGGTATTCTTCCACCTCCAATTAATGCAGAACTAGAAATGGTATGATGAGGGCTTCTAAAAGGTCTTTTTGTGATAATAGGATTTTGGCTATCAAGTTCCCCTGCAATACTATGAATTTTAGTAATCTCAAGAGCTTCCTCAAAAGTTAATTCAGGCAATATTGTTGGAATTCTATTTGCTAGCATTGTCTTTCCACTCCCAGGACTGCCAATCATTAGACAATTATGGCCTCCAGCAGCAGCAATCTCCAGTCCTCTTTTAGCATTTTCTTGTCCCTTAACATCAGAAAAATCAATATCATATTTATCTTCATCATAGAGTAAACTTTTCCAATCTCTTTTCTCTTGTTTAAGCGCTTTCGTACCATTGAGAAATTCAACAACATCATACAAATTATCCGCTCCATAAATTTGAATTTCATCAACAATAGAAGCCTCATTCAAATTTTTATTAGGAATGATTAATTTCTTAATTCCTAATTTTTTAGCCTCAATACAAATAGGCAAAATTCCATAAACGCCATTAACCTCACCATCTAAAGACAGTTCGCCTACAAAAGCAACATCTTCTAGATTATCATTATTTATTTTTCCAATACTTTTAAGCACTCCAATCGCAATTGGCAAATCTAAAAAAGATCCCTCTTTTTTAATATCTGCAGGAGCTAAATTCACAACAATTTTCTTACTCAGACTTTCATTCACAACGTTTTTAATTGCTGTTCTAACTCTTTCTTTAGATTCCTTTATACTCGTATCAGGCAAGCCAACAATTTCCCATGATGGAATTCCGGCAGAAACATCAACTTGCACATTAACCACATAGCCATCAAGCCCATTGAGCGCAATACTTTTTACAATGGATAACATATTTACTTTTCTCTTTTCTTTTTGAATTTAATTTTGATTCTAATTTCAATTCTGATTTCAATTTTAATTCTGATTTTTATTCTGATTTTAATTTGTTTTGATTTTAAAAATTTTTTAATTTAAAATGATTTCAAAAATTTTTGAATTAAAAACCTTTTGAATTTATAAATTTATTATAATGGCTAAAGGCCTATATGTCAAGAAAAATCGTTCGTCAAATTCTTCAAAAATTCGACAAACGATTTATTTTTTATATTTCAATTATATCCATCTCTGATGTGTTTGCAACATTTCCATAAGCATATACAATGTATAATTCCATATTAGGACCTTGGAAGAATGTCTTTACATTATCAACATTGTAAATTTCGCTAGTTAAATCTCTTTGGTAAACTTCTTGCCCTATTGCTGAAGCAGCACTTGCATCTTCTGCAGCCTTTGCAACATATTTTTGAATTTTGCTATTTACTGCAGATTTATCTAATCCTCTATTTGAAATTACATTTTTTATATTAACATTTTGCTTTGTTTTTAAATTGTAATTGTATGTTTGAATCATTACTCTTTGTGGATTTGTTCCCTCTTTTAATGAAGCCATAATTACTAAAGATAACACATCATTATTTATATAACCAGTATAGTCAATTGTATAAGTTGTTTTTCCTACAGGTGTTGTTGTAGTTGTGGTTGTTCCAGTCACATCTATATTTGTAATTGTATTTGCATTTATTGTAGCAATATCATTTGTGTTTACTTCACTTTCTGTAGTAGTTTGTTCTGTATCATCTGTTGTTTCTTGATTAGAGCTTGCTGTAATAATTTGATTTGCTTTGTTAACAAAAATTCTTTGAGTATTTTCATTGTAACCTTGTGCCAACACATTATTAACATTTATCATTGGAACATGTATATCAATATCATATTTTCCATCTACGCTTTGTTTGTACGTAATTGCTTCAAAAACAATTGGTAAATTAGGATTTATTCTATCTACGCTATTTACATCATATCCAGAGTCTGAAAAAGTATTTTTAAATAAGCTTTTGAAATTATTGTTTACAACCTCTTTTGACGCAACAACATTTTCTTGCTTTACTCCATTTTCATCTGTAGTAGTTACCTTTTCAGGTTGTCTTGCTTTTATTACCATAGCAAAAACTCCAACAAATACTGCTACTACGCATATAATTGCTATAATTATGTATAGCGCTTTTCTTGCTTCTTCTTTCATTTTAGAAACCCCTTCTCCATTTTTTTGTTTATTATATCACTAAATATTTTTATAAGTAAATATTTTTAGAAAAAATTATTTTTCTTTATAACTTTTAATTTCTGTTGTCTTTTTTAGTTCTTCTTTATTAGGCAAATAGCCCTTTCCATAGAAATAGTGTATATAACTAAAAAATGAGAATATTGCAAATATTACTGCTAAATCGTACAAGTAAATATCAAATTTAGGCCAATCAAAAATTTCAATTGAAAATGATGAAATAACAGCACTATAAATTAGTACAGTTGTTAATTTTCCATACCACCTACTTGATACTACTAGTTGTTTTCCATATAAGAATGATGCTCCTACTACCATTGATACATCTTTAATAATCAATACAATAACAATCCAAGGTGGAACTATTTCTTTAAATGTAAGTGTTAGCAATATTGACAATTGTGTTAATTTATCTGCCAATGGGTCCATAAGTTTTCCAAAATCAGAAATAGCATTAAATTTTCTAGCAATAAAGCCATCACATACATCTGTTATTGAAGACAATGTAAACAACACAATTGAAGCAATATAGTGATTATAGGCAATTGCAAGCACAATAAAAGGAATAAATACAAACCTAATAACCGTTAAAATATTTGGAATATATTTGATAACATTTGATTTTTTTCTCATATACACCTCTATAAATTATTTGACTTTATATGTAAGTTTTCCCTCTTTTTTGCAATCTATATAAACGCTCTGTCCGTTTTTCAATTCTTCTTTAAGAATCATGTCAGATAATTCATCTTCAATATATCTTTCAATTGTTCTTCTCAAAGGTCTAGCACCAAATTTAATATTGGTGCCCTTTTCTAGTATGAACTCTTTTGCTTCATCTGATACAAACATTTTTATATTTCTATCATTCAAAACGTTTTGAGTATCTTTTAACATTAAATCTACAATCTTATTTAATTGATCTTTATTCAATGGATCGAATACAATAATTTCATCTACTCTATTTAAGAATTCAGGTCTGAATGTTTGATTTAAGCTCTCAATTACTTTCTCTTTCTTCATTTCAGAAGCATTTCCAAAGCCGATTGAATTCATATTTTGGTTTGAACCAGCATTTGATGTCATGATAATTATTGTGTTTTCAAAACTTACTGTATTTCCTTGTGCATCTGTTAGTCTTCCATCATCTAAAACTTGTAGCAAAATATTGAATACATCTGCGTGTGCTTTTTCAATTTCATCTAGCAATACTATTGAATAAGGATGACGTTTTACTTTTTCTGTTAATTGTCCTGCATCATCATAACCTACATATCCTGGAGGAGCACCTATTAATTTTGCAGTAGAATTGCTCTCCATGTATTCGCTCATATCAATTCTAATAATTGAATCTTCACTACCAAACATTTCAGTAGCTAGTGCCTTTGCAAGTTCTGTTTTTCCTACACCTGTTGGTCCAACAAATATAAATGATGGTGGTCTTTTAGTGCTTTTCAATCCTGCTCTATTTCTTCTAATAGCACGTGAAACAGCCTCAACTGCCTCATTTTGTCCAACAATTCTCTTATGCAAATTGTCTTCCAAATTCAATAATTTTTGTGTTTCTTCCTCAGTTATTTTTTGAACAGGAATTTTTGTCCAACTTTCAATTACTTTTGCAACATCTTCCACAGTAAGAGTTACAGGTTTCATTTTAGATTCTATAGCGTTTATTTCATCTGTTAAAGAACATTCTTGCATTTTAAGTTCAGCAGCCTTTTTGTAATCATCTGTTGAATCAGCATTTGCAGCCTCTTCTTTATTTGCTTGAACTTCTTGCAATTTATTTTTTAACACCTCTAATTTGTATAGATCCTTGTTGTCCAAGTTTATTCTAGAGCAAGCCTCATCCAATACATCTATTGCCTTATCAGGTAAAAATCTATCATGAATGTATTTTTCAGACATTTGTACAAGTCGTACAATTACATCATCAGGAATTGTTACTTTATGATAATTTTCATAGTATTGTTTAATTCCTTTTATTATGTCTATAGTGTCTGAAACAGTTGGTTCTTCAACCATTACAGGTTGAAATCTTCTTTCTAGCGCTGAATCTTTTTCAATATATTTTCTATATTCATTCAATGTAGTTGTTCCAATTATTTGAATTGAACCGTCTGCTAATGAAGGTTTTAAAATATTTGCAGCATTCATTGTATGCTCTGCATCGCCGGCACCGATTATGTTATGAATTTCATCAATAACTAGAATAACATTTCCATCTTGTTTGCACTCATCAATTATTGCTTTCATTCTAGCTTCAAATTGACCTCTAAATTGTGTGCCTGCTACAACTGCTGTCATATCAAGTAAATAAATTTCCTTGTTTAATAATTTGGCAGGAACATTACCTTCAACGATTTTCAAAGCAAGACCTTGTGCTATTGCAGTTTTTCCAACACCAGGCTCTCCAATTAAACATGGATTGTTTTTTGTACGTCTATTAAGTATTTGAACAATTCTTGTTATTTCTTTTTCTCTACCAATGACTTTATCAATTTTTCCGTTTCTTGCTTTTTCAGTTAGGTTTGTTCCAAATGAATTAAGAAACTTTCTCTTTTTATTAGCCTTTTTTTCTACTTTAGTTTTTGTTTTTTGTGTAGAATCGTTATTGTTATTTTCGCCATTGTTTCCAAAAATTGAGCCAATTGGAATAGCAAAGCCCATAGGTGTAGAAAATCCATTTTCATTGTTGCCATCAACGTCACCCATTTCGCCCATTTCATTTGCGTCATTTTCGCCTAATGTCATAGACTCTGTTAAATCCTTTAACATAGCATTTAATTGTGATGTCATATTTTGAATTTGCTCATCTGTGACGCCATCAATATGGAACATTCCGCTTCCGTTTTTTATTGGATCATATCCATGCTTTTTAGCACAAGTATAACAATATCCTTTTTTCTCTATTTTTCCAGTTTTTTCGTCTTTTTCATCAACGAAAAAAACTGCCGTATTTTTTTTACAATCTGAACATATCATATTATCTTCTCCATTCACACGTATTTTACTATATTTTAGTCATTTAGTCAATGAAAATTTTATGAACATTTTGTAAACGCATTAGTTCTTTGAGCTATCTCCATTTGCATAATTAATTGATATGCCTGGTTGAACATTATAGCAATATACATTAAATTTTATTCCGGCGCCATTATCTTCAACAGACTCTGCTTCCATTATTACTCCAGAAGCAAGCAAATTGTTTCCTTGAAAAATTGGTGTAACTCTATACATTACATGATTTGAAGTTTTCCTTATGTACTCAGCCACCATATTTTCAAAAGGCAACATTCCTTTAGTATTTAAATATCTTGTGCCTGTAATTAAATTTTTTGGATTAGCATTCTCTCCTGTTAACTGGTATCCGATTAAATGACATCTATTATATAAATATTTTCCATCAATTCCATCATATTTAACTAGATGCCAACCAGTTGGCTTAACTGAACCAATCTCTCCTCTTGGTTCTGTTGGCATTAAATCTTTTCCAATATTTGCAATTGCAAATTGACATCTTCCTAAACTATCTAAATCACTATAATTTTCAAAAGATTCTGTTGTAAAGTCATTTTCATCAAAAAATGGATTTCCATTATTTATTGTAACATATGGGCTTGATGAATATTCTGGAATGCTAGAAACATCTATATTAGGCTTTTCATTTATTCCATATGCTATTGTAGATTTATTTAAATTATTATTTTCTACATTCCTTGAATTAGCATTGCCTTCATTATTTCCATTGCTTGAACCATTTTCTTTGTTTGAGTCATTTTTATTATTTGCGTTATTTCCATTGGCTCCATTAATTTCATTATTTGCATTTTGGTCTAGTTCTTTATCTTCTATATCTAATGAATTTTGTACCTGCTCAATATCATCTGCACTTGCAATATTTAAGTCATCGGTGTTTCCATTATTAATTTCGCCATTATAAGCTAATACAACTAATGCAAATAAAATAGCAATTAATATCGAATAGTAACTAGCCTTTGTTCTTTTATTTATTTTCCTTGATTTATCTTTCAATCTTATTCCTCGTTTTAATATTATAAATTTAATTTTTTCTTTAGACTTTTTTATAAAAAATGTTTTAACACTTATTGCTATTAATAAAGATAAAAGGATATTTCAACTTTGAAATACCTTTTTATCTTTTTATTACATTAAATTTTCTGGGTTTAGTCCTTGTAATTCAGCTGGTACAAATCTTCCATCTTTTCTGATTAGTACATCATCAAAATAAATTTCTCCACCACCATATTCAGGCGTTTGAATGTTTACAATATCCCAATGTATGCTTGATCTATTTCCATTATCACTTTCTTGTAAGCTTTGTCCAGGTGTAAGATGGAAACTTCCTCTAATTTTTTCATCAAATAAAGTATCATTCATTGTTCTTTCAACATAAGGATTTAGTCCAAATGCAAATTCGCCAATGTATCTTGCCCCCTCATCTGTATCAAGTATTTCGTTTAACTCCTTAGTTCTATTTGATGTTGCATTTATTATTTTGCCATCTTTAAATTCAAATCTAATATTGTTAAATACAATACCATTGTAAACAGTTTCTGTATTATAAGTAATATAACCATTGACACTGTTTTTTACTGGGCATGATGCTACTTCACCATCAGGAATATTGAATGTTCCATAATATTTTTCTGCAGGTATTCCTTTCAAACTAAATGTTAAGTCTGTACCTTTTCCAACAATATGAACTTTATCCGTATTACTCATAAGTTGTTTTAAAGGTTCCATTGCTCTTTCCATTTTATCATAATCAAGATTGCATACATTAAAATAAAAGTCTTCCCTTTGTTCAAGGTTCATATTATTTTGTTGAGCCATTGAATTATTAGGATATCTCAATATACACCATTTTGTATGATTTACTCTTTGTTCTATATGAACATTTTTCATATAATAATTGTTATAGAAATTCATTTTTTCTTGTGGAATGCCATTTAAAGCAGATGAATTTGTTGTTGCTCTAATTCCAATATATGCATCCATTTTTTTCATTCTATCCAAATCCATTTGCGTATAAATCTTAATTTGTTCTTCTGTTGAATTCATTAACATTTCTCTTAATATATCATAATCAATAATATTAAAATATGGTCTAGCGCCAATTTCTTCTGCCTGCTTTATTAATTCTTTTCCTAATACTAGTGCATCTTCTCCTAACATTTCAATCAAAATATTATCATCTTTTTTTAATTTAATAGAATGATTAATTAAATTACTAGCTAATTTTTCAATTCTTAAATCTTTCATTTTCTGCATTTCTATTTTTATATCTTTGCTTGTTTATCTTAAGTATATCAATATTTTTAATATCATTTATCTTAGTAAATTTCAAGTATATTATATATTTAGTTATATAAAATTACAAGCAAATTTTCAATTTTATTTCAAATAATGTATATTTTTTATATTGTTTTTTTTATATTTTTAGAACTTTATATGCATAATAAAAAGCAACTAGGATTAACTAGTTGCTTTAAAATGATTATTCTTTTAATTTAATTTCATCTCTTTTTTGCCAAAAGTATAAACCGGCTAGGCTTATCAATATAATAATAAAATTAATTATTATCCTCGGCCAGTAATTGATATTTGCAGAACAACAGCAATCTAAAAGAGTTGTTTCTCCTCCAACAAAATTATCGAGATAATAACGAGCAATAATACTTATATGCTTATTCATAATATTATCAGTGATATATACGTTCAAATATTCATGGTGTTTATATTTATTTGGAAATTTCATTTTTTTAATATGATCACCATATTTCTCGACAAGTTCATCTGGAGTTGTGCAACTGTTTAGCGTGTCATAGTTTGTTTGAATGTAAATTACCGAAGAGTCATAATCCCTCTTAAGAAAATACAAATTTGTGAAGGTCCCTAACGCCAAGGCAATATAAATAAGTGCCCTAATAATATTCCGCTTTCTCATATTTTCTTTTTCCTCTCTAGCTTTCTTGCAACAATTAATCCTACCAATATAATAACAAAATTAATAGTGATTCTTAACCAGTAGTTACAATTAACTTCATAATTTTTATAAGTTGCAACTCCTGAATAATAATCATAAGTTATTATTATATTAATGTTTTTCTTTTTATCAACCATATATACATCCATATAATGTCCATAATAATCTTTACGGAATTGTATATTTTTAATATATAGTCTGTAGTGATCCATTAAGACTTGGATTGATGATATGTTATCAAGGTCTTTAAAATTTCCTGTGATAGGGTCAGTGTCCTTAATATTATATGCATTCTGTTGCATAAAACTATTTGAAGAATCATATGTTTTTTTGATTCCATAAAGATTATAAAATGTTGATAAAACTAAAATCAAGTAAATAAGTAGCCTAAAAATAATGTTCCGTTTTTTCATATGTTCTTTTTCCTTTCTAACTTAAATAAATATAAAGAATAATCATAATATAAATTAATAAGTTACACTTTTATTATGCAACTTTTTAATAATTATGTCAACTTTGTAATGCTTTTTATGATTTTACTAGAATTTTTCTATTTTTTCATATTTAAAATATAAATTCTTTTACAATAAACGTTAAAATTTTATCCAATTTTATTTTCTCCTATGTGATTTTTTACTTTTATTGTCTTACATTTTTTACTTGCACTATTTTAGTTGCTATTTTTTCAATAAATTTTTCATCGTGTTCTACAAAAATGATTGTTGGTTTGTACATTAAAATTGCATCTTCAATTTGTTCTCTTGTTAATATATCAATATAATTTAAAGGCTCATCCCATATGTAAATATTGGCTTGCTCTGAAATACTTTTTGCAATCAAAACTTTTTTCTTTTGCCCTTCGCTCATATTTTGAATATTAGTATCGAAATCTGTCTGTGATAATCCCATCTTTACTAGCATTGCTTTAAAAATGCTTTCATTGACATTATTTTCTTGTGCAAATTCTTTTAAGTTTCCATTTAGATTATCAGTATTTTGAGGTACATAAGATATTTTTAGATTATTAATAATTTTATATGTGCCATTATACTTTATATTTTCTCCAAGTATTAATTTCAGAATGCTTGATTTTCCTGCTCCATTTTTGCCAATAATTGCGACTCGATCTCCATCATTTACTTCAAATGAAACTGGCATAAATATTGGATTATTATTGTATTTTATTTGTAAATTATTTAATTGAATAACAGGATTTCTAGAATTTATTAATGGTACAATTTTTAATTTCTCATTTTTATCTACATTTTTTAGCAATGTATTTTTCTCATTTATTGATTTATCAATTCTTTGCTCTAAATTTTTTGATCTTTTCATCATTTTTGCAGCTTTATGTCCAACATAACCTTTATCTATTTTCGTTTCTTGGTTGTTTTTTTTGCTTTTAGCTTTTTCGGCTTCAAATGACCATTTTGCATTATTCTTTGATGTTATTTCTAATCTATTTATATCTTTTTGTAATTTTTCATTCTGCATCATCTCAAAGTTATCTTGTTTATCTTTATTTTCTTTCCATGATGAAAAGTTACCTTGTTGTATTTCTATATTTGTATTATTTATTGATATTATATGGTCTACAACTTTATCTAAAAAAATTCTATCATGAGAAACTAGAATAAAGCCCTTTTTCTTTTGCAAATAATTAGCAAGATTGTTTCTAGTTTCAATGTCTAAATGATTTGTAGGTTCATCAATAAGTAAGAAATTATTTTCTTTTAAGAATAAGCTAATTAAGAAAATTTTTACTTGTTCACCACCACTTAGTAAATTGAAATTTCTATATAAAATTTCTGGATCTGTATTAAGTAAATTTAGTTCCTTTATAATTTCCCAGTCTTCTACATTTGTAGCAATTTCATTTACAATTTCGATTGCCATTCTATTTTTATTTGAAACTTCAAAAGGAAAATAATCGACATCAACATTTTTTGTTATTGTTCCTGAGTATTCATATTTTCCTTGTAATAGTTTTAAAAGAGTGGTCTTTCCCTTGCCATTTCTACCTATTAATCCTAGCTTCCAATCAGTGTCTATGTTAAAAGAAACATCATCAAATATATTGTTGTAGCTTCCATCATATCCAAATGTTAAATGATTTACACTTATTAAAGACACTTTTTTATTTTCTCCATTTCTATTAATTTTTTTCTTACTTCAAAGCTTTCTTTGTCTGATGCATCAAAGCTATTGGTATTTAACACATAGTTAATCCATTTAATTGCAATGTCTTTTATCATAGGAATTTCAATATCTTTTATTTCTTCTTTTTCATCTGAATAATAAACTTCAATAAATTTTTTATAACCTTTTTCATCTATTCCTCTACTTTTTGAAAAGAACAAATTTGCAATAGCAATTGCTACATCACATACTGATGCCCCAAATTTTACATCGTCAAAGTCTATTATTCCAATTTTGCCATTATTATTAAATATATTACTTCTTGTTAAATCAAAATGTAATAATGATTTTCTTGAGATTTCTTTTTCTATTTTAAATGGAATATTATCAATGTTTTGATTATTAAATTCTCTAGTAATATTGTGAAATTTTTTAATAGCTTTTGCGATATTTTCTACTATATTTAGGTCCAGTGTTTTTGAATTATCTTCATATCCTAACTCTTTTCCTATCATAAAAGAATATAGAACAATGTAACTATCATCATTTAGTTTTGAGTATTGTATTTTATTGTTATTTTTATAAACTATTGGACTATTAAAATCGTTATCTTCAAGAAAATTATGTATTTCAATCATTGATTTTGCATGTGATAATTCTTTATATTTCTTCACAACGTAATTTTTTGTAGGTGTATAAATAATATAAACATTTCCCTGTGATGAATTTTCATTTTTTTCAATTTTGATAATATTCTTAATATTATACTCATCTTTTATTATTTTCTCTATTTTACTAAAATTCATATCTTTTCTATCCTTATACCAATTACACCATATTTTTCTTGCTTTTCAGGAGTATAAAATTCTTCTAATATACTTAAGAGCTCTTTTTTTGACATTGATTTATCTGCCAAGATATCTATAGAAAAATCTTGAAACAATTCTTCAAAGGATTTATATCTTAAAATACCATTTACTCTAACTTTCATTATTTCTTCCAAATTTGGCTCTTTTTTAAAAATAATAGTGTCACCAATATTTATTTTTTGCCTTTTTTCATCAAATAATCTTAATTCTATTCTTTTTGTTCCATCTTTTATATAGTTAAAAAATTGTGGTTGTAGTTTTAAAATATGTTCCATTTTTTTCTCCATGATACTATAAACATTTTTCTATTTTTTCATATTTAAAATATAATTTCTTTTTCAAAGCTTCACTCAAAACCTTATATAATTCTTCTTTATTTTCAAACCATTGCACTTTTTCAATAAAATCTTTTAAATTGCACCATTGATAATCAATATTTTCTTCGTTTAACGTTATCTTTTCTTCTTTAACAAATGTAATATATACATACTCAGTGCATTCTATGCCAAGTGAATTATATTTGAATATCCAATTTAGATATAAAATATCACTAATATTACTTATTCCTGTTTCTTCTTTGATTTCTCGTTTAACAGTTTCTTTTCTATTTAGATCGTATTCTTCACATCCACCTGTTACAACATACCAAAATGATCTTTTGAATTGTGGGTCATTTTCATTTTCTTTTAACAGCAGAATTTCATTTTGTTCATTTACAATAAACGTTAAAATTTTATTCATTTTCATTAAGGCAGTTTTTATTCCTCCATTTTTATTATCATTTAAATCATAAAAAATTTTTACATTTCTTTTACGCAACTTTCTATGTTGTATTGCTTTGCATATTCGATATATTCTTGGCTTTGCAATAATTATCCCTTGGCTTCTGCAAACCTGGTACAAAATTGGAGTTTTATTTACACCTGTTATATAGAAGTTTCCATTGCCTTTGCACTCTCCACCTAAAATCCTTACTTCATGTCCATGCGCTTTTAATGTTTCTGCAAGCCTTTTTGCTGTCATAGTTGTTCCATTTTTTCCGTCATCATATTGATCAATAACTAATGTAATTATCATAATTTTTTCTCCATGTTTTCATCATATTCCCATAAGCTTAGATGTCCTTTAGCTTTTATAGGCTTATCAAATTTTTGTACGTCAGTCATTTGCCAGCCATAGTTTTCTTTAAACACACTATTCTTATATATTTCGCTATTCTCATTTAATAATAATTCTTTAAACTCTGGAGACATTTTTATACAATCAACTAATTTAACTTTTCCAATTATTTCACCTTTTGGAAGTTCTTCAGGAAGATATTTTGCAAGTCTTGTCATTGCTTCTTTATCAACTCCAAGTCCAGCATGTATCAATAGATCTCCTCTATATTTTGTTTGCCAACTTCTAAATTCAAATCTTTTATATCCTAAAATTATTAAACTAGCCCATGGCTGTTTTATTGTTAAAACTTTCATTAATTTTCCTCATTTTCATTTTGTTTTTCTAGCCATTCTTTTAACACAACGGCATTGTTGTGTATATTATCTTTTGCAGAGTATAGCAACACTATATCTTTATTTTTATATTCTCGCTTAAATTTAATTGCATAATCATTTGAATTAAGTTCTTCAAAATACCTTTCTTTGAATTCATTAAATTTGTTTTCATCGTGATTGAACCATTTTCTAAGTTCTGTTGATGGAGCAATATCTTTTGCCCATAAATTAATATTTGCTTTTTCTTTTGAAATTCCTCTAGGCCATAATCTATCAACCAGAATTTTAAGGCTATTATCTTTTTTCATTCTTTCTGCTGAATTGAAGTCATAGATACGTTTAATTTCTATCATAAAATGCACCTCTTTTTTCTATTTGGCATAATTGATTTTAGTTATATTAATTTATAGTTTCATTTAATTTTTAATCTTCCTCCTTTTTTCATGCATTTATTCTAGCATAAAGTACATTTAAGTTCAACCATTAATTGATTATTCTACTTAGGCTACAATTTCCAATAAATTTAAAATTCAATTACTATAATATTGTGATAAAATAATAAAAAAATAAAGCCCAGAATATTGATTTAACAATAATTCTAGGCTTTATTTTTCTTGGTGCAGGTGGTGGGACTCGAACCCACATGGATGTTACTCCGCAAGATTTTGAGTCTTGTGCGTATACCATTTCGCCACACCTGCAAAAATGTTAACAGATATATACTAACATAAATTTTATAAAAAGTCTATAAATTGGTTGAAAAATATTGATAATTTTTAAATAAAAAAATGTGATAAAGTAAATAACTTTATCACACTTTAACTTATTAACGCTTTTTACTTGTGTAATTAAATGATGCAGAATTTTTATAGTTTAGGGAACTAATCTTTTGCACTTTCAAATTTTCTGCATTTGCACGTTCATATGTCATATAATAATAATCAAATCCTAAAGCAGGATCAATTTGTCCATCCACTCTTGATGTAATTTTCCAATCTTTCATATTGATATGTGGGAAATATGCATCTCCAATAAGTGTGGCATCAATCTCTGTAACATAAAGTCTCGTACTATATGGCATAAGTTCCTTAAAAATTTCACTTCCTCCAATTACAAAACACTCTTCATCGCATTTGATATAGCAGTTCAAGTCTTTGATATCATTGATGACAATTACATCACCATCTTTTGAAAATTTAGATTTAATTTCCTCCGCAAACTGCTTACTTCTTGAAACTATTATATTGGTGCGATCTGGTAGTGGTTTATTGAGGCTTTCAAAAGTTTTTCTACCCATGATTACAACATGGTTGGTAGTTAACTTTCTAAACCGCTTTAAATCTTCTGTAATATGCCATAACATTTTGTTGTTATTTCCTATTACATTGTTTTTTGTCTTTGCAACAATAATACTTAGCATAAATGCCTCCTAAGTAATAAAACATTAATAGAAACATCTTTTCTTTCAAAATATTAAATAAAATATTTGAAAGGTATGATTTAGCAGAAAGAAGAAATCAGGAGTATAAAAATTCCTTTTAAAAAGCAATTCTAAATTATTTAGCAACTGGAATTTTACCTAATTTTACTTTTCTGTTGTAATCATAATTGACTACTTTGAAATCTTCTACTTTAAACTCGTAAAAGTTCTTTGTAGGATTTCTGATTATAAGCTTTGGACTACATTCGACAGGATCAGCTTGAAGTAATTTTTCAATGAGTGGAACATGTCTATCATAAATATGGCAATCTCCAATATTATGAGTTAATGTTCCAACTTTCAGGCCACAAATACGAGCAAATATGTACTGTAAAGCAGCATATTGCATTATATTCCATCCGTTTGCTGTAAGCATGTCCTGAGATCTTTGATTTAAAATCAAATGTAAAGTTCCTTCTTTTACAAGCCATTGAGTTCCATAAGCACATGGTTCAAGATTCATATCCTTTAAATCTTCAAAGTTAAATATGTTAGTCATAATTCTTCGACTTGACTGATCATTTTTTAATAAATAAAGAACATAATCAACTTGATCCATTTTTTTGATTCCATCTTTGGTTTTGAAATCATACTTTTTCCCAAGTTGGTATCCATATGCTTTGCCAATAGTTCCATCAGGTCCCATCCATTGATCCCAAATGTGCGAGTTTAAGTCAGAAACTTTGTTTGACTTCTTTTGCCATATCCAAAGTATCTCATCAATCGCATTGTAAACCGTTTTGCTGTTGTTTCTAAGAGTAATCATTGGAAATTCTTTTCCAACATTATACTTGTTTTGAACGCCTACAATTGAAAAATAGTTTGCCTCCTCTCCATCTTCCCATCTAGTCCGTACATGAGTCCCCTTGGAAGAAAATCCATTTTCAAGAATGTTCTTACAAGTTGTGATAAAGTGTAAATCAGCTTGAGTCATAAAAAACCTCCTAAGTAGTAACTATAAAAAAATGCAACATAAATATTATACCACAAGTTTATTGATTTTTAAAGGGAATTAAAAAAAGAAATAGAATAATCCGTTAGTTAAGTACAAATAAGATGGAATATTTCTTATTTAGTTTAGGAAACATTCCATCTTAATATTATAGAAAAATATTGATTTTAGTATGTTTAATAAGATTCTATCCAAAAATTACTTTTTCTCACTTAATTTATCAAATATTGGCTTGCATTTTGCATAAATTTCTTCTTCATTTAACTTTGTTTTTCTGTTTTCCATTAACACATTGCCGTTAATTATTGTTGTATCAACATTGTAGCCTTTTACATTATAAACAATTTCCGCAAAAATATTATTAATAGGTTGTGTTAAAACATCATTCATATCAATCAAAATCAAATCAGCAGTTTTGCCTTCTTCAATTGTTCCAATGTCATTTAATTCAAGTGCTTTTGCTCCATTAACAGTTGCCATTTTAATTACATCGTATGCATTCATTAATTCTGGATCTTCATTAATTCCTTTTTGTAGCAAAGCAGTAAATTTCATTGTTTCAAACATATCCAAATTGCTACCACTACCTTGTCCATCTGTTCCAAGAGAAACACATAAACCAGCGTCAATCATTTCTCTTATAGGTGCAACTCCACATCCTAATTTCAAATTACTAACAGGGCAATGAGAAATGTATGAATTTGTTCCTTTTAGTATTTCGATATCTTCATTCGTTAATTTAACTGAATGTGCAAGAATATTATGTATTCCATCAAAATCTCTCTTTACAACTTCAGCAGGATTTTTTACATTATATTCTCTTATAATATCATCTCTTTCTTGTTGATTTTCACAAAAATGAGTATGAATAGGTAATCCACTTTCTTTAGCATATTCAACACATTTTTTCACATATTGTTCGTTTGATGTGTAAAATCCATGAATACCAACATTAAATGAAATTTTATCATCATGATATTTTTTTACTAACTCTCTTAATTCATCTATTTTGAAAAGTTCTTCTTCTTTGTAACCCATTAAACATCTAGTTGTTTGTAATCTGATACCAGAATCTAGTGCTGCTTTTATGATATCATCAGTAAAGAAATACATGTCATTTGCAGTTGTTGTTCCTGTTTTTATCATTTCAAGACAAGATAGCATTGTTGCCCAATAAATATCTTCGTCTTTAAAATTCGCTTCACGTGGCCATATTTCTTTTACAAGCCAGTCCTGAGTTTTATAACCATCAACAGTCTCTCTAAAAATACTCATGCTGATATGTGCATGTGTATCAATTAATCCAGGCATTGCAACTTTTCCATTAGCATTAATTATTTTATCAATATCATTCTCTTCTGAACTTAAGTTCTTTCCTATTTTTTCTATCTTACTGCCATTTAGTAAAATGTCTACACCTTTTTCTAACTTTTCTCTTTTGTCACTCATTGATATAAGATTACAATTTTTTATTAATATCTTGCTCATTATGTCCTCCTATTTTTGATTTTAAATTGATTTTTTATGCTCTCATTTTATACTTGTAAATAAAATTTATCAATATTTTTTATAAATTTTATTTGTATCAGTACATAAATTTAATAATTAATTGAACCTACTATATAGTAACTTTTTGAAATATTGATTTGTTTAAACTTACAAAAAAATTGGAGGTTGCCCCTCCAATTTTTTAATTTCTAAATAATCTTCTTAGAATCATTCCTGTACCACCTGATATAAATAAGAATATAATGAATTCTCCAACATAAGGTAAAACACTTAAAATTGAATATACAAGTGCTACCAATATTGTTTTTCCATATAGAGCTCTATTTTCATCTTTCTTAAATATCATTTTTGCTACTGCTGTTGTAGAAGCACTTGATGCCAAGAATAAAATCAATAAATACATTAATGTCATTGCTATACTAATTTTGATTCCTACCAAAGTACAAGCTACTAATAATACCGCAACAATTGCAAAGAATACTGAGGCTAAACCAATTAAAACAGATTTTAAAATATGAATCCAAGGTTTATCTGATTTAACAAAACTAGAATATTTCTTATCCCATAATGTAAATATCAAACTAAATACAGCAATTGTAGCAAATGTTGTTAATGCAGTATATATTCCTTTTTTTACTCTTTGTTTTCTATCAGCTTTTTTGTCAACCTCTATTTTATTGAATTTAACAAGACTCTTATTAATAGATGCACCTTCTTCTATTGTTGCTTCATTATTTGATGTGTATTCAAATGCTCCATTTATTATAGTTTGTTTGCCAATTATTATTTTATCGCCCGAAGCATACACTTCATTAATTCTACCTGAAATATTTAAATTTTCTCCAGCAACTTTTAATGAATAAGCAATATCTACAGGGTTTTCTATTTTAATATTTTGTCCGCAAGCATATACTGTTTTAACTGTTGTTGAACCTTTAATATTGATATTTTGACCTAACACAAATATATTTCCATATACATCTGAAGAATCTATTGTAATGTTTTGTCCAAATACAAATATGTCTCCATAAACCATAGCATTTGATATTGTTACATCTTGGCCATTTGCAAACATATTGCCTTTTATACTATCAGATAAATTAACTTTTTGATCAAACGCATATACATCTTTCGTTTCAAATGTTTTCTCACTAATTTGTTTTGAAATATCATTAGTAACATCTGTATTTGCTATTTTGTTTGTGCTTTCATCTGCAAAAACTATTGTTGTAGTAAAAAATAATAACATCACAATTGTACTTAATAAAACAATTTTTAAACTCTTTTTCATATAGCCCCCAATTTTATATAAAATTACAACAATTAAAACATATTTTTTCAATTATAAAAGAGTATTTTTTCAATACTCTCTCATAATTAATTATCTAAGTTCTTTTCTGTTCTTATCTATCTCTTTAGAAGTTTCTTCTAAACTCTTTACAATTTCGTCAACAGAAGCAGATAAATCTTTTAAGATATTGTCAGCATATTCTCTTGCACCTTGAGTAATTTGGCGAGAACTTTCATTAGCTTGTGTCATGATTTCCTCTTTTTGTTTGTAAGCCTTTTTAGTAATTTCATTCTCATCGATCATAGCAATAACTCTATTTTCAGCCTCTTTTTCAATATCATTTGCCTCTTTTTTGGCTTCTGCTAAAATTTTTTCTCTTTCTTCTTTAACCCATTTTGCTTGCTTTAACTCATCAGGCAATTTTAATCTGATTTCTTTTATCAAATCATTTATTTGCTCTTGTTCAACAATGCATTTATCAGAAAAAGGAATCTTCTTGCTTTCCTCTATTAAATTCTCCAACTGATCTAATAAATCATATATTTCCATTTTTCAGCCCTTCCACTAATTGACTTTCTGTTTAATAAATATCAAATTTGCTCTTCCGTATTTTCTCTCATCGAAAATTTCTAGTTCATCAATTTTCTTTAGTTCTTCTGTATCTCTTGCTTTTTCATCTGTTTCAATTATTATCATTCCATCATGTTTTAATAAACTATTTTTAACGATTAAATCACAAGCAATTATTGAATAATTAAGTTTATATGGTGGGTCTAAAAAAATAATGTCGAAATAATCTTTCTTGTCAAACGTATTTAAAAATTTTTCAAAATCTGTTTTTTCTACTATTGCGTTATCTTGCAAATTTGTTCTTTCTAAATTTTGCTTAATGACTTTAATTGCATCAATATTAGTATCACAGAAATATGCTTTTTTAGCCCCTCTACTTAGTGATTCAATGCCTAAAGCACCACTACCTGCAAATAAATCTAATACAACTGTATCTTTAATATCATATTGTAAAATATTAAATAAAGATTCCTTTACTCTATCTAGAGTTGGTCTTGTTTTTTCACTTTCAATTGTATTTAGTTTTGTTCCACGTGCTTTACCACTAATTACTCTCATACTACTATTTTATATTTAATTTCTGTAAAGTCAATAACAATAATAGAATTGACATATTTATGTAATTTGTGTAACACATTGTATTTTAACACATTTGTCCAATAAAATAAAGAGATATGCACATTTTTTTGTACATATCTCAAGTTTTTTATTACAAAAATGTAAAATGATTATACATCATCTTCTTTATTTATTTCTTTCAAAAGTTCCAATTGAGAAATTAATAGTGATTCCATTTTAGCTTTGTACACATCAAATTTCTTTTGTAATGCTTCTAAATCTTTTTGTTTTTCAGTTATTTGGCTTTCAATGCCAACAGTAGATTCTCTTGCCTTTGTTTCTGCTTCTTTAAGAATTGATTCTGCTTCTTTTTTTGCAGCGCTTTTGGCTTGTTCTGCAGCTTCTTGAGCCATAACTAAAGTATTTTGTAAAGTCGATTCAATATTTGTGTAATGTTCCAATTGTGCATTTAAATTATCTATTTTATTTTGGCTTTCTGTATAACTCTTGTAAAGTACCTCATAGTCTTTTACCAAATCGTCCAAAAAGTCATCAACTTCTTCTGGATCATATCCATTTAAAGCCTTCTTAGAAAATTTTTTATTATCTATTTCTAATGGTGTAATCATTGTTTTCCTCCCTGCACAATTCTAACAACTAGAATTAGTCATTATTTAACCAAGATGATACTTGTAATTTACCTTTAACATCTTCTTTGATATCTGATGAAATGTCATAGTTGTATGGTGCAATCAAAAATATTGAATTTGAATGATTTATCTTTTTCATATGTGCATCAAGAACTTCAACTGCTCCACTAACAACGTCAACAATTCTTCTTTGATCTTCTTTGTTAACTCTTTCTAGATTTAAAACAATTGATTTTCTGTCTCTTAATAAATCGCATATTTCTGGTGCTGCGTCAAAATTAACAGGTTCCATAATAACCATTTTTACTTGACGGTCAACATTCTCCTTTGTTTTTCTTCCAAATAATCCTTTCATTGGTTCTTCTTCACCTTCGATTGGTTCATCAATTACATCGTATCCATCTTCTGGATCGTAACCATCATCTGTTGAACTAAGATTAAACATATTCATAATCTTATTAATTACATTTGCCATTTTTTTATTATCCTCCTAATAATTTCTCATTCGTGTCTAAACGATTACTTATAGTATCTAACAATTAAAATTTAAAGTCAATACTTTTTTTTAGTTGTAATTTTAATTTAAACGTTTTGTAACCTTCCTGTAATATTATTTTGTCGAATCTATGTCTTGTTGTGTTGGTCTTTGCAATATATTGTCGTACAATAAAATCGAAGTTTTTGCGTTAGTATCAACGTTTAATTCTTCTATTTCTGAAGAAGAATAGTTTGTAACTATAGAATAATCGTCTGTTTGTTTCTTTATTTTAACCAATACTTTTGTCAAATATCCATTTCTTGATCTAATTACATAATTTAAATTATTTTGTTGAATTATAGCAGAATTAGGTATTTTATATCCTTTAGCACTCCACCATATTACATCTAGGTTCAATTTTCTGTAGCTTAAAAGTTCATCAATTCCATTTTTTATTTTAAAAGTTATTACTCTATCAGATTTTTCATCTGTAATGTAATGTACATCTGCTTCAACCTCGTCTCCACTTGGTAATGCAATTTTTACTTCATCTCCTAGTTTAGCATTTTTAGCTTCTTCAGAATTAATTATGCAAATTAAATAACATTCAAAGTTATTTACTATTTTGCCAGTATTATCACTTGATGGTACAATTTGCCCTGTTTTTAAGTCTAAACTATTCAAAAAATCTTTTGTATAAACTGAAAAATCATTTGTATTTAATTTTTCTTCATATCCATCTATTCTATATGAAAGCAAACCACTTTCTGGAGCAGTAATATATTTTGAATTTGAAACTAATTCATCTTGATATTTTTTTCTTTCATTTATAAGTTCTCTTAAATGTGAACCACTTGGGCTTGCATCTCCTGTTATTTTTGCTTTCTTTTGTAAGTATTCATTTATTCTTTTTTTACTCTCTTGTAGGTTTTGCTCGCTATTAATTTTGTTTATTTTTGCAACTTCTGTTTCAATTTGCTCATTTAATAGTCTAACATCACTTGGTAATAAGCCTTCTGTACTGTTTTTAATTGCTTCATCTATTTGTTTATCAAGGTCTGCAATTTTTGCATTGTTTTCATCTTCGCTTTTTGAATAGTATCTATAAACAGATTCTCCTTTTGCAACCTTTTCCCCTTCAGTTATTATTTTTTCCATTCCATTATTATTGTCTTCATTTGGAATAATTGTTTCTTTCCTTACAATATATGAAATAACTGTTTCATCTTTTGAGACATTTCCAGTCCTTACAACAAAAGTATTTGTAGAATTCTTTACAAGTTTGTTAGTAATATTTATTGAAGCGCTTACAATAAAAGTAACAATTAAAAGTGCTCCAACAATTTTAACAATATTTAATTTTCTTCTTTTAGTTTTTTGAAAAGATTTATTGGCTTCTCTTCTATTAGCCATTATTCAATTCCTCCAGAATTATATTAACATTATTTGTGTTTTCAGCATCAAGCCAAATTGCATTTTCATACCTTTTAAACCATGTTATTTGTCTTTTTGCATATCTTCTAGACTCTTGTTTAATTTTATCAATCATTTCCTCTTTAGTCAATTTTTCATCTAAATATTCTTTGACTTCTTTATATCCTAAAGCCTGCATTGCAGTTGGAAAATTATCATATTTTTCAAGTAATTTTTTTACTTCATCAATTAAACCTTGATCAATCATTATGTCAACTCTTTTGTTTATTCTATCATATAGTTTTTCTCTATCCATATTTAGTACAAAAATTTTATAATCATATTTTAATTTTTTTCTTGATTCTAATTCAAGTTCAGTTTTTGTTTTTCCAGTTGTATGATATATTTCAATTACTCTCATTAGTCTTTTTCTATCATTGTGGCTTATTTTTGAAGTAGCAATTTCATCAATTTCATTAGACATTTCATAAAGTTTTGAATTATCATATTTTTCAAGTTCTTTTCGATATTCTAAATCTGTTATTTCTTCTTTAAATTCAATATTATATACTAAAGAGTTAACATATAATCCTGTACCACCAACTAGTATTGGAGTTTTATTTCTTGAAATAATTTCTTCTATTTGGCTTTCTGCATCTTTCTTAAAATCTGCAACAGTATATCTTGTGTCAGGCATAACAAAATCAACCAAGTGATGTTTTGCCATTTTAAGTTCTTCATCAGTTGGCTTTGCAGTACCAATATTCATATCTTTGTAAATTTGCATTGAGTCACATGAAATTATTTCGCCGTCAATTTTATTTGCCAGTTCAATTCCAAGTTTCGTTTTTCCGAGATGCTGTTGGTCCACAAATTACTGGTATCTTTTTATTTAACATTTGAATTTCCTTCTTTAAATTTTGTAATATCTATCAATGTTCCATTTAAATATTTGCATTCAATAAAAATAACTATAATTGATATAATAATTATTATAAGCATTTTTTTAGAAAATTCAGTTTCATTCATTTTGTCAAATGCTTTCTTTTCTATTATATGTGAAAATGGGCAAGCCATTATCATTACATTTATAGGTAAAAATGTAAATATTAGATAATTACTTGCTGCATCTGTAATATTTTGTTCTATGTTTCTTGAACCTATTAGATATATTATTTTAGACAAGATAAGCATAAAAATTTCTTGTGCTAAAATAATTGATACCTTTTGTCCTTTACTGTAATTTCCAAGCATTTTCCAGTTAATTGCAACTGAAAAGCAATTTAGAAAAACAATAAATAATATAATAAATAATTTCATTTATCATTCCTATCTTCTATGAAATTTTTTCTCAATATCTGTTCTTGACATTTTAATTACTGTTGGCCTGCCATGTGGACAACTAAATGGATTTGGTAGTTTAAATAATTGCTCCATTAAACTATCAACTTCTTCTTTTGTTAATGCCATGTGTGCTTTTACAGCAGCCTTGCATGCAACTGTTGCTAAGAATTTATCTTCAATTTCTTGTTTTGCAGTTCTTGCAACAGTATTTATTTCGTCCAATGTTTCTAAGAATATTTCCTGCGTATCTAAATCCATACAAAAATCTGGAACGCCAGTAAGTTTTACTGTATTGTCACCAAATTCTTCTACTGAAAATCCTGCTTTGTTGAACATTTCTTTATTATCTCTAAATATGCCCATTTCTTTGTTGCTCAAATCAATAATATCTGGTAAAAGCATTAATTGAGAATTTTTATCTGTATCATTATAATAATTTGCTTTAACTTTTTCATACATTATTCTTTCATGGGCAGCGTGCTGGTCCATAATGTACATGTCATCATTTATTGTAAAAATTATGTATGTTTTAAATGCAATTCCAACAAATTTATATGCTGGCATATTGCTGTTTTCCTTTTCAAATAGTGATATTTCATTATCAGAAATAGGCTGAATATTTTTATATTCCTCATCTTCTTCTTTAATTTTCTCATCATATTCTTTTTTAGCTTCTGAAATATCTCTTCCAAAAAGTTTTTTATACATTTCTTCGAATGTAGACTCATCATTTTTTTCTTTTTCTTCTTTTGACAAATCCTCAGTGTTTGAAAAATCAGGATTTTCTTGTTTAACATTTTCTGTTTCATTTACATCAGCATTTTCATTCTCTTTGCCTTCAGCTTCAGATACTATTCCATTTTCGTTTTCATTTTTTATTGTTAAATCCACACTATTAACATCTGAATTGTTGATAGTGTTTTCTTTAGTATCATCAATTTTATCTGTTAAAACAACATCAACATCTTTCAAAATATCATTGCTATTAATAGCATCAAGTTCGCTCTTTGACAAAGCAGATTTTTGTTCTAGCTCATCATTATTATTACTATCGGCTTCATTAGATTCTTCGTTTTTAGGTTCATTAACTTCATTAGATAAATTCTCTTTGGCATTATTTTCTATTGTTTCTTCTAATTTTCCTAAATTATTTGTCTTATCTACAATGCCCCATGCTTTAATTCTGTCTTTATTTTTTACTTCTTTCAAAATGTCATTAGGAGTTTCATCCTTGTAGTCTTTTACAGGATCAGAAATTAAATTACTCTTTAGTAAAGTTTCCTTAATCGCATGGTAAACAGCCTTAAAAACTTTTTGCTCCTCTTGAAATCTTACTTCAAGTTTTGTAGGATGAACATTGACATCAACCTTTTTAGGATCCATATCAATATTTAAAATTAGGAATCCATGTTTTCCAATCATAACAAGTCCTTTGAATCCTTGTTCAGCAGCGCTTGTTAAAGTTTTATCTTTTACAAATCTTTTATTAACAAAAAATAATTGATTTGATCTATTAGATCTTGAAATTAAAGGCTTACCTACTACACCAGTTACATGATAGTCTTCATAAGTGTAATCAACTGGTAATACATTTTCATAAATTTCTTTACCATAAATATTGTAAATACAATCTTTTAGATCTCCATTTCCAGTTGTTTGAATAACTGTTTTTCCTGAATTAATTAGCTTAATAGCAACATCTGGATTTGCTAAAGCAATACGTGTAACTACATCTTCAATATATCCAGACTCTGTAAAATCTTTTTTCAAAAACTTATATCTTACAGGAGTATTAAAGAATAATTCTTTAACAGTTATAGATGTACCATTTTGTGCTCCTTGTTCATGTTTGTCAGTAATATCTCCACCAACAGCATCAACCTCATACCCAATTTCAGAATCTCTTGTTTTTGAAACCAAGCTAACCTTTGCGATAGCTGCAATACTTGCCAAAGCCTCACCTCTAAATCCCATTGACTTTACTTCGTCTAGATCTGAAGCTTTTCTAATTTTACTAGTAGCATGTCTTTCAAAAGCAATTTCCATATCATCAGGCATAATTCCAGAGCCATCATCAACAACCCTAATATAAGAAATTCCTCCATTTTTTATATCTATTGTAATATTTTTTGCTCCTGCATCAATTGAGTTTTCGACTAATTCTTTTATTACAGATGCTGGTCTTTCAATAACCTCACCTGCTGCAATTTGGTTAATAGTTAAATCGTCTAAAAGTACAATTTTTCCCATAAAAAATTCCTTCCTTAATCTCTTGAATTTTCAAACAAATTATATCATTATGAAAAAAATTTGTACATAGCAAATCTTAAAAAATTTATATTTCTAAACATCAAAAATTGAATAAACTATTTATAAAATTCATTATATAACCTAATAACTGGCTTGGCACCCTCTTTAAGTAGTTGGTTTGTGCCTTGGGAGGTTTGTGATATAATGTTGCCTGGAATTGCATATACATCTCTGCCTTGTGAGAGTGCATAGTCTGCTGTGATTAAGCTTCCACTTTCTTTTTTGGCTTCAACAATAATTGTGTTCATTGATAATCCACTCATTATTCTATCTCTATACGAAAAACTTTCTTTTGATATTGTAGTACCTATAGGATTTTCTGAAATTAGAGTACCATTGTTTTTTAAAATCTCTATTGCTAGTTGTCTATTGCAATATGGATATATTTTGTTAAGTCCATGTGTTAGTACTGCAATTGTTCTGCCTTTTGCTTTTAGTGCTCCAATGTGAGCCATTGTGTCTATTCCAATTGCTAGCCCACTTATTATTACATAATCTTTTTTTGCTAGGTAATAGGCTATGTTTCCGGCATTGCGTTTTCCATATTCACTTGCATTTCTTGAGCCAACTATTGTAACACTTTTTTTATTCAAATTTTCGATATTTCCAAGTACATAGATTTTTTTAGGGCAATTTTGTATTTGTCTTAAAAGTTTTGGAAATTTTTTATCTTCTTTATCAATTTCAATTATGTCTATATGATTGCCTCCTATTTTAACAATATCTTTTTCCTAAATATAATTCTTTTGTGTAGATACTAAATATTATGTAATAAATGCAAAATATCAAAAAAATATTGAATATTATATATAGTTCCTTTCAAATATTTTTAAGATTTTTTATTTATTCTTTTGATTTGTTAATTACAAAAAAATGGAGCAAGTTTAATACTTACCCCAAAATCCATTCATTATATTTATTTAAAATTTCGTTTGCAACATCTTCAGGTTTCAAATTTGTTGTGTCAAGAATAAAATCATAATTACTCATATCTTCTTTATGAACATTATATAATTTAAAATATCTTTCATTTTCCAAATTGAATCTTTTAATCAAATCTTGTTTTTGCTCTTCTATTGTCTGAAAGTTTTCAGTCTCTTTTCTTTGTGAATCCATAAGTGCTCTCTTAGCCGCTTCATCAATATTAACTTTTAAATAGACTTTAAAAGACTCAGGAACAGCATACCATCCAAGCCTTGCATCAATAATTAAATTATCATGTTCTTCAGCATATAAAGAAGCACTTTTTTCTATTTGCCTATCTATTTCTGGATGTCCTTCCACATATTTGTTAAAACTTGTAACATCCATGTTATGCTCTTTAGCTAACTTTCTAAAATATTCGCCATTGCGATATATTTTATAGTTTAACTTTTCTGCAAGAATATTTGAAACAGTACCTTTTCCACTTGCTAAGTCTCCAGCTAGTGTAATGATATGTTTTTTATTCATTATTTATCTTCCTCTTTATTTTCATCTGTTGTCAAATTTGTTTCTCCATTAAGAACTTTTTTTAATGCTTCATCTTGTTCTTTATATTTATAATATTTTTCTTGTTCTTCTTTCCATTGATTTGCATCATATATTCTTAAAACTCCAACATTTATTTCATCTGCTGCTATTGAAACAGGAGCTGTATCACTTGTTTTAATAAGTTTTTTACTTCCAGCATATAGTTGTCTTGCTCTTTTGGCTGTAGCTACAGATAGTCTGTATCTATTTTCTACACTTTTTAATAATTGTGAAACTGTTGGTTTTACTAACATAAAAACACTTCCTTTACTTAAAATACTGATATTTATTTTACTACATTTTATCAGATAAGTCAATAATTTAGCACATTCAAAATTTGCAATTTACTTAATTTTTTAAATTAATTATAATTATTTCACAAACATTATTTAAATAAAAAACCAATTGAAATATTGGCTTTTTCGAATATATAAATTATTTTTTTAATCCGCCTTTTAGTCCGCCAGATGTATAACCTGCTAAAATGTTTGTTGTGAATGAAAATGTTGTATCATCATCTTCTCTTTTTCTCTTCAATGCTAAATCAATTATTTTGTTTAACAAATCTTTGTAATTAACTCCTGCTGCTTTCCATAAGTGGAATGACAACGAGCCTGGAATTGTATTTATTTCATTTACATATACTTTATCATTGTTGTCTTGATCAATGATAAAATCAATTCTGCAAACACCACTGCATCCTAAAAGTTTAAATGTACGAAGTGCTAAACTTTGAATTTCTTCTTTCTTTTCTTTTGAAATATCTGCTGGCAATTTTAATGAACCTGCATTCATGCTTCTCTTACTTCCTTTTGTTTTTGCTTCGCCCATATATTTATCTTTGTAACTCAATATTTCATCGCTCTTGATTGGCTCCTCACATTCTGATGCTCTTGCCTCTTCATAATCTCCACATACAGAGCAATTAATTTCTTTCAAGTTCATTATTGCTTTTTCTACTACAACTTTTCTTGCATAATTAAATGCTTCATCAAGTGAATTTGCTAGTTCTTTTCTATCTTTTGCAACACTTATTCCAACACTTGATCCAGAATTTGCAGGTTTAACAATAACAGGATATCCAACTTCTTTTTCAATCCTATTTTTTATTGCATCTTCATCTTCGTTGTATTCATCTGAAAAAACACAAATTCCGTCAATTGAGGGAATGTTATTTTGCTTTAAAATACATTTGAAAAAATATTTATCCATTCCCATTGCTGATGATGTTAAATCACTTTCGCAATATGGAATATTAAACATTTTTAAATATCCTTCAATTGTACCATCTTCAACATTTGTGCCATGTACAATTGGAAAAGCAATATCAATATAATCATAAATATCTTTTTCAAATGGCTTTTTATTTATTTTTAGTAAAACTGCTTTGTCATCTTTTTGAGCCAAAGTAACTTGTGTACTATTTTTTATTAGTGCATCAATATCCTTGTATTTCTTAATGTCTCCAATATCCTCTCCGCAGTACATTTTATTGTCTTTTGCAATGTAAATTGGAATTATATCATACTTTTCTGTATCCATGTTTTCAATTGCCTGTAAAGCAGTTATTATAGATACCTCGTGTTCAACGCTATGTCCTCCAAAAAAAACTCCAACTTTAGTTTTCATATTTTCCTCACTTTCACTATACATTATAGTTATCTGGCAAATCATTTTCAAGTAAAATTACAACTTCGCCTTTTAAATGCATATTTGTAATTTCTTGCACAGCAGATTTTGCCGAGTTTGTTTTGAACAATTTTGAATTATCAAAATCAGTTGCTTTTATTCCATCAACCATGTCCTTTTCACATGGTGATTTAACAATATAAATATAGTCACAATTCTTTCCCATGTATTCTCCAAATTCGTAATTGTACTTACTTTGCTCATCTCCTAATTCAATCAAACCAGGTGTAACTATTATTCTTGTTCCATTAAATTCTTTTAAAGTATCAATTGCATATTTTGAGCTAATAGGATTTGAATTGTAGGCATCATCAATGATTGTCACATTACCATTGTGAATTGGTTGTAATCTATGCTCAACATTTTGCATTTTTCTTACAACAGGTTTCAATGTTTTCAAATCAATTCCAAGATAATTTGCAACAGCCATTGCTCCAGTCAAATTCATAATATTTTGTTTTCCAATTATATTGGTTTCAAATTTTACATCCTCAAATGTACGCTTATCTTTTACTTTAAATGATTTTTCACTTGCATTCATTTTTATATCATGCGCATTGTATTCGAGTTTGTCATCATTAACGCCATAAGAAACAAAGTCATATTTATCTTTGTTTGAATTTATGTATTCATTATTGCAATTTAAAAATATTTTTCCACCCGCTTCTGCAACTGCATCCGCAAGTTCAAATTTTGTTTTTATTATATTGTCAATACTTTTAAAACTTTGCAAATGCTGTGGTCCAATTGCAGTAATTACTCCTAATTTAGGATGAACCAAATCACATATTTCTTTTATATCATTTACTTTTGTTGCTCCCATTTCACAAATAAATATTTGATGGTATGGTTTTAGGTTTTCGCGAATTGTACGTACTACGCCCATTGTAGTATTATAATTTTTTGGTGTTTGTAAAACCTCATATTTTTTTGAAAGCATTTGATATAGAAAGTTTTTTACACTAGTTTTTCCATAGCTTCCTGTAACACCAATCACAAGCAAATCCTTTTGTTCAGCTAATATTCTTTTAGCATCATTTATGTAATACATATTTATTCTATGTTCAATTGGCTTATTTATGAAGTTCGCAATTATGCACATAAAAGGTGCTAAAATAGAAAGTACAATATAAATCAAATTAGTGTTTTTAACAAAAGAATTTAGGATTAAAATAATAACCATCAAGATTGCTTCGGTTACAAACATTCTATTAACTCTTTTTGTAAATTTAATTGAAATTTTTGCTTTCTTTTTTGGTATATTGTAAATAATTGAAATTGTAAGTATTATGAAAGCAATTACTTTACAAGTATTATTAAATAAATAAAGTATTGCTGGTAATAATGATAATATTGTTCTAGTTATTATTCCTTTTTTGCTTTGATTAAACCAATGCATATACTTTTTAAAAAAGTATGAATTTAGTTGAAACATATGCATATAGTAAACAAAAAGCAAGATTAAATTTAGAATAAATAGTATTTCAAAAACCATTTTATTTCCTTGTATTTTGTATTTAGATTTTTAGGATTTATCTATAAACCATTGTTTATTATAAAATATTTTTTATCAATAAAGCATCTTTTGATTATCAAATATTTTCTATCATTTTTTTGCTTCAAAATATTGGATAAAACCTTATTTATAATGTAAATTTCTTTTTTAAAAGCAGTTTTATTTTTGCTCTAAAAAAGTTTTTATTACTAGGTTAACATATCCAGTTTTTTCAAGAAAAACAAAGTGTGAACCATCTTCTATTTTTACTAGTCCTGCATCTGGAATAAGTTTTTCCATAAGTTCACCATTTTGAATTTTTTCTGCAGTATCTTTTTCTCCCCAAATTATTAGTGTTGGCTGTTCAATTTTATGCAAATCATCAGTTAAATCTGTGTTGATTAATTTAACCATTGTTTCTCTCATTATTGGTGTAGAATTTCTATAATCTTCAGAACCAGCGTTTTTCTTAAAGTTCTCAATAGCATCTGGCCATATTTTCTTTACCAATTTTAAACTTAAAATTTTTTTTCCAAATTTATATGTATATACTTTGCAATTTTGTTTAAATGTTCTCTTGTTTTTTATTCCTGCACTTCCCATTAAAATTATCTTATTTACCTTGAATTCTGTAGGATGTTCGCTCATCATTTTTATGATAACTCTTCCACCATTTGAATGTCCAATCAAACTAAGTTCTTTTAATTCTAATGCTTTTATAAACTTTTTCAAGAAGTCAACATAGTCATTTACATCCCAACTTTTTTTAGGCTCATCCGAATCTCCTACTCCAGGCATGTCAAGAACATAACAGCATGCATATTTTGAAATAGAATTAAATAATGTCATATATGTATTTATTGGAGCGCCCCAACCTGGTACTATTAATACATTATTTCCTTTTCCCTGTTTTATATAATTTATATTTAAATCATCAATTTTAATTTCTATTTTAATCACACCCTTTTTACTCATATGTTCTTTTGTTTATTTCTATGAATCCCATATTTAATAATCTTAAAATTATTTTGCTTCTAGTTTTAATTCGGTTTTTGTGTTATTAGTATTGCCTATGGATATTCTCTTTCAAGGCATTTGTCCAAATAAAGTTTTGATAACACTTTCAATTCTTGTTTATTTTCATCAGACATATTAAATGAAAATATTTTTTTAGGCTCTGCCCATATAATAAATTTAATAGCTTTAGCAGTTGATTGCGATATTTTTATTGCACTTTTATCAAGTCTAGCACAAATATCACATTCTAGCCCATTGTTTTTCAAACTAAAATAATTTAAGTTTTCTTTTTCTCCGCAATTTGCGCATTGTTCAATAATTGGTCTAAAGCCTATTATACTAAGTAATCTCAATTTAAATATAGACAATGCAAAGTCTAAATCAATATCTGTTTCTGAAATTACATACAATGTATTTAGCACTAGTTGTAATATTCTATAAGATGAATTATCGTTTTCATTTGTTACATCATTCGTTATTTTAGCAATTTCTGAAGCAATAGTCAACTTATCTATATCAAGTCTTATATTGTAAAATATTTCTATTGGTTCGCAAGAATTCATATTATAACTTCCAACGCCTTTATAAATTATGAAATCTCCAAAGCACAAAAATTGGGTTCCTGCCATTAATGAACTTTTTGGTCTTCTGGAACCTTTTGCTGCGCAACCTATTTTTCCTAAATTAGGTGTCAAAATTGTGCACATGGTATCATTATCGCCCATGTTATTTTGTGCTAGAATTATTCCCTTTGTTTTTATAATACCCATAATTTGTGTTTTCTTTGATAATATTTTTTAATTCATTTGTTTCTTTATTTTTTGCTTCGTCTTGTATTACTTTATCTACTTCAATTAATTCCATCATTGTATTTATATCGCCTGTATTTTTAAAGGTATTCCATGCAATTTGCTTTATCATCATGTTCTCCTATTCTATGCATTAATTGAATCACTTATCATTTGCTTTAAATTTTTTAACAATATTTGAATCATTCATCCAATCTTTGTTAACTTTTACCCATAACTTTAAATTTACTTTCGAGTTAAGCATCTTTTCGAGATCCTCACGTGCATATGTTCCAATCTTTTTTAGCATTGAACCATTCTTTCCAATTATTATTCCCTTATGTGATTCTCTTATACAATAAATTGTAGATTCTATGTCAAATATTTTTTCGTTTAATTTTGTTTTTCTACTTTTCATCTTTGTGGTTTCTACATATATTCCATGTGGAACCTCATCCCTTAAAAGTTTTAAAGCCTTTTCTCTAATAACTTCTTCACTTAACTCTCTTAATGTTTGATCTGTATATTCTTCTACATCATAATATGCTGGACCTTCTTCTAAGTTTCTTTCTATTTCATCTAAAAGCTCATCAATATTTTCATCTTTCTTTATTGAAATTGGAACGATTGATGTGAAATCATATAATTTGTTATAAGTATCAATTAATTCAGCCAATTTTTCTTTTGAAATCAAATCAATTTTATTAATTGCAAGTATTGTTTTTTTATTACTTTCTTTAATTATATTTATTGTTTTCTGATCAATATTTTTATCTGTTGCATCAATCATATATACTATTAAATCAACATCTTCTATACTTGATATTGCTGATTTATTCATTGTTTTATCAAGTAAAGTTTTTGATTCAAATATTCCTGGCGTATCAATAAATACAATCTGTGAATTTGGTCTATTTAAAATTGCTTTTGCATTCTTCCTAGTTGTTTGTTTTTTATTCACAACGGCTGATACCTTTTCTCCAATTATTCTATTTGTTAAACTTGATTTTCCAACATTCGATTTTCCGATAATTGTTACAAAACCCGATTTAAAGTTACTCATTATTTCCTCACTTTGATGTATATGTTTTTTGTTTCAATTATTATTCAATTGAAACATTAGAATTTATTGGAACAATTTGAATAAATGTGTTACCATCATTTACTTTTATTTCATTTCCATTTAAATCCTTATATTCTGTTTTTGATTTTCTTGTAGCTTTTGTGCATTTTATTTTTATTGCTTTTCCATTTGTAATATAATAACCATCTTTTGTACCTGTTGTATCAAGTGTTTGTCTGCCTTTTCCTGATCCATCATCGAGTGTACTATTTGCAATAAATTCAATAATAATATTTTTTGCAGTAACATCTGTTCCATCAAACCATTCTGTTTCTTTTATCCCTTTTGAAGTTCTAGAATATCTCTTTGTGCTTTCATCATAAGTCCATTTTACATTATTAGACTCTGAATATGGTATTGAAATTGATGTAGCATTTATTGCTTTAACACTTGTTGAACTGCTATTGTTTGTTATTGTATTTAAACGTGTACTACTATTAGTTGAAGAATTTGTATTTGTAAATGAATTTTCATTTGTTTCTTTATTTTCATCATTTCCTAAATTTATCTCATCAACTGAATAATTTAATACACTCTTAGCAGATGATGTTGTTCTATATCCTTTGCTTTTTGCTATTTTCATAATATTTTCTGTTGATGTTAACACATTGTGTGGAGCGCTTCTTAAACTTGTTCTCCAAAAATCATTTGCATCTTCTGTTATTCCATTTATATTATTTACACCTAAATTTGAAATATCACTTTCTGCTTGTGGGCTCCAGCCATAGTGAACATATATTGCATCATTTTCTAAAGCATAATCTAGAAAATAATGTCTAGAGCTTCTTACTGGTCCTATTTTGTCAACATCTTGTCCTTTGAAAAGTGCCATTAATCTTGACTCTCCGCCTTCAACAATTATTTCATAAACTATGTATGCTTTGCTTAATCCGGCATGTGGCATTGCTGCTTTATGGTTATCAATCATTATTGCAATTGGTCTTTCATTTCCAGAATAAATTTGGACTTTTTTATCATCATTCTTTTCAAATATTATTGGCTTCTTCTCTTCTTGTGTATTATCAGAATTAAACATTTTATAATATAAAAAGCCTGCAACTACTCCTAATATAAGTATTACAATTATTAATATTATTATTGCAATCTTTCCTTTTTGTTTTTTCTTTTCTACCATTTTTTACTCCTAAAAAATAGATTTTTATTTTAGCTTTAATAATAGATTAGTTAAACTAAATTTATTTAAGTGTAGCTAAGCCAAATACAAGTAATACAATAAGCATTCCCATGAATGCTCCAAATAGAACCTCTCCAAATGTTCTATTATCGTTCATCCTATTTCCAACAACCAATATTGATAAAGTTAATGCCAAGCAGAAAACAACTGGATTTCTAGAATTTAACCAAATTGCTGTCAATATTGCAAATGCTATCATTGACTGTCCACTAGGAATAAATTTTGCAGGCTTTCCTGTTGTATATTCTTTTGTTTTGACTGCAGTTTTTGCAGCAATTATTGCTATTACAGTAAGGATAATTGCTACAAATGTAAGATGTGCAGGTGATTCCATTACTTCTGAAAGAATTGTGTTTCCTAATTTCATAACAGATGTTTCTTTAAAGAATAAGAAATATGCTACAATAATTGCATTTATAGCAGATAATACAACAGCCCCTGCTGCCACATCCTTTGTAACTTTTGCTTTTGGATGATATACGTCTACAAATAAATCAACTAATGTTTCAATTGCCGTATTTTCCATTTCTGCAAATATTACAAAAAATACTGCAAATGTTAAGCAAAAAAATTCTGCTGTTGTAAAATTATAGAACAAACTTAATATCATAATAATTGTTCCTAATATCAATTGTTTTCTAATGTTTGTTTGTGTTGTTGCACAATATACTATTCCATTTACAGCGTTTGAAACTGCTTGTATAAAATTACGATTATATAATCTAGAGTCTGCATTATTTGTATTTAGATTTTTCATAATCTAGTCCTTCCATTATTACTAAAATAAAAAATTAATTTAAACTGTCTCTTGTAATATTAAGTGAATTTAATACTATATCTTCTTTTTTTCTCATTATTTTTTTATCACTTTCTATCATATGATCATATCCCATCAAATGATAAAAGCCATGAACGCACATATATGCAAGTTCTCTTTTAAAACTATGTCCATATTCATTTGCTTGATCATAAACTCTTGGTATAGAGATAATTAAATCTCCAAGGACGTCATCAATATCATATTTTTCCTTAATCATTTTGTCTAATTCATTTTTTTCAAACATCGGAAAAGATAAAACATCTGTTGGAGAATCTATGTTTCTATACTTTTTATTTATTTCTTGAATAACAGCAGGCACAGTCAAAGTTATACTTACGTACAACTTTAACTTGTCCATATTTTCTATTTTAAAACATTCATCAATAACTTTATTAATTATTTCTTCATACTCATCATTTTGTTCTATGCCATCATAAGTTATTTCAGCATGCTGCTTCATTTTCTACTACCTTTCTGTATGGTTTTACAACCTTATATTTTCCTGTAGTGCATGTATTTTTAATGCGCTTCATATCACCTAATTTAACTAATCTATCTTTATAGAATTTGATAATTCCATAATATTTAGCATCATAATTTTGAAGTATTTTCATGTCTTCTCTAATATAAAGAATTTGTTTCTTAACATCATAATCATGTGGTGATAAACTATCTTTTTGCTCATTAAGGATTTTGCGCTTGCTATCAAATTCATTAAATAATTTTTTGTTTTCAGGCTTGTCCCAATATATTTTACCTCTTAATAATTTATCATTGTATTGTTCAATTTCTCTTAGCAATAATTGATAGGCATTTTCTCTTTTTCTAGCAATCTTTGTGTCAACTATTAATTGTCTTGTGTCTTTCATTATTTTTATATAGCATCTTTCGCAAGCAACTAATGGCAAACTATGTGTAAATAATTTTCTACTTATTCCAAGTAAAATTGTTCTCTTGTCTAAAACATCTACTTGGTCCAATTTTCCAACTTCATAAGTTTCAAACAAACTTATTTCTTTAATTAACTCATCATCTGTAACATCTTTCAAAGGAAGAATGTCTGTTGTATAGTCTTCTAGTGTTTCAAATATTTTATTATATACTTCTTCCTTATCCATTTGTGACATTTTTTCTGTTAACTTCATTGAGAAGTGTTTTAATAATGATTTTGTTAATTGATCCATTTGATGTATGTATAATGGCTTATATTCTTCATAAGTTTTATTCTTTTTAGCTTCTTTTAATAAATGAAAATCAAGATTTATCAAATATTGTTGTTTTTTAAATTTATACTCGATTTCATCATTTTCTTTTATATGAATGATGTTATAATAATTTGAAAGTTCATTTTTTTGAAGTTCAGTAGCTGTATTTGCTTTTACTTTTTTATAAAGTACATCTATTATTAATTGATCAATTGACTCTAAATAAAGTGAATACGAAGTAGCTAATTTTTTTTCATAAACTAGTTTTTTGTCATCATTGCATTTTTGCATTGCTTTATAATTTTTAATCATAGCGCTTCTTTTCATGTTAACCAAAAAGCTATTAATACCGAGCTTAGTTGGTGCTAATATTCTGCAGAAAGTATTTCCAATTTTTCCAAAGAAAGTTTTTTTAGTATCATATAATTTTAAACTTTTTTCAACAACCATTTTTTCATCCTTTCATATATTAATTTTTTCTTTAGCGCCTATTTCTTCAATGACTTCGTAATTTACTGTAACATCAAAGCAAGAATCATTTTCTGTAACTACTGTTTCGCTATTTACTATGTCTCCATTTATGATATTATTTAGCTCTTCTTTTGCCTGACTTTCACCCTTGCTTTTAGCCATATCATAATCGTTTAAAACGTAACTCCTCGTAAGCTCATAGCATTTGTATTGTATAAGTTCAATAGGTAAAATTTTATCTGAAAATAATCCTACTTTTTTACTCGCTACTATTGTATCATAAATTTCAAAATTTGAAAGTCTTTTATAGAAATTTATTTTAAAATTTTTGAATTTTATCGACATTTTTGTGTTCATTTTACCTGTTTTATCATTTTTTTCTTCCTTTTTATCAATTTTTACTGTTTTTGAATAATTTATTTTAGCTTTTACGCTTCCCTGGCTATTTACATAATATTTGTCTGTGTACAAACCTTGCATAAATCCACCTATCAAAATATCTCCCTTTTTTACCTCATCTCCTTCCTTTACCATAGCAGTTCCGTTCTCTGCAATTATTTTAGTTACAACTCCATCCTTTGTTGCAACGATATTTGTATAATCACTTTCATCATTTATTTTAGGCTTTGGCTGGGCTTCTACAACTCTCACAATAATATTTGTGCCCTTGTATTCTGCGCCAATCCATGATATTCCATCAACATTATATTTTACTTTTTCAAGTACATTTTCAATATCAATTCTTGATTTCAATTTTCCTTTATTTACGCCATTTTTATTTAGTACTTTCATTATCTCGTTTGAGTCAATATTTTTGCATCCTTCAATTTGAATATTCCACACTAATTGACTTGCAAAAGCAATTGCAAAAATCACTACAAATGCTAGTATAATAAGCGCCTTTCTGCTTTTATATTTTTCAATTAAAAAAGGTATTCCTACTTTTCTTTCAATACTTAAATAGCAATTATTCTTTGTTGCAAACCCACTTACTTTTTTGAAATCACTTTTTCTAACATTTATTTTTATCACTGTTGGAATTTTTCTATTCATGTTCCATATTAACACACCGATTTTTATTGCAATCATTTATAAAATGTTCAATATAATATCCTTCAACTTGAATACAAATGTATCCCAAAAAATAAAAAATTAAATTTTTAAACATAACACCTACTCTTTAAATTTTTCAAATTCTATGCTATCGATTGTACCTGTTATAATCAAATCTTCTTTTGTCATTTCATTCATTAAAAGTTTTATTCCATTTATGTTGACGATTCCATTTTTCATTTTGATTTTTATAAAATAATCTTGATATTCCAAAATACATACATAATTTTCTATATAAACTCTATCAAAATTTAATATAGTCAATTTAGGAATGTCTTTTTCTAAGTCTTCTGGAATTTCAAAGATTTTATCGAATCTACCCATATTTTCCTCTTTTCATTGAATTATATTTTTATTAAAAAGAAAATATGATATAGGTCCAAGCCTAGAATATGTAAATTTTTTTTAGATTTCATTTAAATAAAATTTGAATTATAACAAAGCAAATTTGCATAATGATTTGTATAATAATCTGAAAATAATTTGGATGAAAAAATAAGAGCATTGATTATTCAATGCTCTTTCTCTATTTTAAAGATTTATGTGGTTTTCAGTTGCCATTTCTTTAAACATATTTTTTGAACTATCATAAGTTAATTGATTTATTACTTCTGAAGGTTCACACCATTTTGTGTCTGTTATTTCTTCATCCTGTTTTTTTACATCAAGGCTTTTAGGATGTGCTACAAAAATTACAACTTCCTTATATCTTCCTTTGTTTGTATAATAGTGTTCAGTGTATCTCTTGCTTTCATCTATTGAAACATCAAGATTAGTTTCTTCTTTTACTTCTCTTGTGGCTGTTTCAATTTCTGTTTCATTTTTTTCTACATGTCCTTTAGGAAATCCCCAATGTCCTTGTGTTTGTTTTATTAATAATATTTTTCCATCATCCCTAATTATTATGCATCCACATGATTTTTCTTGTATTTTTTCTTCCATCTAATTCTCCTGTTTTATTATATAATCATCTAAATTAATTTCTGGTGTTAAGATTGCTTTTGCATTGTTCGTATAGTCTTTGATGTTAAATGTTTGTTCTTGAAAATCTATTTTTTTATTATTAATTGTCATTGTACCTTTTACAGTAATTTTATCAGTGCTTGTTCCTGAGCCAATAAGCAAATCTTTATCAACATTACTATTAATTGTTGATGTTTGTGGTGTACTAGTTACACCATTTATTATAAACGAATATGAAACTTTTATTGTTGAATCTTCTGTAGTTTCTGAAGTGTTATTTGTTGACTTTAGCCTTACATAAATATTTAATGTTTTGCTTTCTTTCTTTATCTTGTTAACTACTATCTTAACTGTTGTACCTGTAGCAACTTCTTTTCCTTGGTCAACACTTTGAGAAACAACTTTTCCATCATCTTTTGTATCATCATTTGTGTATGATACTTCTGACTTTAAGTTAGCATTTGATATTGTAGCTTTAGCAGTACCTTCATCCATTCCAACAACTGTTGGTACAGTTGTTTTCTCAACACCTTTGCTTACTACTACTGATACTGAATCCCCTGATTTTACCTGTGTACCAGCCTTTACACTTTGGCTAATAACTTTATTTTCATCAACTTTGTCGCTAAATTCATCGCTTTCATTAAGTGTTAAGCCAATTTTTTTAGCCTCTGCACGTACTGTTTCAATGTCTTGATCTTTGAAATCTGGAAGTTCTGCAGTTTCAGGCCCTGTACTTAAAGTGATTTTTACAGTTGAACCCTTTTCAACTTTTGTATCACTTTGGTATGGAGGCTCTTGCATAATAATCAATCCTTCTGCGACTTCACTACTTGCTTCAGAATCTCCAACTTCCATTTTTAATCCGGCTTGTTCTATTATGCTCTTTGCTTCATCTTCTGTCTTACCAACAACATTAGGTAAGTCAACTTTCTTAGTGCCAACTCCTCCATCAAGCGCTATTTTTGTAAGCATGAAAACAACAACGAAAAGTAAAACTAATCCTAGCAAAAACGCAATAACCTTTGTTCTTGGATGTTCTCTAAAAAATGCTTTTATTTTGTTTTCCTTTTTCTTTTTAGGTTCATCCTTATCAGATACTGTGCGTAAAACTCTTGTGTATTCGCCATCTTTATTTTCAATTACAACAAAATCTCCATCTGGATCTTTTAATGCTTTTTTCAAATCTTGAATCATTTCTTCAGCTGATTGATATCTATCAACAGGATTTTTTTGCATTGCTTTCAATACAATGTCATTTACTGCTTGAGGTATTTCATCATTTAGTTCAATAGGTGGTACTGGTTCCTCTTGCATGTGTTTTAAAGCGATTGAAACTGGTGTATCTGCGTCAAATGGAACTTTACCTGTAAGCATTTCATACATTACAACACCTAATGAATACAAATCTGATTTAGCATCAGTAATGCTCCCCTTTGCTTGTTCAGGTGAAAAATAATGTACTGAACCCAATGTTGTTCCAAATGCTGTCATCGTTGAATTTGAAACTGCTTTTGCAATTCCAAAATCAGTAACTTTAGCAACGCCATCTTCTGTAATGATAATATTGTGTGGCTTAATATCTCTGTGGACAATTCCATTACTATGTGCTTCTTCCAAAGCAGAAGCAATTTGCATTGCAATATTTACAGCCCATTTCCATGATATTCTTTTATCTTTTGTAATTATCTCTTTAAGAGTTTTTCCTTTTACAAGTTCCATTACGATATAATAAATATCAGGATCCTCTTCATGTCCAACATCATATATTGAAACAATATTAGGATTTGTAAGACCTGCAGCAGATTGTGCTTCAGTGTTAAATCTCTTTATAAAGTCACTATCTGTTGTAAATTCATCTTTTAAAACTTTTACAGCAACATATCTATTAAGTATATGGTCCTTGGCTTTATATACAATTGCCATTCCACCATTTCCAACTTCTTTAAGAATTTCGTACCTGTTGCCAATCATTTTTCCAACTAGATTCATTTCCCATTTTCCTTTCTCTCATAATCTTAGCGGATTATTATTGCGGTAACATTATCTTTACCACCATTTTCATTTGCCTTGTCAATTAGTAATTTTGTTGAATCTCCAGGGTTCTCATTTATAATGCTTAAAATCTCTTGTTCTGGCACCATGTTTGTTAATCCATCAGAACACATAAGCACAACATCGTCTTTAATAAATCCTTTTATCATAGCATCTGGTTCAACATAAGAATTGCTACCCAAAGCCTTCATTAACATATTTTTATCCGGATGATTAATTCCCTCTTCTTTTGTTATTTTTCCATCATCAATTAGTTTTTGTACATAACTGTGATCTCTTGTCATTCTTCTAAAAAATTCTTTTCTTTTTCTATAAATTCTACTATCTCCAATATGTGAGATAAAAATATTAGTGTGATAAAATAAGCAAATATCAAGTGTAGTTCCCATTTTCTTTAATCTTTCATCTGATTGTGCTTTTTCATATACTACCATATTTGCATATTGACTAGCCCCTTTTACTAAATCTAAAAGTGACTCTTTATTTTCCAAGGATTTTACATAATTTGAAAGTATATAATTCTTAGCTGTATTAACTGCAAGTTTACTAGCAATTTCGCCACCTTCATAGCCACCCATTCCATCTGCTAAAATAAATAATTGCACCTCGTCATCTGGTTTGCTTATAAAGTAATAATCCTCATTCAATTCTCTTGCTCTACCCTTGTCGCTTGTTGCATAAGCTGTCGGCATTAATTATTTCCTCCCTTTGTTTCACATTTTTCTTCTTTTGCAATATTCTGTCTACGAAGTTGTCCGCACGCAGCATTTATATCTGAGCCAAGTTCTCTCCTAATTGTTGCTACAATTCCATGATCATTTAAATAATCTCTGAATTTCATAATATTATCTAAAGAACTCTTTGTATATTTTCCATTTTCTATTTTGTTAATAGGAATTAAATTTACATGACATAACATTCCATGTAGTAAATTTACAAGCTCCTGAGCATCTTTCAAATTATCATTATTATCTTTTGCCAAAGCATACTCAAAAGAAATTCGCTTATTAGTTTTCTCTATGTAATATCTACATACTTTCATTAATTCACTAATATTATATGCATCATTTACTGGCATCATACTAGAACGAACTTCATCATTAGGGCTATGTAAAGAAATAGACAAAGTACACTGCATATTTCTATCAGCAAATTCATATATTTTTGGCACAACTCCACTTGTAGAAACTGAAATGTGTCTTGCACCAATATTTAATCCCTTTGGATTATTTAAAATATCAATTGCTTTCATTACATTATCAAAATTATCCATAGGTTCGCCGATGCCCATAAATACAACATTAGAAACTTTGCAATTCTGATCTTGTTCAATAGCAAGTATTTGTTCTACGATTTCTCCTGCTGACAAATTTCTAATAAAAGGAATTCCTGTAGAAGCACAAAATTTGCATCCCATTTTACAACCTATTTGTGAAGAAACGCATACACTTTTTCCAAAATGATATTCCATCAAAACAGATTCAATCGCATTTCCATCATCAAGTCCAAATAAGTATTTTTTGGTTCCATCTACGGACTCTAGCCTTTTCACAATTTTAAAGTTGCAAATATTATAATTTTGTTTCAATTTTTCTCTTAAGTCTAAAGAAAGATTTGTCATTTCATCAAATGATTTGACTTTTTCAACAAATAACCATTTAAAGATTTGCTCTGCTCTAAATGGTTTTTCTCCTAATTCTATCATTTCTTTCTTTAAATCATCTAAATTATAGTCTTTTATGTTTTTCATTTTTGTTTTCACTTACTTATTACTTATAAATAAAAAATTGCTATTTATTTTATACCATAAATAGCAATTTTTTGCAATATATTATTCATTAAATATTATAAATCTTAATATTCTTAATATATTAATTTTGCATGCCCGCGCAGCGAGCAACCGGAGCGCAAGCGAAGGGCGAATGATTATACTTTCAGATCAGTAGTCCGAAATTCACTTTTTTAAAAGTGAATTGAGTGACATCAAAAAAAGCATAATCCGGTAAGGGCAAAAAAATTAATATATTAAGAATTATTACAATAGCAATTTTTTATTCTGCTTTCTCGAAAAAGGCTTTGTATGCCTTGTATGCAGTATATATATCAAATTTGCTTGTAACTTCATAAGGAGAATGCATTGAAAGTACTGGAACTCCGCAATCAATTACATCACAACCTTTGTCTGCTAAAATGTAAGCAATTGTTCCACCGCCTCCGGCATCTACTTTTCCAAGTTCAGCAATTTGGAATTTAACACTATTTTGATTAAATAATCTTCTAATATATCCTACAAATTCAGCGTTTGCATCTGATGAATCATATTTTCCACCAGCGCCTGTATATTTATTTAATGAAATACCATGTCCAATGAAGCCTGAATTTTGAAGGTCTGATACATCTTGATATAATGGGTCAACACCTGCATCAACATCTGCTGATAACATTTTAGATTTGCAGAAAACTTTGTCTAATAAGTTTGTTTTATTTACATTCAATTTGTTTAAAATTTCAGAAATGAAAGTATCAAATACATGTGATTGCATTCCAGTGTTTCCCATACTTCCTATTTCTTCTTTATCAGAGAATAAACATACTGCAGTTCTCTTTGGATTTTCAATTGTTAATATTGCTCTTAAAGATGTGTACACACAAACTTTATCGTCTTGACCATAACTTGCAACCATTGAACTATCAAATCCCATTGATCTAGCCTTAAATGCTGGAACAATTTCAAGTTCACTGCTCATAAAATCTTCTTCTGTAATTCCATATTTTTGATTTAGTATCTTCATAATGTTTTTCTTTATTAAATCTGTTTTATCATCACCATCAGCCTTTTGGGGTTTACTTCCAATTGCTAAATCTAATTTTTCTCCCTCAATAGCTTCTGATAATTTTTTTTGCATTTGGGCTCTGCCTAAATGAGGTAACAAATCTGTAATTACAAATACAGGCTCATCATCTTTTTCACCAATTGAAACTGTTATTTTTTCTCCGTTTTCCTTAACAATAACACCATGTATTGCAAGAGGAATTGTTGTCCATTGATATTTCTTCAATCCACCATAATAGTGTGTATTCAAATAAGCCAAATCTCCACTTTGATATAATGGATTTGGTTTAACATCTAATCTTGGAGAATCAGCATGTGCACCAATGATATTTATGCCATTTGCAATATCATCAGTGCCTATTACTGCTAAATAAATATTCTTTTCTCTATTTATATAATAAACCTTATCTCCTGCGTGCAATTCTTGAACATCTTCAATATTTCTGAATCCATTCTCTTCTGCCATGCTCTTAGCACTAGAAATAATTTCTCTTTCAGTTTTAGATTTGTTCATGAAATCAATATAGTCATTTGCAAAATTCATTATTTTTTCATTTTCTTCATCACTTACATTGTCCCATCCACACTTGTTTTCATATAATAAATCGCTCATTTTATCTCCTTCCTTTGTTTTATTATTTGTAAAAAATTTCTTAATTATTCTTATATCATAATGAGGAAATTTTTTCAATAATATTGCTTTTATTTCTTTTTAATGTTATTATAAAATTAAACAAAGGAGAAATGTATGTTTGAAGAAAAGTTTGATTTTTATAGTCCTTCCAACATCAGTTTAAAAGATCTTGATGATAATTTAAAAAACAGTTTAACTGTTATGGGAAGACTTGATGAAATGACATTGAAACATTGTGAAAATGTCGCAAATCTTTGTACAAGAATTTGTGAATTTATGAGATGCAATAATCAATTCACAATTCATTGTATGATTGCAGGATATATTCACGATTTAGGGAAAATGTTTATTCCAAAAGAAATACTTACAAAAAATGGTCCTCTCACTGATGAGGAATTTGAGATAATGAAAACGCACACTACTCTTGGTTATGAGTATTGTATGAATGATATTAACTTAAAGCCATATTCAGATGGGCCTTGGTATCATCATGAATCATTAAATGGTACAGGATATCCTCGTGGTTTAAAGAAAAATGATATTCCATATTCAGCACAAATAATTAGAGTTGCTGATGAATATGATGCACTAGTTACGAAAAGACACTATACAACACACGTAAATATTTCTGAAACATTAAAGATGTTGATCAAAGATGCACAACCTCCAAAAGAACTTGTTGCATTAGATCACTTAAAGCAAAATGAGCGTGTTGGAAAAATAAATCCAAAGCCTCTAAAAGCATTATTCCATGTTGTAATCGATGATGTCCTTTATGAAATTAGTTGTGTTATGAATTATGTATATTACCTAGAATCTCAAATAAAAAGACTTGAACAAATTGAAAAATACAACAAGAAGAGAGAGAATGCTAAAAAGCCTACTGATAAAGATTATTATCTTTCTGGCATGACAATGCTTTTGCAATCTGGAGAAACTCTTGATAATTATGAGCAAATTCTTTCAGAGTATAGAGATGCTCTTGCACTTAGAAAACAAAGAGTCAATGATTTGAAAAAGGAAATCAAAATTATAAAGAAACTAAAAGTTTAAAACTTTTAGTTTCTTTTATTTTCTTTAGTTTAAAATGCTAAATATTATTTTTTATAAAGTTTCTTTACAAATTTCTTTGCGCATCTTGCTAATGATTTTCTTTTCGATTCTTGAAATGTAACTTTGGGAAATTCCGCAAAATATCAGCAACTTCTTTTTGCGTTTTCTCATTTCCAGAAATAAATCCAAATCTAAGTTCCATAATGTATTTCTCTTTATCGTTCAATTTAGCAATCGATTTCTTTAAAAGTTTTCTATCTACCTCATCTTCCAATCTTTGAGATGTAATATCACTTGAAGTTCCAAGAACATCACAAAGTAGCAGCTCATTTCCATCTCCATCTTTATTCAATGGTTCATCAATCGAAACTTCTCTTTTAGTTTTAACACTTCTTCTTAAATACATGAGAATTTCATTTCCAATGCACTTGGCTGAATATGTGGCAAGTTTAATTTTCTTTTCGCTATTAAAAGTATTTACTGCTTTCATAAGACCAATTGTCCCAATTGAAATTAAATCTTCAATTCCTATTCCGGTATTTTCAAACTTTTTTGCTATGTACACAACTAATCTCAAATTATGTTCAACTAATAATTTTTTTGCCTCTTCATCGCCGATTCTCCATTTTTTCAATTGCAATCTTTTCTTCTTCTTCGCTTAAAGGTGCTGGTAAATCATCACTTCCACATACATAAAATAAATTATTTTCATCATCATCAATTTTTAAAATATTAAAATAGATTCTTTTTAAAGTTTTAACAATGTTCATTTTCATACCTCCCAATTAACTTTCTATTGCATCTTTAATTGCATTTATGCCTATCAAAGCCGAGTAATTTTTGCTAATTTTTTTATCATATAACCCTAAAATCACGTCTTTTATATTCAGTCTACTTCCATCATTTTTTATGATAACTGCCCTATCGCATTTTATTCCCATCATCATTCCATTCTTTTTCCCTATAGTCGAAAATGGAATCCATCTTATTTTTGTTGATAAATTATTTTGTTTTAATAACGAATTTATATCTATTATTCTTTTATCAATTACTATTACTTTTTCATTTGTCTTTTTGTAAATTAATGTATTGCCCGAATCAATAAAAGCCTTTGTTTTGATTCTTATTTTTCCAATATCAAAAATTAAAGTGCATAGAAAATCGCTCCATTTTAATTTTTCTTTGTTATTTTTGAATGCGTTTTTTAATGCTATCATTGCAATAATTGCTGAAGAAAAAATCAAAATCAATGAGTAATTTCCGATTATGATTCCTTTATAAAAGTAAACTTTTTCGTGTGATACATTGTTTAAAAAAGCATACGTTGCTCCACCAAATGAAACTGTTATTACATAAAAAAGCAAGAGCATTTTGCACATTTTTTTGAGCTTTTGTGGATAACATATAATAAAAATCATAATAAATGAAAGTAAAATTTTTAAAAAAATATTTGTTAAAATTTTTTGAAAAATTGTCAGCATAAAAATAGCATAAGCTGCTCCAATTATGCTAGATAAAATAATTCTTCCTCTTCGTATTTTTATTTTTCCTATTGAACAAGTTGAATATAATATCAAATAATCAATAACAAAGTTTTCAAAAAAAATAACATCTATGTAAATTTTCATAAACTTATTTTAATACAAGCAAAATAAAAAAGCTGTCAAAATCTGTTTTAAATTCAAAAAACAAATTGACAACTTTTTATCTTTTTCTTTATTTAATTATTTTAAATCTGTTTTCTTTCTTTCATCTCTATTTTTTCTACGATCAATTACATAAGTACTTCCATAAATTGTTTTTGCTAAATGTTTAACTGCGGCGCCCGCTTCTCCTATTTCCAAAGTGTTTTTAAATCTATCTGCAGTAACTTCAACTACACCAATTGAAACTGATGTTAGTGGAAATTGTTCCATCAATCCTTTTCTATTTTCTACTTCAATGTATCCTCTTTCAACATCTGTTTTATTGAAAAATTTTCCAACTTGATTGTCAAATTCAGCAACAATATTTTGACAAATTTCTTCAAAGTTTTCATCAGATACTATTGCAATAAAATCGTCTCCGCCAATGTGTCCCACAAAATTATTTTCTTCATTTTCTCCTTGAAGGACATATTTTGAAATAATATTGGCGGTAAATTTTATTATCTCATCACCATTTGAAAAACCATAAGTATCATTGTATGCTTTAAAATTATCTAGGTCAATGTAAAGCATTGCAAAATATTCTTTATTCATTAATCTCTTTTTCATTTCTGCTTTTATTTGAACATTTCCAGGCAATCCAGTAAGTGGACTAACCATCCTGTTTGAATTAAGTAATCTCATAAGATTTTGAATATAATAATCTAATATCTCACAATCTGTTTTTGTATCAAGATATAATTCAACCTTTTTCTTTAATACATTTTTAATGTGCTCTTTTTCAGTATTTGAAGATAGTACAATTATTGGAGTTATTGCATTGTCTTCATCATCTCTTATTGTTTCACAAATGCTTAAAACATCATCTTTTTCATCAAGTCCATCTTCATTTATTATAAACATATCAGGAATGTTTTTAAGCATTTTTTCTATATCATCTGGTTCACATTTTATTATTTTTGCTTCACTCTTCATTACAACCTGCAAGTCACTTTTTAAATTACAATTTCTATCAACTAAATAAATTTTTTTCAATTTAGTTCCTCCCATTTGTTATAAGTTTGTTTCTTGTGTATTACTAATACCATTTATATTTGTTACTGTAACTTTTATCTTATGTGTTCCTTCTGATAAATTTGATATTGGAACAGTTGCTGTAATTTCTTTTTTCTTTATACCTGTTGATTCAATTGGTGTTCCATCATCAATTACAACTGAAATACTTTCTATTCCTTCATCATCCTGTGCCTTGATTACAAAGTCATCTCCTAATGATGACATTGTAAATGTTGGCTTTGTATCTCCTATAATTTTTTCTTCATCTGTTTCTCTATTTTGTTCTCCATCAACTGCTGTTATTAATAATTTATTTTCGCCTTTGGGAACATCTATTTCTACTGACATTTCCTTTTGATCATTTGACTCACTATCAACTCTTACTTCATCGTCATTATTCCATTGATAAGTTACATATGACATTTTTACATTATCTGTTGCCTTTATAACTAATTTATTTCCTGATTTTGAAAGCTCTATTTTAGGTTTTTCTGGATCTGTGCTTTGATAAATATATTGCTTTTGATATTGTGTTTTATTTCCAAAATTGTCTATTATTTCTATCTTTAGTACATTGTTTCCATTTGGTATTTCTATTGTTTTTGAAACATTTATCGTTCCGTTTCCCTTTAAAGTAGTGGCTTCTCCATCATTCCATTTGTAACTCATTTCTCTTATTGGATATTGTGTATTGATTTCAACAGTTACCTCTTTTCCCATTTTGTTTATCTCAACAACTGGATTATCTTTTTGTTTTGGTCTATTATATGTTAAAGCATAAATTGATTTTCCCATCGTGCTAATACCAACTATAATCATTAATACACAAAATATTCTCAATACTTTATTAATATTCGTTTTGTCTTTTCGCTTATTTGCATTGATTACATAAGATGGTTGATTGCTCATATAATGTAGAGAATTGTTTTGCTTAATATTGTTAGAATAGTTTTGGTTATTATTTACATAGTAGTTATTTGAATTATAGTTTTGAGATTGGTTAGCGCTATTTTTATTTGCCCAATAGTTGTCATTATTTTGTGAATTGTTATTCCAATAGTTTGAATTATAATTATTGTTAGAATTGTACCCATTATAATTATTATTGATGTTAGAACTATTGTTGTAAGTATTATAATCATTACCATAAATATTGTAATCATTATAATTATTTGCGTTGTTGTAATTGCTATTATTAGAATTATTATAAAAATTACTATCAGAATTTTTATTTATTCCATCATTATTTTTATTATTCTTATTATCAGAATTATTTCCAAATATCTGGTTCAATTTTTATCCTTTCCTGTTATTTTTAATTAAAATCTGTACGAATTATAACATACGAATTTTTTAATGTAAATGATTTTTTAATAATAATGAGGTCCTTTTTTTTGGACCTCACATAAAAATTATTTATTAATTTCATTTTCATATTCTGAAGCATTCTTCATAAATATTTTCTTTAAAGTTTCTAATATTATTGAAATCTTTGATCTCTTTTGAACGGCTATGCTCATTCCTGGATTTGATATTCTTTGATATATGTCATCTAACTCTGACATTTTTCTAATATAATAATCATTAAAAAATGAATATGTTGGTGTCGTTCCTATTAAGTTGTTAAAACTATATAAGTATCTTCTAAAATCCTCTATTTGACTTGCATTTTTAAGTTTTGGCATTTCATTATCAAAAAAAGATGAAATAATTAAGTTCTGTGTTCCTAAAAATGTGTCTTGAATTTCTTTTTTATATTTTGCTATTTTATCTGTGCTCTTCTTAAATTTATTGTATGATAAATCTTCCGTTAGATTTTTTTGTGTCAATTCATTTATTTTGTTTTCAAAAATTAGTATTTTTTCAAAATTCTCTTGAATTGTTAGTGCTTTATTTTCTCCAATACAAGATTTTAATTTATCAAAGAATGCATCATTTGCAAAAAATGTACTTTCAAATAATACTGAAAATCCTGTTAAATATCCAATTTGTCTTATCAAATTGCAAAGTAATGGATAATAATCTGGACTAGGTGTAGAAAGATTAATTCCATAATAAGTAACTTTGTCTTCTTCAATTTTATTGGCGTGTGCAGACATTAGTTGAACTGCCGCTTCATTTAGAGCATTTCCATAACCACGTATTCCCTGATATGTGCAAAGTCCAAGTCTATGTAATTTACCTTTTGAATCTTTTATTTCTTGGAAATGATGGATGCATTCGTGTACTGCCAACTTTTTTATCATATTCAAGCTCAATCCATTTCTAAAATAGATAGTTGAATTTTTATAGTAATAGCTAGCCCCTGACATGTTTTGAGGCATATCTGCTATAAACATATTAAGTCTAGATATGCTTGAAAAAAGGGTGTTATAATCAAGCTTTAGTTCCGGAAAACTAAAGTATAATGTTTTTGCTACATAATTTGCTATGTTATTTACATTCTTTGTATCTATTGGAAATAAAACATTTATGCCATTTTTCTTTAATTCACTATCTATTGTATCCATTAAATTTACTCCTTTGTACGTTGTAATTATTATACACTATAAATTCTTCTTTTATGTAACAAAGGAGTTAAAAAGCAATTACATTTCTGTAATATTCAACAATTTTCGTGGTTTTTCAACATTTTACCACTGTATAATTTTGTTATTATGACATTTTATTCCATATAATTTTCCATTTTTATCTAAATTTAAAATCTTTTAATCTTTTTTATTTTCATATCATAAAAAATTATTAAGCATTGCATTTAAAAATTTTGTCTTTTTATAATTAAATTTAATAGCATTATTCTTCAAATAATTTGATAATTTCATTTGCAACCAAATAACCATTTCTTGCAGCATTTGCAACAGTGGCCTTGGTTCCTACTATATCTCCTCCCGCAAATATTTTTGGATTTGATGTTTTAAAATTTTCATTAACCTTAACATATCCATTTTCTTTTGTTTCAATTTTGCAATTGTCTAGCATTTCTTTATCACTTGTAGAACCAGTTGCAATTAGCACATAATCACAATCAATATAAAATTCAGTATTTTCAATGTTTACAGGATGTGGTCTTTCATCATCAGCAGTTTGAACCAGTTTCGTTTTTATACATTTAATCTGCTTGTCTTCTTTTGAAAGAATATTAGTTTGAAATAAAAATTTTACATTTTCTTCTTTTGCTTTCTCTATTTCAATTGTTTCTGCCGGCATTTCTTTTTCCGATCTTCTATATACTACTGTGACATCTGCATTATATCTTACAAGTGTTCTAGCAATGTCAATTGCAACATTTCCACCACCACTTACAATTACTTTCTTATTTGCAAAATCTGGAATTTTATATTTTATTTTATCATCATCCTGATTTGTGTTTAAAGATATTTCATTATTATTTTCTTGACTTTCATTTAATTTTTCATATTCTAGGTTTGAACTATTTTTATTTATTTGTAAATTTTCAAATTTTATTTTTTCTTTTTGAATATTAATTTCTTCTAGGATTTTATTTGCGCTTAATACATTGTTGCCTTCAAGTGTTATCTTTGGTTCATTTGCACCAGTTGCTAAAAAAACATAATCATATTCTTTTGTAAGTTCTTTCAATTTCTCATAACTTTCAATTTTAGTATTTGTATGAACCTCCACTCCAAGCTCTAAAATTTTCTCAATAGTTTTATCAATTAATTCTCTACCAAGTCTAAAATCTGGAATACCAAATCTTAAAAGGCCTCCAAGTTCATTGTTCTTTTCAAGTAACGTAACTTTAACGCCTTTTCTAGCCAAGAATCCTGCACAAGTTAAGCCGCAAGGTCCACTTCCTATAATACAAACTTTTTTATCAATTAATTTTTCATCAATATCTTTTGAAATTTTCAAGCCTTTTTCAATTGAGTAATCCCCAATTATTGCTTCATATTCTCCTATGTTTACTGGTTCGCCTGTATAATTTCTTGTGCATGAGCCTTGGCATTGCTTTGAAAATGGACAAATTCTGCCAGTAATAGCAGGCAACAAATTTGTTCTTGTTATTATTTCATAAGCATCTTCTTTACTTTTAGCATGTAAAAATTCAGGTATATTATTATGTTGTGGACATCCATTATTTTCGCATGGTTTATTTATACAATTCAAACAGTAATCAGAAATTTCTTTCAATCTATCCATATTTTTTCCTCTTTAGATATACTAATTTTTTAGTTATTTTAATCAACTATTTTATAATTTTAAATTTACATTATTATATTTTCAAGTAAATCATATTTCTTCTTTAGTCTAGTTGTTAATTATTTTTTTGCTTTTTATCAATTTATTTTATTTTTTTACTTTTTCATTCATTCTCTTCATACTTAATTTTTACCAACTTTAGATCTTCCCAAAAATCTATCTTTTTTGTTTCATCTCTTAGCAAAGCAGCAGGATGCCATGTTGGCATATAATCTATTCCATCTTTGTTAATCCATTTGCCCCTTGAAGCCGTTATTTTATATTCATCTCCAAGGATATTTTTAAGAGCTGTACTTCCAAGTAGAACAATAATTTTAGGTTTAACTAAATATATTTGATTTTTCAAATATTCCATACAAGCAATTGCTTCATCTTTTTCAGGAACTCTATTTTGAGGTGGTCTACATTTTACAATATTTGCAATATAAAGTTCTTCTCTTTTTATACCTAATCCAAACAAGCACTGATCCATAAGTTTGCCTGCTTTACCAACAAAAGGCTCCCCAATTCTATCTTCGTCAGCACCTGGTCCTTCACCAATGAACATTATGTCGGCATTCTTGTTTCCACTTCCAAATACAATATTTGTTCTGCCTTCACACAATTTACACTTTTTACAATTTTCAATTGACTTCTCTAATTCATCCCAACTCTCATACATCTTAGCAATTGATTATCCTTCCTTTAATTACTGTAATTTTATATTATTTTTATACACATGTCAATAAAATAAACATATTCCTCTTGCATGCATTTTTATAAAATACATATTTTATATTATCAAAATTTCTGTTATAATAAGAATATGAAATTAGAATATATAGTCAAAGATGAAGATAATTACATACAAATTTTAAAGAACTACTTTCATATGTCTAAAAGGCTAATTAAAAAAGTAGAATATTCCTATGTATATATAAATGGTAAAAGTATTCAAGAATACTATATTGAAAACAATGATTTTATAAAAAGCAAAGCAAAAATCGATAAACACTTTTATCATGCAATAAAGTCTGGAGACAAAATTGAAATTGATTTAGGCTTTGACGAAGAAGATAGTGAAGTAGTTCCAAACGAAAAAATAAAATTAGAAATTTTATATGAAGATGAATGGATGTTAATTGTAAACAAACCACCATTTATAAATGTACACCCAAGTCCAAATGACTATGATGGAAGTCTAGCTAATGGAGTAAAAGCGTATTTCAATAAAATAGGTCTTCACAAAAAAATTAGAATTGTAAATAGATTAGACAAAAATACATCAGGAATAGTAATATTTGCAAAATGTGAATACATACAAGAAATGTTTACAAGAGAGATGAAGAACAATGAATATCAAAAGAAATATATAGCAGTAGTCGAAGGAAAATTAGAAGGCTTTGGAAGCATTGATAAGCCTATTGCTAGAAAATTACCAAGTATTATTGAAAGAGAAGTAAATCCATCAGGAGAAAAAGCAATTACTCATTATAAGGTTTTGAAAAATTTCAAGGCAGATGAATCAAATTTTTCCGAGGTTGAACTTTTATTAGAAACTGGAAGAACTCATCAAATAAGGGTTCATTTGGCTTACATTGGCCATCCTATTGTTGGAGATACGCTCTATGGAAATGCTTCTAAATATATTGATAGACAGGCTTTACATGCATATGCTATTGACTTCATTCATCCAATTACCAATAAACATATGCATTTAGAAACTCCACTTCCAAAAGATATCGAAAATTTAATTATATAAGATTATTTTTGATAATAAAATTTATATAAAAAAGAAGATTTATAAATATTTGAAAATATTTATAAATCTTCTTTTAAAATAAATAAAAAAAATCTGGCGATACCTATTTTCCAGAAAGGGTAACCTTCAAGTATCTTCGGCATAT